>CAVHVD010000054.1:0-24494 GCA_963639425.1 Faecalibacterium prausnitzii
CCTGAATATAGAATCCCTGCATGATACAAAAATAATGGTCAAAATAGTTGGATGGAAACATAGAAAGCACAGCTTTGTGGACGTACAACCATAGCTCCGTGGACGTACAACCATAGCTCCGTGGACGTACAACCATAGCTCCGTGGACGTACAACCATAGCTCCGTGGACGTACAACCATAGCTCCGTGGACGTACAACCATAGCTCCGTGGACGTACAGCCACAACTCTGTGGACGTACAGCCACAACTCTGTGGTTGAACGTTCATGGAGCTATTGATTTTCAGTGCGTTACATCGATACCAAGCGTCACTTTCCTACGATGCCCATCGTTGCGTTCCAAGGATGGGCATTCTTAGGTTCTTTGAACGGGCATCGTTAGGTGCTATGCTTGCCCATCGTTAGACCCTAAGAATGCCCAACGTTAGGGTACCTGCTCGGGCAAACGGGGACTTATTGAACGAAAGTGTGGAAAAGTGAAGATTTTGGAACAAAAACACGGCTTCAATGGGCAAGCAGTGACCAATTATTGAACAGTTTTTGAACGGTTAGTAAACGAAAGTAAACGAGACCGCACGACGCAGAAAAAAGAGTGCCCGCTGCATGGACGGAACATGACATTCCGCGGCAGCGGGCATCTCTGTGTGTAGGGCTGTCTCTAAAGTTTCGCACCCAGGGTGTAGACCACGTAGTACAGGTACTCCCACCCTTGTCGCTTCTCGATCTTCAACGGGCACTCGTCGTCGTCGCGTTCGAGTATCAGCTGCACGTTGTCTATCGCAAAGCGTGCCGTCGTGCCGTCGGGAGCCACGGCCTTCAGCGTCGTGAACCGCCGCGGATTCCATATCTTGCCGGCATAGGTCGTGAAGAACTCCCTGTTGTCTTCATATACGTTGAAGTCCAGTTCCTTGTTCCCGTCCATCAGGCTGTCGAACTTCTTGCGGCTGAGCGGCATCACCAGCTCGTCGCCGGCGGCGGAGGGCAGCACCACGTCGAGGGTCTCGGGCAGGTTGTTCTCGTCGATGTCGTCTATGTCTATCAGGAACTCGTTCTCCTTGTCGCACGGAATGGGGTTCTTGAACACATGAGCGTTCTTCAGCTTCCACCCCCAGCAGTCGGGCAGGCTCCATATAGACTCTTCCTTCTCCGTGAAGCCCTCCACGTCCACGTATCCCAGGATGACGTTGTGTGGCAGACTGTCGATGGCCGGCATGCGGTTCATGGCTATGTAGTTGTCTATACGGTATGTCCAGCAGGCAGGCAACAACTCCGCGTAGTTCTGCGGCACTTCGACGTTCAGTGCCACAATGAGTATGCGTCCCGGGTTCTCCTTCGGTTTCCACGGTCGGTTGAGGACATCCTCCAGTCCGGCGCACACGAGCGATGCCCAGGGCTGTGATATGCACATTGCTTTCATCTTCTTTTGTCTTTCTTTATGTTTAAGGTTATACGAATATTCTGCCGCACTCTCATCTTGTCAGGTCGAACAGATACGTCAGCTTCACGGTCAGTCCGCTGTGTGCCGAACGTCCGAAGATTTCCTTCTTGTCGTTGCCGAAGAAGTCGGACAGCGCGTAGTAATAGCGTCCCTCAAGCAGGAAATGGCCTATGCCGGTGTTCATCTCCAGCCCTCCGCCACCGGCAAGACCATAGTCGAAGTTCTTCTTTATGTCCTCGCTGTGCTGTGTCTGCTGCAACGCCAGGCCGCTCCAGTCGCCGCCGATGCTGTGGCTGTCGCCGAGCAGGACACCCACCTGCGGGCCTGCATGCAGGAAGAACTGCACGGCTCTCTTCCCGAAGGCCAGATGTGCCAGGAAGGGCACCTCCACGTAGTCCATCGTGCGCTGGTATGAGACATCAGGGTAGTCGTCGTAGTGCTCGGACCACCCGCGACGCGAATAGTTCACCTCCATCAGCACGCCGCACGTCATGCCGAAATATTTCTCCGAGAGATAGCGCACAGACACACCGGCGGTGAAGTCCTTCTTGCTGTTCTGACGTACCGACGGCGAGAAGCTCACCTTGTTCATGTTCATGCCCGCGTTTATGCCGACGGAGAGAACGCTCTGCAGCTGGTCTATCTGTGCAGAAGCAGCAGACGGCAGCAGAAGAAGCACCGAGACGGTTGCCAAAGCCGCGGCGAAACGGCGTGTCAAAGCATGCGTTGGTTCAGTCATAGTCAATCGAAGTCCATTTTTATGATCTCGTGGTTCTTGCTGAAGCGCACGAAGAACACTTTCTTGTTCACGAAGCCGCCCCAGTTGTTGACGCGCTGGAACTTGAAGCCCGTCTGCATAGGCACCAGATTGACGCGCCCGACGTTGTCCTCGAGCGCAGAGCCGTAGCGCGACAGGCCGCTGAGGAAGAAGTAGCCGGTGTCGAAGCCCAGCATGCCGTACTTGGGATAGCGGTCCATCATGTCTTTGCCATACCACCGGCGGAACTTCACGGCGAACTGCTTCGGCGCAGAGAGCAGGTTATTGGTGTAGAACGAGGTGTAGAAGTATGTGTCAAGCTCGAAGAACTCGGACAGGTAGTCCTTGGTGTAGGTCTGCCATTCGGGGTAGCCGAACAGGTGTACCTCGTGGTTGAACAGCGAGTCGTTCACCATCACCATCAGTTGCGGCACGGCCTTTATCAGCACGTCGTCGCTGCCCGATGTCGGGATGAACACGTTGGGAACACCAGGTTTCAGCGTGGCCATATACTCATCGGCGGTGGCCGTCTCCTTGACTGTCGTCGTGGCGATGGCGTTGGAAGCCAGCTTCTCGCGCATACCCTTGATGAAGTCGGCCTTGGAGTCCACATCTTTTGTGGCTTCGATGAAGATGACGTGGGCGTTGCCGAACTGACGCAGGAAGTGGTCGTAGACCTCCGAGTAGAGGTACGACTGCGGCGTGTTGACCTGATAGACCTGCGGATTGCGATATACGGTGTTGTCGTGCGAGGTGAACGGAATTACCAGCCTGATGCCGTTCTTATGTGCGAACTCGGCTATCGGCCGTATCTGTGAGGCATATAGTGGGCCGAATATCACATCCATACTGCGCATCTCGCTCTTGTCCAGCACCTGCTGCACGGATGTCTCCGTGGTGCCGGAGTCATAGGCGTAGATGTCCATCGACACGCCCTGTCGCTTCAGGCTGTCAACGGCGAGCAGCAGTCCCTGGTAGTACTCCACCATGCGGCCACGCTCGCCGCTGCCAGGCTCGGACGAGGTGAACGGCAGTATCACGGCGGCCTTAACCACCTTTATGTCTTTCCCGTGGCTGCGGCTCTCGCTGAACAGCTCCTCGTTTGTCGGTGCCTGCTGCGGCGCGCCCGTCGCCGTCGCCGTCTCGGCTTTTGAATAAGGGATGCACAGTAATGAACCGCGCTTCAGCTTGCTCATGTCGCTTATCTCGGGGTTGGCAGCCACGAGTTCCTGCTCTGTGATGCCGTACTGACGGGCAATGCTGTATGCTGTCTCCTTGCGCTTCACACGGTGCATATCGCGGCAAGCGGACTGCACGGCCGGACGTATGCCTGTCGGTTGCGGTGCGGCGGGTTGCGCCGTCGGCTGCACGCTGTCGCCCTCCGTGCCCTTCGATGCCGGTATGAATATCACCTGTCCGGCGCGGAAGTTCTGTGCGCTCAGCCCGGGATTGGCATCGCAGAGAGCCTTCGCCGTGATGTGGTATGTCTGCGTGAGGCGGTAGAGCGTCTCCCCTTGCGTTATGGTGTGGAACGTGCCGGAGGCATCCTGGCGTGTGCCGTCCGATGCCGCCACGCCCTGTTGTGTCTGGCTCTTCACGGGTATCTTCAGCGTGCGCCCGTTCACGATCACCTTGTCGCTACCGGGATTGAGGCGCACGATGTCGTCGATGGTGACACCATACATATTTGATATGGAGTAAAGGCTCTGCCCTTTCTCTATGGTGTGGGTGATATATGTACGGTTCTCCTGTGCGACGGCCTGGAGCGTTGCGGCCGCAGTCAGCACAAGAACGAGGCATAATCTGCTGAGTATCTTCTTCATCGTGTATGGGCAATAAGACTGTTGTGTGTGCACCTCATGTGTCTAAGGTTGGGCAAAGATAGCGTTTCCCTCCAATATCATGAACGGCCGTCCGCTTTATTTGCGCATCCGTGCCCTCTCCCCATGACCGAAGGTGCGGACTCGTGACGCAGATAAGCTAAAGAGTGTTAAGCGGCGAGCCGTAAACGTCTGACCCGACAAATACTAACGTGGAGGTAACTAATGCACAAAAATGTGCCTACTTGACTTGCAGTCGGTGCGTGTGTACCTTTGCCGTACAGAGACAATCAAGAACAACAGTTATCACTAAAAACAACAGACAAGTATGGCAAATTATGCAATCAAGAACCTGAACGGTTGGAAGAATGTGGAAGGTAAAATCTTTTTGGGTGAGGAACTTGGCTTGACGGGTGCGGAGGCCTCGCTCCAACGTCTGGCTGTCGGCGCGGATGCTCCCTTCCTCCACTCGCACAAGACGCACGAAGAACTTTATGTCATCATCGCCGGTGAGGGCGAGTATGAGGTGGACGGCGAGAAGAACAAGGTGAGCGAAGGAAGCATCATCAGAGTGTCTCCGGCGGGAGTGCGTGCCTTGCGTAATACAGGCAGTGAGGAGATGGTGATGATGTGCATCCAGTACGAAGCAAAGCCCATCACCAGCTTCATGGACGACGCAACGATCATCCCCATCGGCAAGTAACAAGCTACGGGACTCACATCCTGAAAACAGCACAGCCTGAACGCCCCACAAGTTAGCAGTGGGATGTTCAGGCTGTGCCTTGTCTTTCTGTTCGGCGTCAGTAGTACATCTCGCGCTCTATGTCGAAATAGTCCTCCTCACCATCGCGGAAGAACTGCACCTTGTCCTCACGTGCCAGCCATCCGATGGCTGCCGAGGCATCGAGTGCATTCAGTCCCGTAGAATCCATTATTTCCTCCATTGTGGCACGGCTGCCCTTATAGAGCAACATACGCCAGATAGTGCCGGCGTTCTCGCCTATTGTTTCCTTTTTCATGACCATAGTGCATTTAAAACGTTCAACAATTCACCTCCGTAAAGGTATGGAATAATATCAAATACGACAAAGACTGATGACGATATTCGTCTTTATAACGTTCTTTTCGTTTTGATAACAATTCCGTCCGGCTGCCCATTCGTTTTCCTACTTTTGCTGTGCGAAAAGCACTAACATGATAAAGAAGAAATCTGCAAAAGCCACATGTCAAGAATAATGCCCATACTGCCCATGGTTCTTATACTACTTGCCGTCGTCTATGTCTATTGGCACATTTGGACTATACTTCCTTTCGGCAAAGTAGCCAAAACAACAGCCGTCATCCTTCTCGTCATGCCGCTGGCATCGATGTTTCTCGGCTTCTGCATGAGTGGCAGTGCTCCGGCGAGCACCATGCGGCTTGTACAGACCATCGGGACTTCATGGCTCTTAATCCTACTTTACCTGTTGATGACATTCATCGTCATTGACATCGTGCGCCTCATAGCTCCATCCGTGCGTCCGTGGTTCAACCATAGTCTCTACGGTTCGTTGGGTGTCATGTTGCTGATGATAGGGCTTTTCACGTATGGCAACACCAATTATCGCCATAAGAAGAGGGTGATGCTGAACGTTGATATCGACAAGCCACTGGAACGGCCGCTGCGCATCATCGGCATCTCCGACCTGCATCTCGGCTACACCATCGGACGTGACGAAGCCGCCAAATGGGTAGACATGATAAACAAGAAGAAGCCCGACATGGTGCTCATTGCAGGAGATATTGTCGACAGCGACGTGAGTCCGAACATGCAAGATAAGGTGTATGAGGAGCTTAGACGCATCAGTGCTCCCCTTGGAGTCTACGCCTGCCTTGGCAACCATGACTACTATGCTGGCGTGAAGCAGTCGACCGAATTCATGAGGCTGTCGGACATAACACTGCTGAAAGACACAGCCATGCTGGTCGACAACCGCTTCTACGTCATCGGACGTGACGACCGCACCAATCCCAAGCGCAAGAGCCTTGACGAGATTGTCAACGGCCTCGACAGGAGCAAACCTATGATTCTTATTGACCACCAGCCGTACAACCTTGAAGAAGCCAAGAACGCCGGCATTGACCTGCAACTCTCCGGACACACGCACTACGGACAGGTGTTCCCCATCAATCTCATAACAAGTGCCATCTACGAATGTGCCTACGGGTTCACCCGAAAAGGAAAGACGAACATCTACGTCAGCTCTGGCATTGGCATTTGGGGAGGCAAGTTCCGCATCGGTACCAACAGCGAGTTCGTTGTGTTCAATGTGACCGGCAACAATGCTGCTGAATAACACTTTTTCCGGCGAAATAGCTTTTTCTGTGACAATATGTATTCAACCATAGCATAAAAACGCATACCTTTGTCAGCGACTAAACAATACATTGACAAAGTATGAAAAGAGCATTAACCGTTATCGTTGCACTCGGCATTGCATGCACATTCATGCACGCACAGCGTCGCAGCACCCCCTACTCCGGTATGTCGAAGCCGTTGGCAACATTGTACACTGAGATTGACAGCACTACTGTACCGTCTGCTTACAGCAAGCCCGTGATCGGCATCTCAATGCAACAAGGAAACAACTACACCAACCTGAAGCTGGCCTACGCACATAGCGTCGAGCTGGCCGGTGGAGTACCTTATCTCATCACCGTAACAACGAACACCGATGAGCTGCGTCAGATCATCAGCAACATCGATGCACTTGTGCTGACCGGTGGCGAGGACATCGAAGCGAAGTATTATGGTGTTGCAGATGACACGCTGTCGGGGCGTCATGATGCTGAGCGTGACATCTTTGACCTCACGCTGATGAAGCTGGCAAAGGATCGCGCCATGCCTGTGCTCGGTATCTGTCGCGGTCTGCAACTTGTCAATGTCGCGATGGGTGGCACGCTCTATCAAGACCTGCCGACACAGCATCCGTCGGATCAAAAGCACATGGTCGGCAACGGACAAACCACTATCGCCCACAGCGTGAGCATCGTGCAAGGCAGTACCACGGCATCGGTATTGGGACAGAGCACGCTGCAAGTCAATAGTCGTCACCATCAGGCCATCAAGGACGTGGCTCCCGAGTTGACAGTCACGGCATGGTCGCCCGACAGCATACCGGAAGCCATTGAAGATCCCTACCGTCCCATCCTGGCCGTGCAGTTCCACCCTGAAGACTTCGCCAACATCGGAGACCCGCAAATGCTGAAACTCTTCGGCTACATCACAAACAAGGCTGCTACATATCGCAAAGCCAAGGAGATACACAGCCGCATCCTCTCCGTCGACACACACTGCGATGCCCCGCTGTGGATTAAGAACGGCTACACCCTTGGCCGTCGCATGAACAACCAGATAAACATCCCGAAGATGGAAGAAGGTATGCTCGACGGACAGTTCCTTGCGGCATTCCTCTCGCAGAAAGAGCGCGATGATGCCTCTCTACAGAAAGCTGTGGAGAACTGCAACAGTCTGATACAGACCATCTACGATGATGTCGCACGCTATCCTGATTATTGCGGCATCGCCATCACCGAGGACGACCTTATCCGTCTGAAGGCGGAAGGGAAGAAAGCGTTCTTCATCGGCATTGAGAACGGCTATGCCATCGGTAAGGACATCAAGAACATAGAACGCTACAAGAAGATGGGTGTCAACTACATCACGCTCTGCCACAGCTATGACAACGACATCTGCCACTCGTCGACACACACCGAGGACTCCATTCACGGCCTCACACCGTTCGGGCGCAAGGTCGTGAAGGAGATGAACCGCGTGGGTATGATGGTCGACCTGTCCCACGCCAGTGAAGCCACCTTTTGGGATGTCATAAAGCTCAGCAAGCAGCCCGTCATAGCATCACATTCCGGAGCAAAAGCCTGCACTTTCCATGACAGGAACCTGACAGACGAACAGCTGCGTGCCCTTGCTGCCAACGGCGGCGTGGTGCAGGTGTGCATTTTCTCGTCCTATGTCAATAAAGACCGCGCCAAGGCATCAATAACCGATGTCGTCAACCACATAGACCACTGCGTCAAGGTTGCTGGAATCGACCATGTAGGCATAGGGTCTGACTTCGACGGCGGCGGCGGTGTCATAGGCTGCGCCGGAGCCAACGACCTGCTGAACCTGACGTGCCGTCTGCTCGAAATGGGATATGACGAGGGTCAGCTCCGTAAGATATGGGGAGCAAACTTCTTCCGCGTCATGAACCAAGTACGCAGCGCATACAAGGAATGAGCGGTGGACGGCCGACGTCTCGTTGCAATGAAAAACAAGAGCGCATTTCCTATTGTCTCCGGCTTGCACTACCTTTGCAGTTCGGCTCGCGTTGCGGACTGAAACGATAAAGCAAGGACAATGGACAACGAGACGGAATATGTAAATGTGTACGGCGCACGCGTACACAACCTCAAGAACATTGATGTACAGATACCGCGCGACAGTCTGACGGTAATCACCGGACTGAGTGGCTCTGGCAAATCGTCGCTGGCTTTCGACACAATCTACGCCGAAGGTCAGCGACGCTACATTGAGACCTTCAGTGCCTATGCACGCAACTTCCTTGGCAACCTGGAACGCCCCGATGTGGACAAGATTACAGGACTCAGCCCCGTAATATCCATCGAGCAGAAAACCACCAACAAGAACCCGCGCTCCACCGTGGGCACACAGACCGAGGTCTACGACTACATGCGTCTGCTCTATGCCCGCGCCGGTGAAGCCTACTCATATCTGTCGGGCGAGAAGATGGTGAAGTACACTGAAGACCAAATCATAGAGCTCATACTTCGTGACTACGACGGACACCGCATCTACATCCTGGCACCTGTGGTAAGCAGCCGCAAGGGTCACTACCGCGAGTTGTTCGAGAGCATCCGCCGCAAGGGGTTCCTGCACGTGCGTGTCGACGGACAACTCATGGAGGTGACACCCGGCATGAAGCTCGTGCGTTATAAGAACCATGACATAGAGGTTGTGGTCGACAAGCTGAAGGTCGCCGGTAAGGACGATGCCCGTCTGAAGAACAGTGTCAGCAACGCCATGAAGCTCGCCGATGGGCTGCTGACGGTTCTCGACGATGCCTCGGGCGAGCTGCGCCATTACAGCAACCGCCTCATGGACCCCGTCACAGGACTGTCGTACAAGGAGGCGGCACCACACACGTTCTCGTTCAACTCACCGCAGGGTGCCTGTCCGCGCTGCAAGGGACTGGGAGTCGTAAGTCTCATTGACAGCGACAAGATCATTCCCAACCGCAACCTCAGTGTACGCCAAGGAGCCATCGCTCCGATAGGGAAGTACAAGAGCAGCATGATATTCTGGCAGATAGCGGCTCTGCTCGAACATTATGACCTCACCATAGACACGCCGCTGAAGGATATGCCTGAAGAAGCCATCGATGAGATTCTATATGGCAGCGACGAGAAAGTGAAAATCAGCAGCAGCCTTATTGGTACTTCGAGCGACTACTTCATAACCTACGAAGGCTTGGTGAAGTACATACAGTCACTGCAAGACGGCGACCAAAGCGCAACAGCACAGAAGTGGGCCGACCAGTTTGCACGCACAGCAACCTGTCCCGACTGTGGCGGCGCACGCCTCAACAAGGAGGCTCTGTCATACCGCATCCACGACAAGAACATCCACCAGCTGTCAACGATGGACATCGGCGAGCTGTACCGATGGGTCGGAGATGTAGAGCCATACCTCAACGAACGTCAGCGCATCATCTCTGCGGAGATACTCAAGGAGATACGCAACAGGTTGAAGTTCCTCACCGATGTCGGCCTTGACTACCTCCAGCTAAATCGCACATCTTCGAGCTTGTCGGGCGGCGAGAGCCAGCGCATCCGCCTGGCCACGCAGATCGGTTCGCAGTTGGTCAACGTGCTCTACATCCTCGACGAGCCAAGCATCGGACTGCACCAGCGCGACAACGACAGGCTCATCAAGTCACTCAAGGAGCTGCGCGACATCGGCAACACCGTCATCGTGGTGGAGCACGACAAGGACATGATGCTTAATGCTGATTATGTGGTCGACATGGGGCCGCGTGCGGGACGTTTCGGCGGTGATGTCGTGTTCCAAGGCACACCACAGCAGATGTTGCGGCAGGACACGCTGACATCGAAGTACCTTAACGGCACCCGTGCCATTGAGGTACCGGCAGTACGCCGCACGGGCAACGGCAAGACGCTGACCATACATGGTGCCCGCGGCAACAACCTGCGCAACGTCGATGTTTCCTTCCCTCTCGGCACGCTGACCGTGGTCACGGGTGTCAGCGGCAGTGGCAAGTCGACGCTCGTCAACGAGACCCTGCAACCCATACTCTCACAGAAGCTATACCGTTCCCTGCAAGCCCCCCTGCCCTACGACAGCGTCGACGGGCTTGAATATGTAGACAAGGTGGTCAATGTCGACCAGTCACCACTCGGCAGAACCCCGCGCAGCAATCCCGCCACCTACACCGGCGTCTTCTCAGACATACGCAACCTGTTTGTCGAACTGCCGGAAGCCAAGATACGGGGCTACAAGGCCGGACGCTTCTCTTTCAATGTTAAGGGTGGGCGATGTGAGGAATGTCAGGGCAACGGCTACAAGGCCATCGAGATGAATTTCATGCCCGACGTGCTTGTTCCTTGTTCCGTCTGCCACGGCAAGCGGTACAACCGCGAGACGCTTGAGGTGCGCTACAAGGGCAAGTCCATTGCCGATGTTCTCGACATGACCATCAACCAGGCGGTTGAGTTCTTTGAGAACGTGCCGAGCATCCTCAACAAGATCAAAGCCATCCAGCAGGTAGGCCTCGGCTACATCAGGTTGGGACAGTCATCCACCACCCTGTCCGGCGGCGAAAGCCAACGTGTCAAGTTGGCTGCCGAACTGTCGAAACGCGACACCGGCAAGACGCTCTACATCCTCGACGAACCCACAACGGGTTTGCACTTCGAGGACATACGTGTGCTGATGGGCGTGGTGAACCGCCTCGTCGACCGTGGCAACACCGTGATTGTGATAGAGCACAACCTCGATGTCATCAAGTTAGCCGACCACATCATTGACATGGGCCCTGACGGCGGGCGCGGCGGCGGCACCGTCGTGGCCACAGGCACACCCGAAGAAGTGGCAGCCACGGGTCTCGGCTTCACGGCCGGGTATCTCCGGAAGGAGCTGGAACAGTCTGCGAAACAGCACGTTCCTGCCGGAGCTTGAAGTTTTGTGGACGTACGTTCATTGTCGTTCCGATTATTGTATCTACATTTGTGCTTGTGCGCAACGCCCACGGTGGTGTTGCGTCTTTGGATAATCACTAATTTAATACCTAATTGAACGACATGTTTCAAGCACTTTCAACCCCGATGATCGTAGTACTGGCCATACTATGGTTCTTCCTGTTGCTATCGAGCAACAAAGGTCAGCCCAAGGGCCTGTGGGCATTGGCGATAGCCAACACGGGCGAGCGTTTCGGCTACTACACCATGCTGGCAGTATTCGTAATGTTCTTGCAAGCCAACTTCGGCTATTCCGCAGCCACCGCCGGAACAATCTATTCAACATTCCTCATGATGGTCTACTTCCTGCCGCTGTTTGGAGGAGCCCTCGCCGACAGGCTGGGCTACAGCCGCATGGTGACCATCGGCATCTTCATCATGTTCTTCGGCTACCTGTTGCTGTCTGTACCGATGGGCAGCGGCTCGATAGCTGTCGGTGCCATGGGTCTGGCACTGCTTCTCGTCAGTCTTGGTACCGGCTTCTTCAAGGGCAACTTGCAAGTCATGGTCGGCGACCTCTACAACACCAAGGAGTTTTCGGACAAGCGCGACTCGGGCTTCTCCCTGTTCTATATGGCTATCAATGTAGGCGCACTGTTTGCCCCTACCGCAGCCATCAAGACCATGGAGTGGGCACAGACATCGCTTGGCGTCAGCGAGGCCGACTCCTATCACTACGCCTTCGCCGTGGCCTGCGCCTCACTCATCTTCAGCATCCTTGTGTTCTACATCTTCCGTCCCACGTTCAAGCAAGTCATCAGCAGCAAGGGCGGCAGTAAGAAGAGCGCAGCCGAGGCTGTGGTTGACGACCTCACGCCGGCTCAAACCAAGGAGCGCATCATCTGTCTGTGTCTGGTCTTTGCCGTGGTCATCTTCTTCTGGATGGCTTTCCATCAGAACGGCCTCACGCTGACATACTTCGCCCGCGACTACACGGCTACCACCTCTACGGGACTTGAGAGCATGATGTTCGACGTGCGCAACCTGCTGGCGTGCATCTTCATTGTCTATGGTGCCCTCGGCATCTCGCAAAACAAGGGCATAGCACGCATCGTTGCCATCGTCATGATTCTCGGCGGCGCGGGCTATCTGTGCGGTATGTATCCGTCGCCCGACGAGGTGACTGCCGTCTCGGCTCCAATCTTCCAGCAATTCAATGCCTGCTTCGTGGTCATGCTCACCCCTGTCTCCATCGCTCTATTCTCCGCCCTCAACAAGCGTGGCAAGGAGCCTACGGCACCCACCAAGATTGGCATCGGCATGCTTGTTGCCGCCGCTGCCTACCTGCTCATGACCATCGGCTCCATGGGACTTCCGGCACCGCAGTTTGACGCAACCGGACAGCCGCTGCACATGGCCGACGCCTCTCCCAACCTGCTTGTAGGCACCTATCTCGTGCTTACCTTCGCCGAGCTGCTGCTCAGCCCCATCGGCATCAGCTTCGTCACCAAGGTGGCTCCTCCGAAGTACAAGGGAATGATGATGGGCGGCTGGTTCGTGGCGACCGCCTTCGGCAACTTCCTCGTTGCCATACCCGGATGGCTCTGGGGCAACGACCTCATCGTTGTGTGGGGTGTTCTGATGGTCATCTGCCTTGTGGCAGCAGCCTTCATATTCTCCATTCTCAAGAGGCTCAATAAGGTAGCCAAGTAAAAAGACACAAAAGTCATACGGACACCATCCGAGCAGGAGGCAGAGAGCGGCCAACGACCGGCAGCATCTGCCTCCTGCTCTCTTTTTGTGCCGATGTGCGGAATGGGGCGTATGAACGTACATCCACGCACGGCTTTTAATACATTTTGACCTTTCCGTGCTTGGCGTTTATGGAAAAGGGCGTACTTTTGCGACACGTTGTAAAAACTTCAATGCACATGAGAAGATTGGTCACTTACGTCCTTATGCTCGTCATGAGCATGGGCTTCGCACTGGCACAGAACCAGGCAGATATCAAGTTTGACAAGACTACACACGACTTCGGGGCGTTCAGCGAGAAGAGTCCCACGGTGACAACCACCTTCACATTCACCAACGTCGGCGACGGCCCGCTGGTCATCCATCAGGCCATCGCGTCATGCGGATGCACCGTGCCCGAATATACGCAAGAGCCTGTGCAGCCCGGCAAGACCGGCACCATAAAGGTAACATACAACGGCAAGGGACGCTTCCCCGGCAAGTTCAAGAAGTCCATAACCGTGCGCACCAATGCCAAGACGGAGCTGGTGCGCCTGTTCATCGAAGGCGAGATGCTGGCCGATGCTGGTAGCGGCGAGTAACGGGCTACGGAAACCAACAGAAACAATAGAGAACCAAGATGAAGAATATCAAAATGCTTTGCTGCGCCATCGGCGCAACGCTCCTGTCTGCGACGGCATATGCACAGGATCTGTCGAAGTCCGTGGTGTCCAATGCCGTGTCGATGCTTAACCGCCCATACGTGACACACGTGCTCGACCGTGACGGACAGGAGAGCCTCGTCATCAACACCGACGAACTCGACGGCGTGACGTTCGTGGAGTATGTCATAGCGATGACGCTCACCCCCAAGGACGAGAACAACGACCAGGACGAAGATACCTTTGCCGGTTACGTGCAGAAGCTGCGCTACCGCGACGGCAAGATCGACGGCTACGCATCGCGCATACACTACATAACCGACTGGATCAACAACGCCGTGAAGCAGGGTCTGCTGCAAGACATCACCGATTATCAGAGCACCTACACGGGCAAGGCTCATGCCGGATACCTGACGGCACACGCCGGTGAGTATCCGCAGCTGGCAGCCTCGGCCACCGACATGGCGAAGATGAAAGACATCGAAGCGGCCATCAACGGTACGGAGTACAAGTACATCCCCAAGGAGTACCTGCCCAACGAAGGCTTCCCGTGGATCAAGGACGGTGACATCATAGCCATCACCACCAACGCCAACGGGCTGGACATCGCCCACGTGGGCATCGCCTTCAACATAGGCAAGAAGCTGACGCTGATACACGCCTCGCAGAAGGATGGCAAGGTGGTGGCATCGCGCTACACGCTGAACAAGCTGCTCGCCGACAACAACGCATGGACGGGTGTGCGTGTCCTCCGTGTGTTGCCGCAGGACTAACGATAAATCACTGAAAATCAACGCGTTTGTGGCTGTACGTCCACAGTTCTGTGGACGTACAGCCACAACTCTATGGACGTACAACCACGCGGCTATGGACGTACAGCCACAGATCTGTGGTTGTACGTCCGCAGACGGGCGGTTCTGCGCCCCCTATTTCGGGGCTGCACAAGCGTGAAATCCTGTCCCTGCAAGGGTGTGTGTCGCTACTTTGAGAGCTGCATCAGGCGGTCGTAGTCCATGCCCGTGAAGTCGGCGATGACGTGATGGCACAGCGGGGCAATGGCATCGGCGGCGTTTGTGGTGGAGAGGCCGATGACGGTGGCTCCCGAAGCCATGCCTGCCTGCAGTCCGTTGAACGAATCCTCGAACACATAGGTGCTGTCCGGTGTTGCGCCGAAGGTTCGCATACCGAGCAGGTAGCAGTCGGGGTCGGGCTTCGAGCGGCTGAAGTCTTCGGAGATGAATATGCGGTCGAACATACTGCGTACCTCCGGACGGTGACGGTAGACCGCCTCCATCTTGTCGGCATTGGAGCTTGTGACCACAGCCGTCCTGACACCATGCAGGCGCAGGTCAGCCACGAACTCACGCACGCCGGGAACGTAGACATAGTCCATGTTCCGCTCGAAGTCGAGCAGCGCGGCCGTGATGCGGCTTTGCAGCTCCTCCTGCTCGGGGAAGTAGCGTCCGTAGATGCTGGTCAGCGTCTGTCCTTTTATTAGAGTGTCGAAGTTGTCCATGCCGAGATGTTCCGTGCCGATCTTGTGCCAGAACCGGCTGTACTGAGGCTCGGTGTCGACAACAACGCCGTCGAAGTCGAACAAAGCTGAAATTATGGTCTCCATATCTGAATGTTTTGAGGTGTCTATCCTTCGGCATGCGGCATCGCCACATAGTCCTCGCGCAGCAGCTGCAGCAGAGCCACATCCTTGTACGCGCCGTCCTGCCGCCACCAGTCCCTGAGCACGCCGCAGTCCCTGAAGCCCAAACGGCGGAACATACGCAACGACCCCACGTTGTCGGTGCCCACGTGCGCCGTGAGCTGCTTCATGTGCAGATGGCAGAAGGCATAGGTGCAGAGCAGCCGGACAGCCTCGCCACCATATCCGCGGCTGCGGTAGCGTGCCATCACTGCCACGCCGACCTCAGCACGCGCGTGCATCGGCTCGAAGCCGAAGATATCTATTGCACCCACCGTCGCGCCGCCGTCCTGCTCCACAATCATGAGCCGCAGCTGGCGGTCGGCAAACAGGTCGTTCTGCGACGCATCGACATACTGCCGCAGGGCGTTGTGCGAATATGGCACGCTGGCATCCGTGACAGCCCATGTCTGCGGGTCGTTCTCCATGTCGTACAACGTGTCCACGTCCTCCGGCTCCAAGGCACGCAGCCTTACCTTCTGTCCGTTGAGAAATGTGAACTTCATGCTGTGGGGTGTTAGAAAACGCCGCAAAATTAGGCCATTAATTTCGGACGGGGACAACAGTAGTGAAGAAAAATCGTAATTTTGCGCTTCGTATCGTGACACGATAATATTATAACAGAGATAAGATATGTATAGGACACATACTTGTGGAGAGTTGCGCCTGGCCGATGCGGGTCGACAGGTGACGCTGGCCGGATGGGTGCAGCGAAGCCGGAAGATGGGCGGAATGACATTTGTGGATCTGCGCGACCGCTACGGCCTGACGCAGCTGGTGTTTAACGAAGCCGCCGATGCCGCACTGTGCGACGAAGCCAACAAGCTGGGACGCGAATACGTCATACAGGTGACGGGCACGGTCAGCGAACGCTCGAACAAGAACCCCAACCTGCCGACCGGCGACATAGAGATTGCAGTGTCTGCGCTGAACGTGCTCAACACCTCGGCGACGCCCCCGTTCACCATCGAGGACAACACCGACGGTGGCGACGACATACGCATGAAATATCGGTACCTGGACTTGCGCAGGAGCTGTGTGCGCCGCAATCTCGAACTGCGTCACAAGATGACAATCGAGGTGCGCAACTATCTCGACGGCAAGGGCTTCATCGAAGTTGAGACGCCGAACCTGATAGGCTCTACGCCCGAGGGGGCACGCGACTTCGTGGTGCCCTCGCGCATGAACCCGGGACAGTTCTATGCCCTGCCGCAGAGCCCGCAGACGCTGAAGCAGCTGCTGATGGTGGCCGGCTTCGACCGCTACTTCCAGATCGCGAAGTGCTTCCGCGACGAGGACCTGCGCGCCGACCGCCAGCCGGAGTTCACGCAGATAGACTGCGAGATGAGCTTCGTCAATCAGGACGACATCATATCTCTGTTTGAAGACATGACCAAGCACCTGTTCAAGAGCGTGCGCGGCGTAGACCTTGGCGAAGCCCCGTTCCGGCGTATGCCGTGGGCCGATGCCATGAAATACTACGGCAGCGACAAACCCGACCTACGCTTCGGCATGAAGTTCGTGGAGCTGATGGATGTCCTCAAGGGTCACGGTTTCTCCGTGTTCGACGAGGCCAAATACATCGGCGGCATCTGTGCCGAAGGAGCAGCATCGTTCACGCGCAAGCAGATAGACGCGCTGACCGAATACGTGAAGACACCGCAGATAGGAGCCAAGGGCATGGTGTATGCGCGTGTGGGCGACGACGGCAGCGTGAAGTCGAGCGTGGACAAGTTCTACGGCCAGGACACGCTGCAACAGATGCGGGACGCTTTCGGCGCGAAGGCCGGCGACCTGATTCTAATTCTCAGCGGCAACGACGCCATGAGGACGCGCAAGCAGCTGAGCGAGTTGCGTCTGAAGGTGGCGGACATACTGGGACTGCGCGACAAGAACAAGTTTGCACTGCTGTGGGTGGTGGACTTCCCGATGTTCGAATGGAGCGAGGAGGAAGGCAGGCTAATGGCCATGCACCATCCGTTCACGCACCCCAAGGACGAAGATATACCGTTGCTCGACACCAAGCCCGAGGACGTGCGTGCCGATGCCTACGACATGGTGTGCAACGGCATTGAGGTGGGCGGCGGCTCAATACGTATCCACGACCCGAAGCTCCAGGCCAAGATGTTCGAGATTTTGGGCTTCACGCCCGAGCGGGCACAGGAGCAGTTCGGCTTCCTCATCAACGCTTTCAAGTTCGGCGCACCGCCACATGGCGGACTGGCCTACGGCCTGGATCGCTGGGTGAGCATCTTCGCGGGTCTGGACAGCATACGCGACTGCATAGCATTCCCAAAGAACAACAACGGACGCGACGTGATGCTCGACGCACCGTCGGCACTCGACGCGAAGCAGCTCGACGAGTTGCAAATCAAGGTTGATTTGAAGAAAGAGTAGATTTGTCGAGATGGAGACGCATGAGCACCATGTCATATTTCAGCGGGTCTTCACAGTCCCAGCTGCGGTAGACATCGGTGAGCTCGAGAACGGCGTTCCATGACTCGCGCGACACACTGATAAGCCCCATCTGCCGTGCTTGCTGCGCCACGTGCGTGTCGAGCACGGCATATAGGTTTGCAGGGGTGATGAGCAGCGTTCGCCACAGCCCAAGGTCGATGTCGTCCTTGCGCACCATCCAGCGCAGTAGCATGTTGACGCGCTTACAAGCGGAGTGATGCTTGGGGTTGCCCATGGCGGCGGGTTCGAACATATTGCACAGCCGTTGCAACAGGTCGTCTATGCAGTAGACGCTCTCGAAACGCAGGAGGAAGCCCTGCATGGAAAGGTTCTCATGATAGAAATCATACATATTACGACACACCTGTTTGAAGTCCTTGCCCTTGAGTGTGCGGTGCACCGACAGGTCGTCGGAGAGCGAGGCAAACCCCTGTCGCCGGATGAACTCCGCAGGGCGGTTGCCGCATAGATCAAGCAGGCGGGTGGCATCCTTGAGGATTTGCTCTCTCCTGCCCCACGCTATCATGGCTGTCCACATGGCCGTTATCTCAATGTCGGCAACGGATGCGTCGGCACGCGACATCACAGTCCTCGGCACCTGCACGGGGTCTTGGCTGACAAAGCCTGCGGCATCGAACGTGCGCCAATATTCATCCAGAGTTTTCTTGTAGTCCGTCATAGCCGCCAAAGGTACAACAATTACACATCCTGCGACGTTGGCAGCAGTGAAAAAAGCCCTACTTTTGTGCTCACGCACGTGTGTATGGAAGAGACAAAGGCATTTGAGGACAAGGTCGGCAGATTCATCAGGCAGAAAGCCCTGATGCAAAAGGGCGACAAGCTGCTGGTGGCACTGAGCGGCGGCTCAGACTCGGTGGCACTGCTGCTGGTTCTGCTACGTCTGGGCTACACCTGTGAGGCCGCACACTGCAACTTCCACCTGCGCGGGGCGGAGTCGTGCCGCGACGAGGAATTCGTGCGACGGCTGTGCCAGCGTCTCGGCATCTGCCTCCACATCACGCATTTCGACACAAGCGGATATGCACGTGAGCACCATGTGTCCATAGAGATGGCTGCCCGCGACCTGCGCTACACGTGGTTCGCCCGTCTGATGGAGACACGCAAGGCACAACACGTGGCTGTGGCACACCATGAGGACGACAGCGTGGAGACCTTCTTGCTGAACCTGATGCGCGGGACAGGGATAAACGGACTGCGCGGCATACGTTGCAGGAACGGGCACACGGTGCGTCCGCTGCTGTGTGTCGGCAGACAGGACATCGAGCGGTATCTGAACCGCTTGGGACAGGAATGGGTGACAGACAGCACCAACCTTGAAGCCGACGTGATGCGCAACAAGATACGCTTGCTGCTGCTTCCGCTGATGACAGACATCAACCCCGCCGTGCGGCAGAACATTCTGCGCACAGCGGCGAACCTCGACGCGGCAGCTGCTATATACAATAATGGTATAGACGAAGGACGCAAGCGGACACTCACAGACGACGGCATGGGCATCAAGGCACTGCTGGCAGAACCGTCGCCGGAGGCTCTGCTATATGAGACGGTGGCTCCACTGGGATTCAGCGCGGCACAGGCGGCCGATATGCTGCATGCGCTGCACCACGGACAGCCGGGCAAGGTGTTCACGTCGGACACGCACACGATAGTGCGCGACCGCGATAGACTCGTAATCCGCGGACGTGAGGAGCAGCGACCCGTGCAGCTGCGTATGGAGACCGTCGACGTGACCGATGGCTTCGTGATCCCTCGCCGTTGCGACACCGCCTGCCTCGATGCCGACAAGCTGAAGCACGAACTTCACATGCGCCCGTGGCGACAGGGAGACTGGTTCGTGCCATTCGGCATGAAGGGGCGCAAGCTCGTCAGCGACTTCCTGACCGACAGGAAGATGAGTCTTGCAGACAAGCAACGTCAGCAGGTGCTGTGCTGTGGGCAGGACATAGTGTGGGTCGTGGGGCTGCGACCCGACAACCGCTTCTGCATAAGCCCCGACAGCAAGCGGGCAATGGTGATAAGCGTGGTGCAGGAATGACACGTGGCAAGAGCAGAAGCGAGAGCGACAAAAAACGCGGCAAAGAGTTGTGCGAATGAATTATTTGCTAACTTTGCACCGCTGAAAGGCACCGCTGCAACAGCGACACCATGAATGCGGCATCTGCCGCGAGGAGCTGAAAAGCCGCGGATCAGCCCGACAGTCAACAATCTTTTCACAGAAGACCGGAGTATGAACCAAGCAGGCACGAGCAGTGTCGTGGGCGCGGCGTTCCGCAGTGTTTCAGGAAGAGACAGAAAACATATCACATCATAAAATTTCTTTATGTACAACATCGTTCAATTAAACGAAAAAACACTGACAGAGTTGCGCGACATTGCCCGCGAGATGGGCATAAAGAAGGCCGACTCACTCGAAAAAGACAAACTTGTTTACGAAATACTGGACGAACAGGCAAGTGCCAGTGCAAGCAAAACAGCTACGAGCACCAAGCAGGAAGGCGAGCCACGTCAGAAGCGCAAGCGCGTGACCGTGAAGAGCGGGGTTGTGGACAAGGTGTTCACCGCATCGCAGGACGGCACAGCACGACGCGACGAGCAGAAGATGACCATCGTCCAGCCCGCCGTCAAGAGGCCGAAACAGCAGGCTCCGGCCGAACCGGCAACGGAGTCGGCAGAGGCACCGAAGAACGCCACGACACCGGTTGCACAGCAAGAGCCACAGCAGGCACCGCAGACGGAAGCCACAGCAGCGCAGGCGGCAGAAGACACGGCACCCCGTAAGCCCGGACGCAAACGTTCGGCTCCCAAGCAGCCGAATGCGGAAGACGTGGAGAAGGTGGCTGAACGCATAGCACAGAAAAACGCAGCGATGCAGAGCCAGAACACCGAAACGGCAACTCCCGCACAGGGTGCGGTAGCTCCGAAGAAGAGAGGACGCAAGCCTAAGAACGCAGTCGTACAGCCGGTACCGGCCGTGGAGAACACAGGCTTCGTGCCAATAGAAGAAATGCCGTCGGACAAGACCGAGCTGCCGACAGAACTCATCGACAAGTTCGCATCACAAAAGGCAGATGCCGACAATGCTTCACCTGCCGTCAGACCGACGACAGCTGCACAACCGGCGGAAGACAGACAGCATAACTACGCTCAAGGCAACAACGCCAACCACAACCACTACGAGAAGAAACAGCAGGAACGTCCGTATGAGTTTGACGATATTCTGACAGGATGGGGCGTGCTCGAGATCATGCCCGACGGCTACGGGTTCCTGCGCTCGTCGGACTACAACTACCTGTCAAGCCCCGACGATGTCTACGTGTCGCAATCGCAAATCAAGCTGTTCGGACTCAAGACCGGCGACGTGGTGGAAGGCGTGATACGCCCACCAAAGGAGGGTGAGAAGTACTTCCCGCTGGTGAAGGTACAGAAGATCAACGGCCTGCATCCGGATAACGTGCGTGACCGCGTACCTTTCGAGCACCTCACCCCACTCTTCCCCGACGAGAAGTTCACACTCTGCCGTGGTAATGGACGTGACCCCCTGTCGGTGCGCATAGTAGACCTCTTCACCCCTATCGGCAAGGGACAGCGTGCGCTCATCGTGGCACAGCCCAAGACCGGTAAGACCACGCTTATGAAAGACATAGCCAACGCCATTGCAGCCAACCACCCCGAGGTGTACATGATGGTGTTGCTCATCGACGAACGTCCCGAGGAGGTGACGGACATGGCGCGTACCGTGAATGCAGAAGTCATCGCCTCCACATTTGACGAACCGGCAGAACGCCACGTGAAGATTGCAGGCATCGTGCTTGAGAAGGCAAAGCGTTTGGTGGAATGTGGACACGACGTGGTGATATTCCTTGATTCCATAACACGACTGGCACGTGCATACAACACGGTGGCTCCGGCATCGGGCAAGGTGCTCTCCGGCGGTGTCGACGCAAATGCCCTGCACAAGCCAAAGAGCTTCTTCGGTGCTGCACGCAACATCGAGGGTGGCGGCTCACTGACAATCTTGGCAACGGCACTGACCGAGACCGGCTCGAAGATGGACGACGTGATATTCGAGGAGTTCAAAGGTACGGGCAACATGGAGTTGCAGCTTGACCGCACGCTCAGCAACAAGCGCATATTCCCTGCCATCAACGTCGTGCTGTCGAGCACACGCCGCGACGACCTGCTTCAAGACAAGACCACTCTGGATCGTATGTGGATAACACGTAAGTTCATGGCCGACATGACGCCGCAGGAAGCAATGGAGAAGATAAAGACGCTCATGGAGAACACACGTGACAACGACGAGTTCCTTATGGGCATTAACGGATAAGACACTTGAAAAAGAAACAGAGGCGAGGGAACCATGTTTGACAACTTAAGCGAAAGATTAGAACGCTCGTTCAAGATACTGAAAGGCGAAGGCAAGATTACCGAGATAAACGTTGCCGAAACGCTGAAGGATGTACGCAAGGCTTTGCTTGATGCCGACGTGAACTATAAGGTCGCAAAGACCTTCACCGACACTGTGAAGCAGAAGGCGTTGGGACAGAATGTGCTGACAGCCGTCAAGCCCAGCCAGCTGATGGTGAAGATTGTGCACGACGAACTGGCAACGCTGATGGGCGGAGAGACCGCCGAGCTGAATCTGAACGGCAAGCCCACGGTGATACTGATGTCGGGTCTGCAAGGCTCCGGAAAGACGACATTCTCCGGCAAGCTGGCGCGTATGCTGAAGACGAAGATGAACCGCAAGCCGCTGCTCGTGGCGTGCGATGTCTACCGTCCGGCAGCCGTGGAGCAGCTCAACGTACTGGCACAGCAGATTGACGTGCCGATGTACTCGGAGCCGGACAGCAAGGACCCTGTCAGCATCGCACAGCATGCGGTGCAGGAAGCCAAGGCCAAAGGCTGCGATGTGGTGATTGTCGATACCGCCGGCCGTCTGGCTGTTGACGAGGAGATGATGAACGAGATCGCAGCAATCAAGGCGGGTATCAACCCTGACGAGATTCTGTTTGTCGTCGATGCCATGACGGGACAGGATGCCGTGAACACGGCAAAGGAGTTCAACGACCGCCTGGACTTCACCGGTGTTGTGCTGACTAAGCTCGACGGTGACACACGCGGCGGTGCTGCCTTGTCGATACGCACGGTCGTCAACAAGCCTATAAAGTTCATCGGTACGGGCGAGAAGCTCGAGGCCATCGACAAGTTCCACCCCGAGCGTATGGCAGACCGCATCCTCGGCATGGGCGACATCGTGTCGCTCGTGGAACGCGCCCAGGAGCAGTATGACGATGACATGGCCAAGAAGTTGCAGAAGAAGATACAGAAGAACCAATTTGACTTCAACGACTTCCTGACGCAGATAGGACAGATAAAGAAGATGGGCAACCTGAAGGATTTGGCATCGATGATCCCTGGCGTAGGCAAAGCCATAAAGGACATCGACATCGACGACAATGCTTTCAAGAGCGTGGAGGCGATTATCTACTCAATGACCCCTGAAGAGCGCACGCATCCGGAGATTATCAACGGCCAACGTCGTCAGCGCATTGCCAAAGGTAGCGGCACGGACATTCAGGAGGTGAACCGCCTGATCAAGCAGTTCGACCAAACGCGCAAGATGATGAAGATGGTGACAAGCCACAAGATGGGAAAGATGATGCCGTCGAATCTTAGGATGGGCAAATAAAGGATTGGAATATGACACTGATAGATGGAAAGGCCGTAGCGGCACAGATCAAGCAGGAGATTGCGGCCGAGGTGGAACAGATAGTTGCCAACGGCGGCAAGCGTCCGCATTTGGCTGCCATACTCGTGGGACACGATGGTGGCAGTGAGACCTACGTCGCCAACAAGGTGAAGGCGTGCGAGGCGTGTGGCTTCAAGTCTTCGCTGATACGCTTTGAGGCCGATGTCACCGAAGAACGTCTGCTTGAGGAAGTGCGCCGCCTGAACGACGACGACGATGTGGATGGATTTATCGTGCAGCTACCGTTGCCGAAGCACATATCCGAGCAGAAGGTCATCGAGACCATTGACTATCGCAAGGATGTCGACGGCTTCCACCCGATAAATGTCGGGCGTCTGTCGATAGGACTGCCCTGCTATGTCTCGGCAACACCTAACGGCATCATGGAACTGCTGCGTCGCTATGGCGTTGAGACATCGGGCAAGAAGTGTGTGGTGCTTGGGCGTAGCAACATCGTTGGCAAGCCGATGGCAATGCTCATGATGCAGAAGACCAATCCCGGCGATGCCACAGTGACCGTGTGCCACAGCCATAGCCGTGACCTGAAGAAGGAATGTCGTGAGGCAGATATAATAATAGCCGCCATTGGCCGTCCTGACTTCGTGACAGCCGACATGGTCAAGGAGGGTGCCACGGTGATAGATGTGGGCACCACACGTGTGCCGGATGCAAGTCGCAAGAGCGGCTTCCGCCTGAATGGTGATGTCAAGTTCGACGAAGTGGCTCCTAAGTGCGCGTTCATCACGCCTGTGCCTGGCGGTGTTGGCCCCATGACCATTGTGTCGCTGATGCGCAACACGTTGCTGGCCGGCAAAAGAGCCATCTATGGATAAAAAAGGCACGCAAAGGTTTGCGCATTAAAATATTTGCTCTACCTTTGCACCGCATTTCGAGAGAGTGCGCC
>CAVHVD010000055.1:0-3411 GCA_963639425.1 Faecalibacterium prausnitzii
TATTTATATTTATATATATAAAGTTAGGGATGGAGGTTTTTTAATGGGAGTGTATGTGCACACACAATCCCCGAAACTGAGATTACTGAGACTGTTTTTACGAATAAAAGCCGCAACGATATGCAACCGTGCAGCAAGCCGTCACAAGTCGCAACGCGGCATGTTCCGTCTCCGTGGTTCCGGCACCGCAAAGCACAGCGTTACAGAGTGGAAAGCACCGCGCGTTCACACCCATATCCTGTGGCGTGTGTAAAAATCGGAGTGCGCGGCGCATGCTAAAAATAGTTTTGGCGGCGCAACACACTGGAAATGTGCGGGTTACACGTCGCAAAAATCCAAACCGCCAAACTTTCTTTCAAGGGGTATTGCAAAGCGGGTGTCGCATGTCGTATCTTTGCATCACGGGGTACGGTAGAAAAATAATTGGCACAAAGAGACACGAAACATTTGCGGGTCTGTTTTAAATGTGTAAATTTGTGCTGTCTTTTGGGATTGGAGAATGACGGAAGAGGAAAAAAAGCTGCTCGGCAACTTCGAGGCACGCATAAGGCACATGATGTACGTCAACAATGAGTTGAAAGAGAAGTGTGCCGAAACGGAAAGGCTTCTGCAAGAAAAGACCGAACGTCTCGACAAAGTTGAGGCCGACTACAGCGATTTGCAACGTGCATACTCCAACCGCAAAGCGGCGATAGCGGCGAGTCTCAACGGTGGCGACATCGGCGAGACGAAGCAGAAACTATCGGCATTGGTGCGCGAAGTCGACAAATGCATCGCCCTGCTGAGGAGCAACAATTGAGAAGCAAAAAGAACATCAACGGGAGCCGAAAACACACAGGAAGGGACGATGTATGAGTGAAGACGAGGACAAGATAAGAATAAACATAATGCTGGCGGGCATAATCTATCCCCTCACGATCAAGAGAAGCGATGAGGAGATATACAGGAAAGCAGCCAGACAGGTGGAGATCTATATCAACAGGTACAAGGAGAGATATCCCAAGGTGACGCACGAGATGGCGTTGGCGATGGTGGCCTACCACTTTTCGCTGGAGAGCCTGGTGCAGCAGAACCGGAACGATACGACACCTTTTACGGACAAGATAAGAGAGCTCAACAGCGAGATGGACACCCAGCTGAATGGGTGAGGCACTCTCCGCAACTTGTCAAGCAGATATTCTTAGACACTTCTTCGAGACACACGCACTGCAACACACACATGTGGTGACAGCATTCGCACGATGCTGACGGCACATGGGGACGATGATGTGGCGCGTTTTTTTGTTGCCAGACGCAAGTGTGTGGAGAGAGAGAAAGTTTTTGAAGTTTGGAAGTTTTTAAGATTTAAAGACTAAGGAGAAAGAAATAGAGAGAGATTACGCAGTTTTATTTTTCAAATCATTTATTATTAGCAACATACAATGACATTAGTGACCATAGGATTGTGCATCGCGGCACTGGCATTGGGAGCCGGTGTGATGTTTTTGGTGCAGAAACACATCCTCAAGACAAAGACCGAAGAGATACTGAATGAGGCCAACGCCGAAGCAGAAGTGATAAAGAAGAACAAGTTGCTGGAGGTGAAGGAGAAATTCCTGAACAAGAAAGCCGAGCTGGAGAAAGAGGTGGCACTGCGCAACCAGAAGATACAGCAGGCAGAGAACCGCATAAAGCAACGGGAGATGGTGCTGAACCAGCGTCAGGAAGAGCTGCAACGCCGCAAGCAGGAGACCGAGACGCTGAAGGACAACCTGAACAGCCAGCTGGACATTGCCGCCAAGAAGCAGGAAGAGCTGGACAGGATGCAGCAGCAGGAGATAGAGAAGTTGGAAGCAATATCGGGACTGTCGGCCGAGGAGGCAAAGAACCGCATGATAGAATCGCTCAAGGAGGAGGCCAAGACACAGGCGCAGTCGTACATCAACGACATCATGGACGACGCCAAGCTGACAGCCAACAAGGAGGCCAAGCGCATCGTGATACAGAGCATACAGCGCGTGGCGACGGAAACAGCCATTGAGAACTCCGTGACCGTGTTTCACATCGACAGCGACGAGATAAAAGGACGCATCATCGGACGCGAGGGACGCAACATCCGTGCGCTGGAAGCCGCGACAGGCGTGGAGATCATCGTGAATGACACGCCGGAGTCGATAGTGCTGTCGGCATTCGACCCCGTCCGCCGCGAGATAGCACGCCTGGCTCTGCACCAGCTCGTCACCGACGGACGCATCCACCCTGCACGCATCGAGGAGGTGGTTGCCAAAGTGCGCAAGCAGGTGGAAGACGAAATCATAGAGACCGGCAAGCGCACCACCATCGACCTGGGCATCCACGGCCTGCATCCGGAACTCATCAGACTGATAGGAAAGATGAAGTATCGCTCGTCATACGGACAGAACCTGTTACAGCATGCACGCGAGACGGCAAACCTCTGTGCAGTGATGGCAACGGAGCTGGGACTGAACCCCAAGAAGGCACGCCGTGCCGGACTGCTGCACGACATCGGCAAGGTGCCCGACGACGAGCCGGAACTGCCGCACGCAATACTCGGCATGAAGCTGGCGGAGAAATACAAGGAGAAGCCGGACATCTGCAACGCCATAGGCGCGCACCACGACGAGACGGAGATGACCACACTGCTGGCACCCATCGTTCAGGTATGCGATGCCATCTCCGGCGCACGCCCCGGCGCACGTCGCGAGATTGTGGAGGCATACATAAAGCGTCTGAACGACCTGGAGCAGCTGGCAGCTTCCTACCCCGGCGTGACGAAGACCTATGCGATACAGGCTGGACGCGAGCTGCGCGTCATCGTGGGAGCCGACAAGATCGACGACAAGGCGACCGAACAGCTGTCCGGAGAGATAGCAAAGAAGATTCAGGACGAGATGACATACCCAGGACAGGTGAAGATCACCGTGATACGCGAGACACGCTCCGTGAGCTACGCGAAGTAAAAGGGACACACAACCATATCGTCACACACAAAGAGAGAAGCCATCGGGTGCACACTACACCTCGGTGGCTTCTCTCTCTCTTTATCCCCAACGCCTTATTTTGCATATTTTAGGTGCAGTAGAACGCCTTAATTTACAAATTTCGACGCGTCAGAACGCCTTATTTTGCGCGTTTTCAGTGCTCCATTCATACACGGGCTTGATCTGAATGTGGTGTCCGTCCCTCTCCAAATCTTCATACTCGTGATCTGTCAGCAGCAAAAGGTTCTCACACTTGGTTCTTCTATTGGCAAGAAGCAAGCCGTTGATTTCCCGCTTACGAGTTTTCTCGGACGAAATATCATAGGACACTTGGATGCACTGAAGCACTCTGTTACCATCGCACACGACAAAATCGCACTCTCCCGAACGTTCTCTCAAGTGATAGACATCCAACCCCTCATTCTTGCAC
>CAVHVD010000056.1:0-23554 GCA_963639425.1 Faecalibacterium prausnitzii
ATGCTGATGGAATGATCGACTTTAATGACGAGAACTTGATGACGCTAGAGCGTAACGCAGACGAGACTCTTGTATGGCAAAAACACGGTAAAGATATGGTAGAAGAAACAGCTAAAAATGCAGCTCTCAACCAAATCGGTAATCAGGAAATACGTAATTTCCGTGCATCCTCGAGTTTCAACCTTACCACAAAGGGCAAATATGTTTATGCTCCTTTTTGGTTTGTATATTATAATTATGCAGGAGGTCATTTCCATTTCCTAATGGATGGAACAGGTCAACGAACGGAATATAGTTACCCTGTTAATCATGAAGAGGTTGACTTTGTCAAGGGTAAAGAAAAAATTAAGAAATACATTTCTTGGCTTTGGCCGCTTGCTCTACTCTTATGGTATGTATTCAACATCACTACAGCATTTGTCTATCTTATCATTTGGTTGATAGGAAAGATTGTTGTCAACAAAATGATGAATAAGAAAATTCAGGAACAGCTTGAAAACTCTAAAGCACAACGACAAGCAGGTGCAAATCGACTATGAAAGATTGTCTCCCTCTCATGATGAGAGGGAGACTTTTTATCTCAGCACTCTTTTATGTCAAATACAAAAAATTCTCCGTATCGCATCGTGATAGACATATCAGGTCTGTGCAAAATTTAATAAGCGTATGGGCAAAAAGCTATGGGGTATGATATGGAAATATGCGTACGTGCAGGGGCTATGAATATTATTGAGAATGAGGTGCTGTCGCATCCCAATGTGATGGGTATATGCTCTCGGACCGCAATCGGGCAGTATATTTTGAGCAGAATGTTTTTTTCACTAATTTTGCGCGAACAAAATAATGGAAGATAGAAAATGGCTTTACAGTGTGGTATAGTCGGACTGCCCAACGTGGGTAAGTCCACGTTGTTCAATTGCCTGTCGAACGTCAAAGCTCAAGCAGCCAATTTTCCCTTTTGCACCATAGAACCTAATGTCGGTGTCATAACGGTACCTGACGAGCGTCTTGGCTGCAGGCGTGGCGATGACTGCCTGCCAGTCAGGAACTCAGCAAAAGAGCAGTATCAATGACACGATACAGAGTGATGTCTCTGCTATCCTTGAAAGACATCTGAAGGATTTTGATGCAGAGGCAGGGAAGGTGATAGTGGTCGAAACAACAACGGGGAAAATACGCGCAATGGTGGGACTTATGATCACAACTGGCGGCGTGGTGGCTATGGTGAGATGAGCCTACGTGAGGTCTTTGCAAGAGGGTCTGCCGTAGGAATGGCGAAAGCCGAAGGGATGAGCTTTGCCAACAGGGATGAGCGCATTGAGCAAGAGCGGAAGATAATAGATGAAGCCGGTGCGCCAAACAGTTTTGTCGGTTACTCGCAAGGCTCTGAAACATATTATTATCTGCTCGATTTCTATAATGCCATTGCCAATGACGGAATGATGATTAAGATCACTGACAAGGAAGGCTCGGTCGTTGTCGTCAATCCTCAAATTGCCAAAACAGAGAATATAGAAAGCATGAAGAGCGTGCTCCGCTATTCTATAACTGATGGCTTGGGGATGAAGGCCAACTCAGACAAAGTGAAGATTGCCGGAGCCTGTGCGACAACAGAGGTTGACGACGGTAGCATCTATGGTGATTTCATTGGTTACTTCCCTGCGGAAGCTCCTGCATATACAGTTCTCGTATCGGTGCAGCGCAAGGAGTTTCCTGCGTCAGGTGGCAGCATGGCCGGAACGATATTCAAGGAGATTGCGGAGCTGTTGTATTGTCACAAATGATAACCTGCTGAAGAACGCTGCACGAACGCAGAACAGTTACGCCATAATAGATCCATTGTCTCTTTCATGATGAATGTTATTTCTGCGTGGGGCTTACCGGTTTCTTCTGAAACGGGCATAAGGCTTCTGTCGGAGATGTTGTTGAAGACAGTTTTTCGTTACCTTTGTCCGAACCTCAGAACATGTATTCATGAAAGCTCCGAATCAAAACACTGCGCGAACGCAGAAGCCGACGGGCATTGCTGTCAGAAGCTTGCCTGCCGCCTGTCGCCCCGAAGTGCTGGCAGTGCTGAACGGCACGTTCGGCTACGACAGCTTCCGCAACCTTGAACTATACGAAGACCTCGACAACGGCAAGACCACGGTGACGGTCTCGCAGGGCCGCATTGCTGAGAAAGTTATTCAGGAAGCGGAACGGGCAGCAAAGGGCGATAGTGCGACGAACATCCTGCTGACCGCACCGACAGGGGCTGGCAAGTCACTGCTGTTCCAGTTGCCTGCGATATTCCTCGGACAGAAATACGGGATGCTTACGATAGTGGTGTCGCCACTGAAGGCCTTGATAGAAGACCAGGTGGACAGCCTCTGTGCGACCGGCTATGCAAAGGCGGCCTTTGCCTCATCGGACTTGTCGCCCGAGCAGAAGTCCGATGTCTACAAACGTGTCAAGGACGGGCGTGCCGACGTGCTGTATCTGTCGCCGGAGCTGTTGTTGAGCTACGACATTCACCACTTCGTCGGTGACCGGCACATCGGCCTGGTGGTTATCGACGAAGCCCACACCGTGACCACATGGGGCAAGGAGTTCCGTGTGGACTACTGGTTTCTGGGACGTTACCTCACGGGACTGCGGCAGGAGCTGGGCTACGGCTTCCCCGTCTTTGCACTGACAGCCACGGCTGTGTGGAACCCCGCGGGGCCGAACGACATGGTGTTCTCCACCGTCCGTTCGCTGTGCATGGAGCCGTCAGAGGTGTATGTCGGCACCGTGCGCCGCAAGAACATGGGCTTCGACATCCGCCAGTTGGAGCTGAAGGATGGTGAGACATACGAGAAGCAGAAGCAGCAGACCATCTTCAACCGCGTGGAGGGCTATCTTAGAGAACACAAGACACTGTTGTACTATCCTTTTGCCAGCGGCATGGACCAGCGCGTCAGGTCGTGGGTGGCTGTACAGAACTGGCATCTGGTAGATACGTACTACGGCAAGAAGGACAAGGAGCAGAAGGCCGCCATCGTTGAGGCATTCCGGCAGGGTGGTAAGAAGATGATCGTAGCCACCAAGGCCTTCGGCATGGGTGTTGACATTCCTGACATCGACCGCGTATATCACGTCGCCCCGCCGAGTACGTTCGTCGATTACATCCAGGAGATTGGCCGCTCCGGCCGCGATGCTTCCATCTCCAGCGTTGCCGCAACCGACTACCACGAGCGCGACTTCTACTACATGACACGCCTACATCAGCTCGGCGACATCTCGCAGACACAGCTGGCGGTGATCCTGCACAAGCTGACGGAGGTCTACGACATGAAAGGCCGTCGCGAGCAGGTGCCCGTATCCCTGTCTGACTTCGAGTTCGCCGTCAAGATACCACGCACGCGGAGCAAGACGGACTATGAGGCAGAGCTGGGACAGGTCTCCAAGACCGCCTTGCTGTGGATTGAGGAAGACCTCGAACAGCGGTTCGGCCGCAAGATTATTGAGGTGACACCGCTGAACCTGATGACAGAAGGACTGCTGCAAGACAAGACCGGCGATGCCTTTGCCCTGCGGTTTGCACGCTTCCTCACGCCGGTCGAGGGCGTGCCCGACACCTACCGTGTCCGGCTGGACAGCATGTGGGAAGAGTGCTTCCCCAACATGGGATACGTGGAGTTCAAGCAACACCTCTGCAACGGCACGCTTGCCGAGGGCATGCGGCCGGTGCTCGTAGGTCGACATGAGGTGCTGCTGAAGATGGATGCGCCGGAGTTGAAGCAGAGACTCGATGCCCTGTTCCTGAGCCTTAAGCGAATGATGAGCCTGAAGCTGTTCACCGCCAAGGGACGCTTCGATGAGTCGGAGCTGCTTGCCATCTTCGAGGAGCACAAGCTCGACGTGCGTTCTGCGAAGCACTTCCTGCGTTCGCTGCTCGAGTCGCGCACGGAGGAGGGACGCAGCGTCAGCTACATCAGCAGCACCAAGAAGAAGACAAGCAACGAGCTGTCGTTCACCGTGACGCGCGGCTTCGACCTCCTGCTGTCGCGCTATCAGAAGCTGTTCCAGCAGAAGATCACCGGCATGGCGGGCGACCGGCTGACGTTCTACTGCACACCTTTCTCCGACCTTAACACGCTCGTCAACCTACTCTCGATGCTCGGTGGACTATCATTCACCGTCGAGGGGAGCGGCTCTCCGGCCGTGATGGTGACGTTCCGTGAGCCGGACACCCTGCGACAGGTCGACAGTGAGGGCTACAGCAACCGCATCCTCGACACCAACGAGCAGATCTTCGGCGAACAGATAGAGCTGTTCAAGATGTTCTTCGGCACGGACACGCTTGGTGACGAGGAGCGGTGGGACTTCATCGAGGACTACTTCACCGGCAGCAGTGTCGGCGACCTTCGGACGAAATACAAACCAAGTACAGACTAAGACAAGGAGAACGTTATGATTAGAAACGTCGAAAGCAGGGACATCGGTGCCATTACGGACATCTACAACTGGTACATCGTGAACAGTACGGCCACGTTCGAGATTGACCCACTCGGGCGCAGGGAGATGGCAGAACGCATCAGCGGCTTCACCTCGGCCGGGATGCCATACATGGTGTTTGAGGACGACGGCATGGTACAGGGCTACTGCTACGCCCACCGCTGGAAAGAGCGTGCCGCCTATCGGCACACCTTGGAGACGACGGTCTATGTGCACCCCGACTGCCTGCACAAGGGCATCGGGCGGCAGCTGATGGAGAAGCTGATTGCCGACTGCCGCACCGCCGGTTACAGGGTTTTGATTGCCTGCATCACCGAGGGCAACGCGGCGAGCTACGCCCTGCACCGTACACTCGGCTTCCGTCAGGTGTCCTGCTTCAGGGACGTGGGTCGCAAGTTCGACAGGTGGCTTGGCGTCGTCGACTACGAGCTGCTGCTGGAATGAAAGAACACGCCCGCGCGTCTTGCTTGACGTGCGGGCGTACTCCTTATTATATATGTAGGCTCTTCGGGCATCAGACCCTGCCGCCCTTTCTCACACGAGGTGTGCGATGTTCTCCTCCCGTGTGCCAGGCAGCATATCCACGACCGGTATCTCCACCATCGTGTAGCATCCGGGCTGTAGGCGCATGGAGGCGCGTGCCACGTTGACGAGCACCTGCCCCGTCATTGCGGGGTTGTTGATGCTCATGTTGAACTCCAGCCGCTGGTTCTGCGTCTTGCCGCTCACGCCCTTGCGCACGAGGTTCACCCCGTGTCCCATGTCGCGCACGGCATCCACCGACGGCACGGCGAATACGTGTGTCTCATCACCGGAGAAGTAGGGGTCTGCTTTTATGTCCCTTGTCACGTCCTCAAGGCTTGCTCCGTCTTCAAGCTCCACATACACCATGCGGCGATGTATGCCTTCGCCGAGAGGTATGGTCATGGACAGGGCATCCTTCACCCCGCTTTTCGAGCGGACGCAGACAGAATGTCCCATCGACATGCCGGGGCCGAAGTTCGTATAGGACAGTCCTTTGGGGGCGAGGCTCTGCATCAGCGTGCGCACCACCGAGTCCGACCCCGGGTCCCAGCCTGCGGCAATCACCGACACGGCATTGTGCTCTCTGCAGATGGGCATCATGGCCTCACGGTAGCGGCATATCTGCCCGTGGATGTCGAAGCTGTCGACGGTATTTATCCCCAGCGGAACGATCTTCCGCGCATATTCCTCACAGCTGCGGGTGGGAGTGGCAAGGATGGCGACATCCACGTCGTCCAGTTCCGTAATGTCCTTCACCACCTTGTATGCCTCCAGCTCCGAGGGCTTCCCCTCAGCACCCTGACGGCGCACGATACCGGCAATCTCAAAGTCCGCGGATGCCTCCAGTGCCTGCACGGCATAGCGTCCGATGTTGCCATAGCCGACTACGGCTGCTCTTGTCTTCTTCATATCTGCGATGTGTGTTTGTTGTTGCTTGTCATTCGTGTCTGCAAATATAAGCGACTTTGCCGATAAACGGGCGCGTGAAACCGCAATTCTGTGGACGTACAGCCACAGAGTTGTGGTTGTACGTCCACGGAGCTATGGTTGTACGTCCACAGAGCTGTGGCTGTACGTCCACAAAATTGTGGTTGAACGTCCATGGAGACGCTGATTTTCAGTGCTTTACAGTAGTGTCAGGTGTCGCGTTACAACGATGCCCATCGTTGAGTTCCAAGCTTGCCCATTCTTAGGTCGTTTGAACGGGCATCGTTAGGTGCTATGAATGGGCATCCTTAGACCCTAAGAATGGGCATCGTTAGGGTGCCTGACCGCCCAAATACGGAATTAGTGAACGGAAGTGTGGAAAAGTGAACGGTTAGTGAACGGGATATGGCTTCAGGGAGCGTCTGGCGAGGGGTCAGTAAACGTTTAGTGAGCAGTTAGTAAGCGGAAGTGAACGGACTTGCAAGTGTAAAGCCTTTTTAATATGTCCGTAATCTCCATGAAACATCGTGCCGATACTTTTGCGACAAGAAAACGAAAGTACAGACACGATGATTAAGAGAAATGACGCATTGACGACGAGAACCGCACTCATGCTGCTCCTCATGCTCTGTTGTATGCAGACGGCGGAGGCAGGGATTGTGAAGGGAACGATTAAGGACAAACAAGACAACGAGCCGCTGACGGGAGCCACCATCTTCGCCGAGGAGGGACAGAAAGGTGCCACTGCCGACATGGACGGCGCATACACGCTCGAGCTCCCCGCCGGCACATACACGCTGACAATACGCTACATCGGCTATCAGAACATCGTGAGAGAGGCCGTCAAGGTGCCTGCCACGGGTGAGGTGACGCTCGACTTCCTGATGGAGAGCGACACGCAGACACTGGGCGAGGTGCAGGTGACAGCCTCCGCACGCCGCAACACCGAGATGGCACAGGTGCAGGAACAACGGCGCAGCCTGGTGGTGCAGACGGGCGTGTCGGCACAGCAGATAGCACGCACGCAGGACAAAGACGCCTCGGAGGTGATACGCCGTGTGCCCGGAGTGTCGGTCGTCGACGGGAAGTTCGTCACGGTGCGCGGACTGGCACAACGCTACAATAACGTGTGGCTCAACGGCGGGGCGGTGCCCAGCTCGGAGGCCGACTCCCGCGCGTTCTCGTTCGACATCCTCCCGAGTTCGCAGCTGGACAACATGGTCATCGTGAAAAGCCCGGCACCGGAATATCCGGCCGACTTCACCGGCGGCTTCATCCTTGTCAACACCAAGCAGCAGCCCACCGACGGCGGGCTGGAGCTCTCCGTGGGCTACGGCGTGAACGACCAGACCCACTTCCGCAGCTTCACGTCGTCACGCGGCAGCGCGTGGGACTGGGCAGGCTTCGGCAGCGGCTACAGAAGCCTCGATGTCGGCATGACAGGGAAGCTCAACGCCTACTCCGGCTATGCGAACAGCAATAACCCGCGCCTCGACCTGCTCGGCAACGGACTGAACAACGACTGGACACTGCGCACACGCCGTCCGCTGGGCGACATGAAGCTGAACGCAAGCTATAACCACACATGGGAAGCCAACGACGGCAGCCGTCTGGGACTGCTGGCCACCATGAACTACAGCAACACCTACAAGACACAGACCGACATGGAGAACTCGCTCTACGGCCCCTACGACACCGCGAACGACAAGCCCGTGGCTCTGCGCCGCGCCACCGACAACCAGTACAGCAACGATGTGCGCCTCGGGGCGATGCTCAACATGTCCTTCCGTCCGCGCGACACACGCCATTATTTCGAGTGGAAAAACATCTTCAACCAGATAGCGAAGAACCGCTACGCAGAACGCAACGGCTTCAACGCACAGCCGGACAACATCAACGACATGGAGTACTACTACTCGTCGCGCTCCACATACAACACCCAGCTGACAGGCCGCCACACGTTCGACCGCGACCACGTGGACTGGAGCGTGGGCTATGCCTACGCCAACCGTGACCTGCCCGACCGTCGGCTGATAGAGCGTACCGACCGCACGGATCAGCGGATGGGCATCTACCGCATAAGCCGTGAGTTCACGCGGCTCGACGAGCACATAGCCTCCGCCAATGCCAACTACCGCCATGACTTCCTCATCGGGACACTCGAACCCACGCTGAAGGCAGGGGTCTACGGCGAATACCGCACACGCCGCTATCGCACACGCCAGTTCCAGTATGGCTGGCAGCCGGACAACACCCTCCCGCAGGGCTTCCTGTTCTTCGACGACCTGCCGCACACGGTGCTCACCGATGCGAACTACGGCGTGGACAAGCTCTACCTGTATGAGGAGGTGAACTACCTGAACAACTACGACGGCCGGCAGACGCTGATGGCGGGATATGTGGGTCTGAACGTGCCCGTGGGAAGCCTGAACGTCTATGCCGGCGCAAGATATGAGTTCAACAGGCAGACGCTGACAATGAACACGCGGCAGTATGAGGAGAGCCCGCAGAGCACCGACTATGACTCCAACGACATCTTCCCGTCGCTGAACATGACCTACAAGCTGAACGACCGCCACCAGCTGCGTGCCGCCTACGGACGTTCGATAAACCGTCCGGAGTTCCGCGAGCTGTCCACGTCGGTGTACTACGACTTCGAGCTGGGCAGCAACGTGATGGGAAACTATGACCTGAAGCCCGCTTACATTGACAACATCGACCTGCGCTATGAGTGGTACCCGTCGGCAGGCGAGCAGGTCTCCGTGGCTCTGTTCTACAAGCATTTCCGCGACCCCATCGAGTGGACATATACCGTGGCCGGCGGCACCGACCTCATCTACTCGTTCGTCAACGCCAGGGGAGCCAACAACTACGGCATAGAGCTTGACATACGTAAGAGTCTCGACTTCATAGGGCTGCGCGACTTCTCGTTCTCGTTCAACGGAGCACTGATAAAAAGCAAGGTGCAGTTTGAGGAAGGTACGAACAACATCGACCGCCCTATGCAGGGGCAGTCGCCATACCTCATCAATACGGGTCTGTTCTATAACGATGCGGACAAAGGGTGGAGTGCCGCCGTGCTCTACAACCGCATAGGCAAGCGCATCACCGGCGTGGGCAAACGCTACGGCACAGGAGCCGACGGCTCCTCGCGCGACATCCCGAACTCCTATGAGATGCCACGCAACAGCATCGACCTCTCCGTGGGCAAGAAGATAGGCCGCTGGCAGCTGAAGGTCGCCGTGCGCGACCTGCTGGCAGAGCGCGTACTCTTCAAGCAGTTCGAGGATGTCGTCATGGACGGGAAGAAGCACACCATCGAGGAGGTGACCCGCAGCTATCGCCCCGGCCGCGACTTCAACCTGACAATCGGATATAGTTTTTAAGGTATATATGTTTCATCAAAACAGAAAGAACACATGAAGATTGAAATGAAAAGATTCGGACTGGCTCTGGCCATCGGAGCAGCCATGACGACAATGATGTCGTGCTCGTCGGACAACGATCCGCAACTTCCGGAGAACAAAGACCCGGAGGTGATCTACAAGGGCAACGTGGCATACAGTGAGGGCATCCTCTTCAGCAACGGCACCGAGCTGGGCAACGGCACGCAGAACTTCCACTTCACCGGCAACGTGGCCTTGGAGAAAGGCACGTATCTGATGAAGGGCTGGGTATATGTCGACGCAGGAGCCAAGCTGACCATCCCTGCCGGAACAGTGATAAAAGGCGACAAGCAGACGATGGCTGCACTCATCGTGGAGCCGGGCGGATATGTGGAGATGAAGGGCACGAAGGACGCACCCATCGTGATGACCTCGGAGCAGCCCGCAGGACAACGTCGTCCGGGCGACTGGGGAGGCCTCATCATCTGCGGCAAGGCACGTAACAATCAGGGCACTCAGCAGATAGAGGGAGGCCCGACCACCATACACGGAGGTGACAACGATGCCGATAACTCAGGCATATACCAGTACATCCGTGTGGAGTTCGCCGGATACCCGTTCGACACCGACAAGGAGATAAACGGCATCACGTTCGGCTCGGTGGGCAGTGGCACGACCATCGACCACCTGCAAGTGTCCTACTCAAACGACGACTCGTTCGAGTGGTTCGGCGGTGCGGTGAACTGCAACTACCTCGTGGCATACAAGGGATGGGACGATGAGTTCGACACCGACAATGGCTTCAGCGGCACGGTGCAGTACTGCCTCTCCATACGCGACCCGCGCATTGCCGACACCTCACAGAGCAATGGCTTCGAGAGCGACAACAACGCCAGTGGTGCAGAGACCACGCCGTTCACCACTGCCACGTTCAAGAACGTGACGTTCATCGGCCCCAAGACCGCTAAGAATAGCGACTTCGTGAACACGTCCGACTACATCACTGCCGGAAACATGTTCCCCGACAACGGCTCCAAGCTCGGACGCTTCCAGGCAGCCATGCAGATACGCCGCAGCAGCAAGCTCAACGCAGAGAACCTCTTGGCTGTGGGCTATCCCGTCGGTCTCATCGTCGACGGTGAGAAAGGCAACACAGTGCAGTATGCCAAGTCTGGAGACTTCCGCCTGAAGAACATCATCTTCGCCGGTATGGATGCTGTGGGTACGGACAAGAACAAGGAGTATGAGGACTATCTCTACGACTACGCCGCAGGCACGGAAGACCGCACGCAGCAGTCCTTCTCGCACACGTTCTTCCTGAGTGAACCCACAAACCGCATCATGACCGAAGCGGAGCTGAACCTCACCGACCCCAAGGGTACAGGTCAGAACTACTGCCCGTCAACGACAATCTCCGACGGCAACGGCGGTTATATAGGAGCGTTCAAGGACGCGAACGACAACTGGCTCGACGGATGGACGAACTTCGACCCGCAGAACACAGCATACTGATCTGCCGCCATCGGCTAAGATACCAGTTATAGACAATAGACGAAGGGTCGGCTCCACATGTGGGAGCCGACCCTTCGTCTTAAAGCATATCACACAGATTCATTACGCCCCATCGGGCTGTTGCCGCGTCAGGCTTTCCACAGTCCGTGAAGGTTGCAGAACTCGCGGGCTGTGACCTCCTCGGCATCTGTCTTGAACACAGCCACGGGCTTGTCCTCGGGTGTCAGACAACGACGCATCACGCCCGTCGGGGTAATCAGCTCGATCCACTCGATGTGATGCTCCGGAGTCATCGGGTGTTCAATGCTTCCGATGCTGACCTTGTAGCCGTCGTCTGTCTTCTCGATCACAGGCACGTGCTTCTCTTTTGCACCGTCCGTAGTGTTCTCCTTCAGCAGCTTCATAGGTTCGCCACAACACTCGGGTGCACAGCTCCCTCCGCGCAACACCTCCACCATCACGCCACACTTGGCGCACTTGTAAACTTCTCCTGTTTTAGCCATGTCTTTACGTTTTTAAGAAGTTGAACCATTGTATCTATGTCTCTGCACAAAGATATGAATTCCCGCTGGCGTTTCCTTGTCGTTCGAGGAAAATAAAAAGGAACGCACCTTGCGATGCGTTCCTTCTCTTGGTTGCGGAGGCCCGACTCGAACGAACGACCTTTGGGTTATGAGCCCAACGAGCTACCAACTGCTCCACTCCGCGATGTTATCTTCATTGTTCCGAGTGCAAAGGTACGTGTTGTTTGTAGAATATGCAAATGATTGTACGTTTAATTTTTTTCTCTTGTGCGTTACGCTTATTTGTCATACATTTGTCCCAATTAAGGGTACGTTTGTGAATTAAGATATGGCAGGCGCGAAAACGAGAAATAATATTGTCGATGAGGCGCGAGAATTATTCGCGGTGCGTGGTGTCGACAACACTACGATAAACGACATTGCCCTATCGTCAGGGATAAGCCGTAGGACTGTCTACACGTACTTCAAGAGCAAGGAGGACATCTATCAGGCTGTCATCGCAGGAGAGCTTGAGACGCTGACAAAGAAGATGTCGGATGTGGTCAAGACCAACCTGAGTCCGGAACTCAAGATAATGGAGATGATCTTCACGCGACTGGAGGCCATCAAGGAGGTTGTGTTGCGAAACGGCTCTCTGAAAGCCGACTTCTTCAGGGACATATTCACCGTGGAGAAAGTGAGGAAGAGCTTCGACCGCAAGGAGATAGAACTCTTCAGGACTGTGCTGAAGCAGGGCGTTGATACCGGCATGTTCAGTGTCGACGATGTTTACTTGACGGCGCAGATCACCCATTTCTGCCTTAAAGGTCTCGAGATTCCGTATATCAGAGGAAACTTGGCTATGGGCATGTCCGACGAGGTGCGCCGGAAGGCTGTGCTCAATATCGTGGCAGGTGCCTTGCACTACAAGAAATGACAGAGTAAAGTTTAATATCAAATTTATACTAACATGGGATTACTATCAGGTAAGACTGCACTTATTACGGGCGCGGGTCGCGGCATCGGCAAGGCCATAGCCTTGAAGTTTGCAAGCGAAGGTGCCAATATCGCATTTACAGATTTGGCCGTTGACGACAACTGCAAGGAAACGGTGAAAGAGCTTGAAGCTTGTGGTGTCAAGGCCATGTGCTACGCAAGCAATGCCGCCGATTTCAACGAGACAGAGGCAACAGTCCGTAAGGTCGTGGATGACTTCGGACGCATAGACATATTGGTGAACAATGCAGGAATCACTAAGGACACATTGATGCTGCGCATGAGCGAGTTGCAATGGGATGCAGTGATAGCCGTCAACCTGAAGAGCGCGTTCAATTTCATTCATGCCTGCACTCCGGTCATGCTGCACCAAAAGTGTGGTTCTATAATCAATATGTCATCTGTCGTTGGCATTCACGGCAATGCAGGCCAGGCCAACTATGCTGCATCAAAGGCCGGTCTGATAGCTCTTGCGAAGAGTATCGGTCAGGAACTTGGCAGCCGTGGCATACGTGCCAATGCCATTGCTCCGGGATTTATCGATACAGCCATGACGCAGGCTCTGCCCGATGATGTCCGCAAGGAGTGGATCAAGAACATTCCGCTACGCCGTGCAGGAAAGGTGGAGGACATTGCCAATGTAGCCACGTTCCTCGCCTCCGACCTCTCATCCTACGTGACAGGTCAGGTCATTCAGGTCGACGGCGGCATGAACATGTGATGGAGATTCTCTACGAGGATAACCACATCATAGTCGTCAGCAAGGTTGCCGGCGAGATTGTGCAAGGCGACAAGACAGGCGACACGCCGCTGTCCGAAGAAGTGAAGGCTTACATAAAGGAGAAATACCAAAAGCCCGGTAATGTCTTCATAGGTGTGCCGCACCGTCTTGACAGACCTGTCAGCGGTATTGTCGTCTTTGCCCGTACGGGTAAGGCTCTGTCGCGCCTCAGCGAGATGTTCCGCAATGGCGAGGTGAAGAAGACATACTGGGCTGTCGTCGGAAACCGCCCACCGAAGGACGATGACGAGTTGGTGCACTACATCGTGCGCAATGAGGAGAAGAACAAGAGTTTCGCCTACGACAAAGAGGTGAAGGATAGTAAGAAGGCTGTGCTTCATTACAGACTGATAGCCCGTTCGGACAACTATTACCTCGTGGAGGTCGACCTGAAGACAGGCCGTCACCATCAGATAAGGTGCCAGCTGGCCAAGATAGGTTGCCCCATCAAGGGCGATCTGAAGTATGGCGCACCACGTTCCAATGCCGACGGTAGCATCAGCTTGCATGCACGGCATGTAGAGTTTGTACATCCTGTATCCAAACAGCAAATATCGGTGACAGCATCTCTGCCGGCAGGTAATCCGTGGCGAAGCTTCAAGACAGATTGATAAAATGAAAAAACTGATTTACACAATGGCAATGGTGATTGCTTGCGGACTTGTGTCGTGCCAGCACTCACGCAACTATGAGGACAATGGCATGACCAAAGTAAAGATTGAGACAAGCAAGGGCGACATCGTCGTCGAGCTGTACAACGAGACACCCAAGCATCGCGACAACTTCATCAAGTTGGTGAAGGACGGGACTTATGAGGGTACCCTCTTTCATCGCGTGATAAAAGACTTCATGATACAAGCTGGTGACCCCGACTCCAAGACCGCAGAGAAAGGACAGATGCTCGGCAGTGGAGACATGGGCTACACTGTGCCTGCGGAGTTCGAGGCTTATCCACAGCGTTTCCACAAGCGTGGAGCACTCGCCGCTGCACGTCAGGGTGATGATGTCAATCCGGAGAAGGCTTCGTCTGGTTGCCAGTTCTATATTGTCACAGGTAATGTCTACAACGACAGTACACTGGCCAATATGGAAGCACGTGCCAACTACAATATGCTTAACGAGGCATTCCAAAGCCGTGCCATGAAGCATATCGATGAGATTCGCAAGATGAACGCCGCCGGTGACAAGGCTGGACTACAGGCCATGCAGGACACTCTGTTGGCACAGGCTCAGCGTGATATTGCTGACAAACCGGAGTTCAAGTTCACCGACGAGCAGAAGCAGGCATACACGACCATAGGCGGCACGCCGCACCTCGACGGCAGTTATACCGTGTTTGGTGAGGTAATCGACGGCATGGATGTTGTGGACAAAATTCAGGAGGTCGAGACTGATGGCAACGACCGTCCGGACAAGGACGTGGTTATAAAGAAGATGACCGTCCTTGAAGATAAATAAGCACATATTGGACAACGGACTGCATGTAGTGCATGTCAAGTACCCCTATGCCAAAATGGTGGCACTTGACATTGCCTATAATGTCGGTTCGCGTAATGAGAGCCCCAATAAAACAGGACTTGCCCACCTCATGGAGCATCTCATGTTCGGTGGCTCCATTAACATCCCCGACTATGATACACCTTTGCAAAAGGCAGGTGGTGAAAACAATGCGTGGACCAATACCGACATGACAAACTTCTACCTCACTGTCCCTGCGCAGAATGTAGAGACGGGGTTTTGGCTGGAGAGTGACCGTATGCTCAGCCTCGCATTCAATCCTCAGAGCCTTGAGGTGCAGCGTAATGTCGTGATGGAGGAGTTCAAGCAGAGATACCTCAACCAGCCCTACGGCGATGTATCCCATCTCATACGTGCCATGGCCTATAAGGTTCACCCGTACCGGTGGCCAACCATAGGCAAAGAGCTGAGTCACATTGCCGATGTCACCATGGATGACGTGCGCGATTTCTTCTTCCATTATTATGCTCCTGACAATGCCGTTCTGTCTGTCACCGGCTGCATAGAGTGGGATGAAGTGCTACGTCTGACCGACAAGTGGTTCGGCTCTATTCCTTGCAGGAATGTTCGTAAGTCTGCCTTGCCTGTCGAACCGAAGCAAAAGGCTTCTCACACGCTTGCTGTTGAGCGTCCTGTGCCTGTTGACTCTCTCTACATGGCTTTCCACATGGATGGCTATTCCTCGCCCGACTACTGTGCCTATGATATGCTGACCGACATACTGTCCAACGGACAGTCCAGCCGTCTCATGCAGCATCTCGTCAATGAGCAGAAGCTCTTCACAAGCATTGATGCCTATGTCCATAGCACCATCGACCCCGGATTGTTGCAGATTTGTGGCAAGTTGGCTGACGGTGTCAGCATGGCCGATGCAGAAGCTGCTGTATGGGAGGAGTTGAATGATCTCGCCTGCAATCCAGTAGGCAACTATGAGATTGAAAAGGTCAAGAACAAGTTCGAGTCCACACAGATATTCGGCTTTATGAGCTATCAGAACGTTGCTGCACAGTTGGCATGGTTCGAGCTGCTTGGTGATGCCAACGGGATTGACCGTCAGGTCGACAGATACAAGAGTGTCACTCCGCAGCAACTCCGACAAGTGGCATCGCGTTGTTTCACGTCAGACAACTCCTCGGTGCTCTACTACAGAAGTGCCGCGAGCTGATAAAGAAAACCGTATCACAAGTGCTCCGATGAACATTCTCAGGCACTACTCTGCATACTACAAGTCACTTGTTTCGCTTGGATTGCCCATAGCAATAGGTCAGCTCGGCATGATTGTTCTGGGATTTGCAGATACCTATATGATCGGACAGCACAGCACATCCGAACTCGGTGCAGCCTCGTTCGTCAACAGTCTCTTCAACTTGTGCATCATCTTCTTCACTGGATTCAGTTACGGAGTAGTCCCTGTCATTGGCTCTTTGTTTGGAGCCGGACGTTTGCGTGAGAGTGGACAGACGTTGGTGCACAGTATCATTGCCAATGTCTGCATCGCATTGCTAACCACCGCCGTAATGGCTGTGGTCTATCTCAACCTTGACAACATGGGGCAACCCGATGAGCTGATGCCATTCATCAAACCCTATTTCCTCGTCTTGCTTGCTTCGCTTGTCTTTGTAATGCTGTTCAATGCTTTCAAGCAATTCACTGACAGCATCAATCAGACGAAGGTTTCGATGTGGATTCTGCTGACGGGCAACCTCTTCAACATCGTTGGCAACTACATCCTCATTTACGGCAAGTTGGGATTTCCGGAGCTTGGTATCTTCGGAGCCGGATGCAGCACGCTGTTCTCGCGGGTGCTCATGGTCTTGATTTACGTTGTTGTGTTTATGTCCGACAGTAGGTATGCAGTCTACCGCGCGGGGTTCCTATCTACCAAATGGTCGTTCAATCTGTTCAGACGTCTCAACATTATAGGTTGGCCCATAGCGTTGCAGATGGGAATGGAGACGGCATCTTTCAGCCTGACCGCCATCATGGTGGGATGGATAGGCACGCTTGCACTGGCTTCGCATCAAATCATGCTCACCATCTCACAGTTCGCCTTTATGATCTACTATGGCTTAGGATCTGCCGTTGCCATACGTGTCAGCAACTTCATGGGGCAGCGCGACTACACAAGTGCCCGGCAGACCGTCAGCTCCGGCTTTCATCTCATGTTGTTGCTTGAGGTTGTGATTACGGGTATCCTGCTCTGCATCCATAAAGACCTCGGCTCTTTCTTCACCGGCGGCGACACCGATATTGCTGCAATTGTGGCATCACTCTTCCTGCCTTTCGTTCTCTATCAGTTCGGCGACGGACTACAGATAACCTACTCGAACGCACTGCGTGGCATTGCCGATGTCAAGCTCATGGTGCTTATAGCTTTCATTGCTTATTTCGTCGTCTCGCTTCCTCTGTGCTATGTCTTTGCTTTCGTGCTGCACATGGGGCTTGTGGGCGTATGGCTCTCGTTTCCTTTCGGGTTAACCTCCTGCGGCATCCTGCTGTGGCTTCGCTATCGCAGCACAATGCGCAAATACAGCAAGGCTGGTTAAAAACATTAATATCGCCAACGCTGTCTGCTGCTAACAGGAAAAAAATCCTTTCCTTTGTATCGAAGCAATCGCATGCATAATGGCAGCATCAAAACACAGGATATTTCCGACATGGGTGTTGTGGCTCTTCCTGACACCTGTTGCTGTCTTTGTGCTGCTCATAGTTCTGCTCTACGTTCCGGCGGTGCAGAACTTCGTCTGTACAGAGGTCTCGCGCCATGTGTCGCAATCATTGGGCTTGGACATAAGTGTTGGCCGCATTGACCTGCGGTTTCCACTTAACCTTGTGGCAAGAGATGTCAATGTCACAAAGCCCGCCGACGGGAGCTTTGCTACTGTTGAGATTCTTGAGATAGGCAACCTCAATGTCCGTGTGCAACCCATGCCACTGTTGCGTAGCAAGGTGGAAATCGACAATGTTCAAGTAGACAGCCTCCGTTTCAATACGGATAGCCTCATTGACGGCTTGCATATCAGTGGAACTGTTGGCAGTTTCTTCTTCAATAGTCATGCTGTTGACATATCACGCCATACAGCAGTGCTTAACACCATCTGTCTCAACGGTGGTGACGTCAACATTACCCTGTTGTCCTCTGCCGAAGAGACTGAAAGCACATCGTCACCGCTTGCATGGGTCATTAATGTGCTCAATGTCGATTTGTCCGATGTCAAGGTTGGCTTCTCCGTGCCTGCTGACACGCTATCCGTCTCGGCTAACATATCCGATGCCGGTCTCTCAGGCGGGCTGATAGATCTTGGTCATACCATTTTCGGCTGTAACTCACTGATGTTGCATGCCCCCTCACTCTACTATGATGCTACGTCTATGCCTGCCGCCAGTGGCTTTGATGCCTCACATATAGCGTTACACAACATAGCGGTGTCTGTCGATTCTGCTTATTGTGCTGGCAGAGATATCCATGCCTCACTGCGTGAAATGTCGTTTTATGATCGTAGCGGTCTCATGCTCTCCTCTCTTACCGGAACTCTCAGCTCTGACAACCGCCGTCTCTCCATTCCGGATCTGCGTCTACTGACCCCTAACAGTGAAGCCACGTTTCGAGGCATTCTGCCGTGGTCTGCGATTGAGGGGCGTGCGACAACGGAAGATACCGTCTCTCTCCAACTTCGTGCCAACATTGGGCGTGAAGATGTCCTGTTGTTCGTTGGCGACTCTGTTGGTACAGCCTTCAAGGAAAGCTATCCTCAGCGGCCGCTCATTGTCAACGCCGCTGCTGTTGGCAATCTTGAGCGGCTGAACATATCTCGGCTTGAAGCCAATCTGCCAGGCGCATTCTCTGTCGACGGGTATGGCATCTTGACAAACGTCACCGATTCCATACAGCGTCATGCCGACATAGACCTTAAAGCACAGATGGGCAAGCTCAATTTCCTTCTTGCACTGGCCGGTATCTCCCCCGACGGCTCTGTCGTGATTCCCGATAGCATCAATGTTGTCGGTAATATGCAGTTGCGCGGTTCTGAGGCGCATGCCGAGCTGACGCTTGCCGAAGAGCAAGGCTCGGTATATGTCAATGGGGCATACAACGCGGTGAACCAAAGCTATGAGGCTTTGCTACGTATCGACTCCTTACGCATGGATCATTTCCTGCCGCATGATTCTATCCGCAATGTGACAGCCACCGTACAGGCTCGTGGCAGTGGACTGGACTTCTCCTCACATCGCACCACATCGCAGTTTGAGGCTGTCGTCAGTCAGGTACAGTATCAGAACTATGACCTTTCGGACATACGCGCTTTCGGTTCCTTGACACACGGGCTTCTTGAAGCGCAGTTGGCCATAGACAATGCCATTGCCAAGACCGATGGCACACTGTCTGTGCGCACCGACACGCGCAATATACAAGGCAGTGCATACATCGACATCAAACGTATTGACCTTTATAGGCTGGGACTTATGCCAAGCCAGTCCAATGGTGTCTTTGCCCTCAATGTCAGTGCTGTTGCCAACGCAGACTCGGCACAAGTCGACATTAGTGGTGGTGACATGGAACTACGCCTCAAGTCACTGACTTCACTTGATGAGATGCTCGCGCGCGGCGGCTCATTCGACAAGGTGTTGCTCTCCCAACTCGAAGCACGGCATCTTGATCACAATGCCTTGCGCGAGGCTCTTCCCGCTGCTGGTTTCCGTCTTCGTGCAGGGCAGGACAATCCGCTGAACAGTTTCCTGCGTACACGTGGTGTGCGTTTCCGCAATATCCTTGTCAACTATGGTGCAACGCCCGACATCGGCATCAACGGACGTGCCGAAATCAGCGGATTGCGTGTGGACTCCTTTCAGCTTGATACCATCTATTTGGCTATACGTCAGGACACCTCGCAGATGAAGATCAGTGGCGGTGTCATCAACGGCCCGCGTAACCCACAGTATGTGTTCAATGCCAATATAGACGGCACCATACGCACCGACGATGCCGCTCTTGACTTGCGTGTTGTCGATGGTCATGGCAACACCGGCATATTGCTGGGCATCAATGCCACACCATTGCACCGGCAGGGACCACGGCAACGTGCCAATGGTGTATTGTTCAGGCTTACACCCCAGCAACCTATAATAGCCTACCGCAAGTTCTCCTTCGACGAAGGTAAAGATTGGCTCTATCTGCATCAGGACAACCGCGCCTATGCTGACATTGACATGGACAGCGACGACGGGCTGTGCTTCCGCGTGCAGTCCGACAGGACCGATACCGTGTCGCTGCAGAACATGAATATTGAGCTTAACAGACTCAATTTGAAAGAACTGTCTGCCGCTATCCCCTATCTGCCGCAAATTACAGGATTGCTCAGCGCAGACATGTCTTTTGTGCAGACGGCCACGACCACGCAACTCTCGTCTGAGACCATCATTGACGAGCTTACTTATGAAAAACGTCGTGTGGGTGACCTCGGCCTTGGACTCACTTGGCTACCGGGTTTGGGCAACGAGAGTTTCCTTGATGCCTATATTTCCTATGACGGTCAGCAGGTCATAACCTCCAACGGAACCATCCATGCCGACAGCCTCAGCCTCGATACCTATCTCGACCATACTCCTTTGCGTATGCTTGATGCCTTCATCCCAGGTGGCATGGCTAACTTCCTTGGCAGTCTGCATGGTGATGTGTCGGTGACGGGAACCTTAGACAAACCGCGCGTTGACGGGCAGGTACACATGGACAGCGTCTACATCATGTCGCGGCAGACAGGAGCACAGTATCGTCTTGACAACAGTCCGGTGCAGATTGTTGCCAACAAAATGACGTTCGACAAATTTGCCATCTACACTACCAGTGAGAACCCCTTCACCATCGACGGTATCATAGACTTCGCCGAGTTGTCTGAACCGATGGCCAACCTCACACTTCAGGCACGGAACTACACCCTGCTTGATGCGCCGCGCACTCGCGAGAGCCTACTCTTCGGCAAGGTCTTTGTTGACATTAATGCAACAGTGCGTGGGCCGCTCTCTGCACTCACCATGCGTGGACAGATGAATGTCCTTGGCGATACCAATGCCACTTATGTTATGGCCAACTCGCCCCTCACCGTAGAAGACCGTCTTGAGGGGCTTGTCACGTTTGTCTCTTTCGGCGAGGTTGACAGTCGCGGCGGTACAGAAGAGACAACCATGTCTCTTGGTGGCATGGACATGATTATGGTGGTACATATTGATGATGCTGTGCGTCTGCGTGCCAACCTCACCAACGACGGCAACAAGTATGTGGAGCTTGAGGGTGGTGGTGACCTCAATATGACCTACACTCCGCAGGGCGACATGACGCTCACCGGACGTTACACCCTCAGTGGCGGCACCATGAAATATTCATTGCCGGTCATTCCGCTCAAGGAGTTCAGCTTCACAAAGGGTAGCTATGTGGAGTGGCGCGGCGCACTGATGAATCCACGCCTTAGCCTCACGGCTGCCGAGCGTGTGCGTGCTAACGTGTCCGACGGCAGTGGAAGCAACAGCACGCGACGTGTAGACTTCAATGTGTCTGTCTCCATCAATGGACAGCTTGAGTCACCAGAACTGATGTTCAATCTGTCTGCGCCAAACGATGGCAACATAGAGAATGAACTACAGACTATGGGTGCCGAAGAGCGCAGCAAGGCTGCCATCACCATGCTCGCTACGGGCATGTATCTCGGCGGCACCAGTTCTGCCGGCAACATGAACATGGGCACTGCGCTCTCCAGTGTGCTGCAGAGCCAAATCAACTCCTTGGCAGGCTCAGTCAGCAATTCCAGTTTCAGCGTAGGGATAGAAGACCGTGCGGCAGATGCCGGCATACAGATTGACTACACCTTCCGTTATTCGCAACGTTTCTTCAATGACCGCGTGCAGATAAACATCGGCGGCAAGGTATCTACAGGCTCCAATGCCTCAAACAGTGTAGAGTCGTTTATCGACAATGTGTCTCTCGAATATCGCCTTGATGCCTCCGGCACTCGCTATGTCCGTGCTTTCCACGACAAAAACTACGAGAATATCCTCGAAGGTGAAGTCACGGAGACGGGTGTCGGCATAGTCTTCCGCAAGAAGATGGACAGCCTCAGCGAGCTATTCCTGTTCCGCAAGAAGAAAGACAGAACGGATGGAGGCGACAAAAAGACAACCGGCAGCACGTCCGTCGGTAGCAGAACAGGAATGACAGAACAGTAAGAAGAATCGCGTGTTGTGTACAAACGCATAGAGAGAAATATGTTCCGGAGCAGATATAATATAATAAGGTGTATTTCACTGTCATCAGCCGCCCGCTTGGTATCGCTTACCGTGGTGCTACTTCTTGTGGCATCATGCTCGGTCACCAAGAACCTGCCCGATGGAGAACGCCTTTATGTGGGGCAAAAAAGCATGCTTGTCGGCAACCCCGAGCCTACCGAAGTCGGTGCCACAGCCCTTGAGGAGGTAGAGGCTGCCCTCGCCACAGCACCCAACAATGCCTTTATGGGTAGCTCATCCATACGTATGCCTCTGCCCACCGGACTGTGGTTCTACAATGCCTTTGTCAATTCCAAAGGCGGCGTGGGCAAGTGGCTGTTCAACCGTTTTGCTGCCACTCCGGTGCTCATGAGCAATGTCAATCCCGCCATACGCGTGCAGGCTGCGGAGAACATTTTGCATGAGTATGGCTACTTCAATGGTCGCGTCAGCTACCGCGAGTTTCCCTCTAAGAAAGACTCATTGCAGGTCAAGCTGCAATATGTTGTAGATATGAACCGTCCCTATCTCATCGACACCGTCATGTATAAGGGCTTCTCTTCCGGTATCATGGACATCTTCAACCGGGCACAGCGCAACAGCAACATACGTCAAGGCACACAGTTCAACATCACAGACCTTGACAATGAGCGTACACGCCTTAGCAACCTGCTACGCAATTTGGGTCGTTACTATTATCGTCCAGACTACCTCATCTATCAGGCCGATACCACACAGCGCGAAGGACAGCATGTCAGTCTGCGTCTTGTCCCTGCCGAAGGAGTGCCGCAGGCCGCAGAGCGTGCTTTTGTCGTAGGCAACACCACTGTCAATATTGCCGGTCGCCATGGTGAGACACCTGACACGGGGTTTGTCTATCGTGGCGTGCGCATGAACTATTATGATCGCATGCCGGTACGTCGCCGTCAGCTCTATGAGTGGCTCGACTATCACAGCTACCGTCGTAAGCGTAGTATGGACGATAGTACCGGCATCAGCCGACGTGCTCCGCGCAATCTCTACAGCCTGCATCGTTCTAACCGCATTCAGGAGAAGCTCGCCGAACTGGGCATCTTCCGCTATGTTGAGATGCAGTACGTGCCACGCGACAGCACTCTGACTTCCGATACACTTGACGTGGTGCTAAACCTCATGATGGACAAACCGTATAACGTGGAGGCGGACTTCAATGTCAAGATGAAGAGTAACAACCAGACCGGTCCCGGTGCCAGTATGACACTCACCAAGAGCAATGTCTTCGGGCGTGGCGAGTTATGGAGTGTTGCCATCGACGGCTCCTATGAGTGGCAGACGGGACGCAACTCATCGTCGGATCTGAATAGCTACGAGGTTGGCCTCTCCACAGGACTTACCTTCCCACGCCTGCTGTGGTGGAAGATAGGGCGGCAGCAGTATGACTTCCCTGCCACTACCACACTACAAATCAGCGCACGTCAGCTCAACCGTCCCAAGTACTACCGCATGCTCTCCTTCAGCAGTAATGTCACCTACGACATCCGTCCGTCCGAAGTCCTCAAACTCAGCTTCACCCCACTGCGGCTCACATATAACATGCTGGGACATGAGACCGACGAATTCCACCAGCTACAGGAGAAGAATCCCGCCCTCTACATCAGTCTGCGCGACCAGCTCATACCTGCCATGGAGTACAC
>CAVHVD010000056.1:23564-26341 GCA_963639425.1 Faecalibacterium prausnitzii
GTACACGCTAACCTACGACAATGCCTCACGCCGCAGTGTGCGCCATCCCATTTGGTGGCAGACCACATTTGCTGAAGCTGGCAACCTCGTGTCTTTGGCATCGGCCGTCGGCGGTGCGTCGCTCAGCCAAAGCGGAAAGAAGATTGTGGGTGTGCCTTATGCGCAGTACCTGAAGCTCAACAGTGAGCTGCGCTATCACTACAAGCTGTCCGAACACAGTATGCTTGCTGCCCGTGTGGCTGCCGGAGTGGTGTGGAGCTATGGCAATGCCACGACTGCCCCCTACACCGAACAGTTCTATATCGGCGGAGCCAACAGTGTGCGTGCTTTCTCTGCACGTAGCGTAGGCCCCGGAGGTTATCCTCCCGAAGAGGGCAATAAATACACCTTCATAAACCATGTAGGAGATATGCGTTTCGAGGCTAATTTGGAATATCGCTTCCGCATGGTCAACGACCTGCATGGAGCTGTCTTTCTCGATAGTGGCAACGTGTGGTTGTTGCGCAGTGATCAGTCACGTCCTGATGCACAGTTTAAGCTGAAGAACTTCGTTGACAGGTTGGCTCTTGGCACCGGTGTCGGGCTGCGCTATGACATGGACTATCTCGTCTTCCGTCTCGACCTTGGCATAGCCCTGCACGACCCATACGACACAGGGAAGTCGGGCTATTACAATATACCGCACTTCAAGGACGGACTGGCACTGCACTTTGCCATCGGCTATCCGTTCTGAAAAAATCGTTACCGCATCAGGTGTGCGGCAATGCTATTATCCATATCTTTACGCTTGATAAACGGAAACATCAAAAACAATCGATATTATGAAACCAACTTTGTTCCTTCTCGCTGCCGGCATGGGCAGTCGCTATGGTGGTCTCAAGCAGCTCGACGGTCTTGGACCCAACGGCGAGACAATCATGGACTACTCCATCTACGATGCTATTCATGCGGGCTTTGGTAAGCTCGTGTTCGTCATACGCAAGGACTTCGAGGACGACTTCCGCCGCAAGATCATATCCAAGTATGAAGGTCACATCCCTTGCCGACTGGTGTTCCAGTCGGTAGATGCCTTGCCGGCTGGCTTCACCTGTCCTGAAGGACGCACCAAGCCATGGGGCACCAATCATGCAGTGCTCATGGGTGCCGAGGCTATTGACGAGCCTTTCGCTGTTACCAACTGTGATGATTTCTACGGTCGCGATTCCTTCTGTGTCATGGCACGCTATCTGTCCTCACTGCCCGAAGGTTCCAAGAACACTTATGCCATGGTTGGCTTCCGCGTGGGCAACACACTCAGCGACAGCGGCACGGTGTCGCGCGGCATCTGCGGCACTGACAGCCGTCACATGCTCACCTCCGTGGTCGAGCGCACCAAGATAATACGTCATGGCGCAGACATACAATATCTCGACGATGATGGCTCCACATGGGTCACGGTACCTGAGACCACACCTGTCAGCATGAATTTCTGGGGGTTCACACCCGACTACTTTGGCTACAGCCTTGACTATTTCCGGACGTTCCTCAGCAATCCTGCCAATATGTCCAACCTCAAGAGTGAGTTCTTCATACCGCTGATGGTCGACAAGCTCATCACGGAAGGCACTGCCACAGTCGAGGTGCTTGACACCACAAGTAAGTGGTTCGGTGTCACCTATCCTGAAGACCGTCAGAGTGTGGTCGACAAGATTCGCGCCCTTGTCGATACAGGAGTGTATCCGCAGCACCTGTTCTGATGTGCTGTGGATATGTGTCCTTGCTTGTGCAGTCATATATCGACAAAGATGGCGACGGCCGGTGCGGCGTGGAATTTTTATTGCGTGGGTTTTGCAGACTTCAGAAGTAAATGCTTACCTTTGCGCTCGCATTTAGATTTATTCATAAACAATAGTTCTTTTAATTATGTATTTAGACTCTGCTAAAAAGCAAGAAATCTTCGGCAAGTACGGGAAGTCTAACACTGATACCGGCTCGGTTGAGTCCCAAGTAGCATTGTTTTCATACCGTATTGCCCACCTGACAGAGCACCTCAAGGTGAACAGGAAAGATTATAGCACAGAAAGAGCCTTGACGACACTTGTCGGTAAACGCCGCGCCCTGCTGAATTACTTGGCTTCACGCGACATCGAGCGTTACCGTGCGATAGTGAAGAGTTTGGGTCTGCGCAGGTGATGTCTCTGCATCGCTTGTAGCGAAAACAATGGAGAGGAGCTTCCCGAAGATGGGAGGCTTCTTTCTTTTTTATTGTATGCTGTTAAGCTTTCTTGGATTGGTCGTTAACAAGTTTTCACAGAATGGCACGGCGGTTCCGAAAGTATGCACTACTTTTGTGCCAATAAAACAAGAAAAACGATACACATGAAAGATAACAAACAACAATTCAGAGAGATTTTCGAGAGCCACTATACATGGATCGAAGGGTACAAACGCAATGTGCGCCGCTATGGCGGCAAGCTGGCGATGATCGATCCTAAGAGCAATAGGACGTGGACATACACGGAGCTTGATAAGGACATAAACCGCTTGTCAAATGCCATGCAAGGTCATGGCTTCGGCAAGGGTGACGTGCTGATGGTGATGACACAGAACTGTCCTGAGTTCGCCTTTGCATACGTGGCGGCACAGAAGGTGCATGGCGTGATGTCACCGGTGGGCTTCCGCCTGTCGGCAGGAGAATTGGCACAGAACCTGTCGGATTCGCGCCCCAAGATTTTGCTGTTTGACGAGCCACGCCGCGATACGGTGCTGCATGCCGTGCAGATAGCAGGCTTCAAACC
>CAVHVD010000056.1:26351-57662 GCA_963639425.1 Faecalibacterium prausnitzii
CTTCAAACCCGAGCGTCTTGTGGTGACCGACGGAGATACCGGCGGTGAGGTGATGTCATATTCAGACTATGTGTCGGCGGCATCAGAAGACGAGCCGCAGAACGATGAACCATACAACATCTATGACGAGACGACACGCCTGTACACGTCCGGCACGACAGGCTTCCCGAAAGGTGTGCCGCTGACAAGTATAAATGAAGTGCTCTCGGCACATGACATCATGATGCACTTCCCCATGAACTACAAGGACGTGACGATGAACACCACGCCGTGGTTTCACCGTGGTGGCGTGCATTGTGGAGGTCCATGTCCCACGTTCTATGCAGGAGCCACGCTGGTGGTGATGGGCAAGTTCGATGCCGACACCACACTGCGCCATGTGTCGCGCTACAACATCACATTCGTGATAGGCGTGCCTACGGTGCTTGAGGAGTTAGCAGATGCGCAGGAGAAGAACGACTATGACCTGAAGTCCCTGCGTGGCATAATAACCATGGGTTCCGCACTGGAACGTAGCGCGTGCCTACGTTATCAGCGCGTGCTGACACCAAACATCTACAATGGCTATGGCACCACAGAGACGCTTTGGAATACGTTCCTGCGTCCGTTCGATCTGCCGCAGTATGCAGGAACGGCAGGAGCATCAATGGTAGACGACGATGTGCGTGTAGTGAAGATATACGATGACCGCAAGGCCGAACCCGACGATGTGGTAGCCATGGACGGACAGGAGACTGGCGAGGTGATAATATGTTCGCCGGCGAAGTCGCCATACACCTACTATAACAATGAGAAAGAAACCGCCAGCAAATACTATAAAGGCTTCATCTACACCAACGATCTTGCGACGTGGGACAAGAACCAGTACATCACCATCCTTGGTCGCAAGGACGACATGATAATCTCCTCGGGCGAGAACATCTATCCCACCGAAGTGGAAGAGGTACTGAACAAGCATCCCAAGGTGAAAGATTGCATTGTGACGAGTGTGCCCGACAAGATGCGCGGGCAGATGGTGACGGCATACATCGTGCGCAATGATGCCACGCTGACTGCCGAAGAGCTCGACGGTTTCTGCAAACAGTCACCGGACATAGCCAACTTCAAGCGTCCGCACTTCTATCGTTTCGTGAGCGAGATCCCGCGCAACTCGACAGGCAAGAAGCTACACGTGCGTATCAAGGCAATAGCTTTGGACGACCTCAGAAACGGCCTGCTGTACAGGGTGTGACGGTCTGCGTCGGAACTCCGCGACATATTTTTCAAGGGCAAAGACAGACTTTAATGTCTGGCACGAAACATTGGCATGTAAAAGTTAGTAGTACTTACTTGCCGAGGTAAGATATACTTACTTCGCCATTGTAGTATATCTTACTTCGCAAAGTAAGTATATCTTCTCTGGGAACGAGTGTTCTTTCCCGAGTCCGGCTGATGGGGTTCGACGTCCCTTTTGTGCTGATGTAAAAAAGTTCTAAAAAAGTTTTGCTTTATTAAAACGGTGTATTTATATTTGTCCCCGTTGGAAAGACGTTGTGACAACGTGATTGAAAACATGTGTAGTTAATACTTAAATCTATTTCATGGTCCGCTACTGCTATTATGGCGGATGCGGATTCGTATGAAATCTAAATTTCTATGGGGAACACACTGCAGAGATTGCGGGGAGGTTCCCTTTTCCTTTTTCCGAACGCATAGAACCGTGCAAAGCCCCAAGACTTCTATATATGCGACCACCTTGCGACGCATCTTTGTACTATCCGATATATTCTCCGTCCTGTTACACAATTGAAGTGCTGTCATCCATATAAGGTGACTGTAAAAACGAAAAGAGGGGATTTTCCTTTCTCGGAAAATCCCCTCCATGTGTTTTCTATGCCGCAATGGCTTACGCCTCGGCTGTGGGAGCAGAGGTGTAGGAACTTCTCTTCTCCTTGATTCTGGCTTTCTTGCCCGTGAGCTTGCGCAGGTAGTACAGCTTGGCGCGACGTACCTTGCCGATCTTGTTCACTGTGATGCTGTCGATGTGTGGAGATTCAACAGGGAAGATTCTCTCGACACCTACTGTGCCTGACATCTTGCGAACGGTGAAACGCTTCTTGTCTCCATGTCCGCAGATTTTGATTACAACGCCACGGTATGACTGCACGCGCTCCTTGTTACCCTCGACAATGCGGTATGCCACTGTTACTGTGTCGCCGGCCTTGAACTTCGGATAGGTCTTGCCTGTGGCAAACGCTTCTTCTGCGATTTTAATTAAATCCATTGTGTGTAATTGTTTTTATCATTACCGCGCAACATACCAGGCTTCTCTCCATCCTGACAGCGATTGCGCGAAAGCGGTGCAAAGGTCTGAAATTTATGTGACCCGTGCAAATACTTAGCTGTATTTTATTGCCCGATTGCTTCAAGAGCCTTGCCGAGCAGGGCTTCTGACGTGTCGCCGAGGGGCAACACGGTGGCGGGGTCAGCAAGCGGACTGACGGCAATGTCGGGGGTGAATCCTGTGCCGCTATATGATGCCGAGCCTTGGCTGTTGGTTATTGCGCTGGTGGCCAAATGAAGGCGCAGGCCGAGATGTTCGTTCCGGTATGTGGAACATTCTATGTCCTCGCCGGCGGTGGCTTCGCCGATGGTGACGACACTTATGTATGGCTTGAGACAGTTGATGAGAACCTCGGAGGCTCCCGACGTGTCGGCACCGGTAAGGACATAGAGCGTGCCAAGACCCAGGTTTGAGCCGTTGTAGATGTCTGCCGATACCGAATAGAACTCCTGACGTGGTTTGTGCAGTGAGTCGGCGTAGTTGTGGTATCCCAACACTTGCCCCTCGTCGGTTGCCGACAGCATGGCCGACGCGAGGAAGACGGCTCCGCCGGTGTCACCGGCATTGCAATAGCGCAGGTCAAGCACCACATTGTCGACACTGGCATTGCTGAAAGAGCGTGTCGCTGCTGCCAGCCGACTGATGTTACTACTGCTGAGGTTGTTGCACACGATATACCCCACAGTGCCATTGACAATGGCAACCACAGGCACTTCATCGGGTGTGTAGTAGGTTGCGGCAGGAATCACCGCAACGCGGTCTGCGGTGATGGTCTGTAATGTGTCGCCTTCTGATATTACGGTACCATAATGCCCCACGGTCAGCGTGTGGCTGTTGCCGTCGGTCAGCAAATCCCGTGTGCCGGAGGTTATGAGTTGGGCATCGATGCTCATGATCCAGTCGCCACGTTGCAGCGATATGTCGGCGGCGGGGGAACCCGCGTCGACGTAAGTGACAAGAGCTGCGTATGCCGTATCGCTGATGCTATATAGCGAACAGCTGTAACCATAGCCGTAGGTTCTGCTGTCGTAGTATGCTGTGTCGATGTAGCTGATGTCATCGCTCGATGAGCGCACGGCCTTGAGAAAGGTCACGGGGTCCGAGAAGTAGTCGGATGTAAGCTCCTTGGATGACGGCATCTCGTGTGCCCACATATAGTCACTGCGCATCACGCTGTCAATCCAAAGGTCGTACTTCGTCTGCGGATAATAGGCAGGCCAGCGGTCTTCGCCGCACGAGGAGATGACGACGGGTAGACACAGCGTCAGCAACACGCTGCAAATCATGGCTATGTGTCGTCCGTTCTTCGTCATGTCCGTATGGCTTTTGTGCCTTGCCTGTGGCGTACTTGTACGGCAGAGGTATTTACTGTGCTCTGCAAAGATAGTGTAATATTATTGTTACTTTTGCGCGGTGATACGAAAAGAAGGGTGTTTTTTTGAGATATGGACAGTATAGCGGTATTGCTTTCTGGCGGTGTGGATAGCTCTGTCGTGGTGCATCTGTTGTGTCGACAGGGTTACAGGCCATCGTTGTTCTACATACGCATCGGCCGTAACGATGTGGACTACATGGACTGCACCGCCGAGGAGGACATGGAGATCTGTACCGCCATAGCCCACAAGTACGGCTTGCCGCTACAACTTATAGACCTGCATAGGGAGTATTGGGACCGCGTGGCAGCCTATGCCATCGACAAGATACGTCATGGGCTGACACCCAATCCGGACGTTATGTGCAACCGCCTGATCAAATTCGGATGCTTTGAAGATGTGGCGGGAAAGGATTTCGACAAGACCGCCACGGGGCATTATGCCACGACGCACAGCATTGACGGGCGTGTGTGGTTGGGGACGGCTGCCGATGCCGTGAAAGACCAGACAGACTTCCTGGCGCAAATCACCAGCTTACAGGTCAGCAAACTGATGTTCCCGCTGGGTGGGCTGATGAAGAGCGAGGTGCGTGCCATTGCTGCCGAGGCGGGGCTGCCGAGTGCCAAACGGCGTGACAGCCAGGGCATCTGCTTCCTGAACAACATAAACTACAATGACTTCGTGCGCCGCTTCCTCGGCGAGCAGGAAGGCGATATTGTGGAGTTGGAGACAGGCAGGGTCCTGGGACATCACAAAGGTTTTTGGTTTCACACCATCGGCCAGCGCAAAGGATTGGGACTTAGCGGCGGCCCGTGGTTCGTCATCAAGAAGGATGTCGAACGGAATACAGTCTATGTGTCGCATGGCTATGACACGCAGAAACAGTATGGCAATGCCTTCAGCATGCGGGATTTTCATTTCATAACAGCCAATCCTTGGACTGACGATGAGGAGCGGAACGGCGTGGAGGTGACGTTCAAGATACGCCACACTCCCGACTTTGGCAGGGGGCGGTTGATGCGTCTGGAGGACGGCATGATGCGCATCACGAGCGACGGACAGCTGCAAGGCATAGCTCCCGGGCAGTTCGGCGTGGTCTATGACAGAGACCATCGGTTGGTGATAGGCAGTGGTGAGATCGTGGCAGAAGACGGGAACGTGGTCTGACGTACGTATGATCGGAGACAATGATACGTAATAATAAGGAGAAAAACAAAATCGCCATGCAAGGTTTTGCATGTTATGCAGATTATAGGAGTAGAGAAAGGGAAAGCGATGGAAATTATCGTCAACGACAGTGACCTGCGGCACGCGGCGGCGGAAGGTATGGATGAGTTCATATCTGTCTTTACCGATGCCTACATGAGGGCTATGACCACGGCGGGAGGTTTTGACACCGAGGCCATGCAGCAGCTATCGGCGGACCAAAACACGCTGTTGGCCTACAAGATATTCCGCGATGAGATGATGGAGGGTGGCTTCTGTCAGCTGATACAGAACGGCTATGGGGCATACATCTTCCATAATCCATTTGCCAAGGCGATGCGACTGTGGGGAATGGCTGATGTGGCACGCACCGTCAATGCGGCGAGGAGAATCTATGAAGCCAACCGTGAAGACCTGGAGCGGGAACGGGATGACGAGGAGTTCATGGCTATGTATGAGCAGTATGAGGCTTTTGACGACCTCGAAACAGAGTTTATCGAGAACGAAGAAACCTACACCGCAGCTGTGGCCACCTATGTCGATGAGCACATGGAGCTGTTTGCACGCGTTGCCGGTGAAGCTTCGGTCTGACATTTTTTCATTGTCCGATGCCTTTGTGAATAGAAACTTTTATCTACTTTTACCAAACAAAAAAAGACTATTATGATGAAACTATTTAAGAACATTGTTTTGGCTGTTGCAGCACTGGCTTCGCCACTGATGCTTACATCGTGCATTGGCGACAGTGACGATAACTCCGTGGAGCAGACCATCGTGGCATTATACAAGAGCGACGGCACCTTTGAACAGTATGGCGGCACGATACTTATACCGAAGCAGAGCATCGTGACATCGCCCGGGATGTACACCTTCGAGGTGCGCTACAACCCCGGTGATGCGGATGACAGTGGCAGCATGCCGATAGAGGTTATATCGTCGCTGACCAGCATCGGCAATGACAACCTCGTCGCTTCGCACACGGAACCTACGCCGAACATTCCTATGTACAGCCTGAACTATCAGAGCAATCAGGGTAGCGTGGCTCCATATAAGTTCAACAACGACTATCTAATCGTTCCGGCAATGTTCTGGGTGGAGAATGTATCGTCTTCCGAAATACAGACCGAGATTAAAAAGCACACGTTCGCATTGACATATCTGCTCGACGATGACAGCAACATAAAGGTGACGGATAAGGGCGTGCTGGATCTGTATCTTACAGACAACGTCTCCGATGCGTCTACCACGCGTGCCCGCTTCACATCGAACTTCGAGGCTTTCTACATAGGGAAGCTGGTGAAGCTATATAATGCACAGTATCCTGACGGCGGGCTACAGAAGATTCGCGTACATGCCTATGTCAACGGCAATGAGTGCAATATGGCCGGTACAGCCACCAAGGCAGAGTACTATGATGTGCAGTATGCCATAACGGGGAAATAACGACTGTCTGCCTTTGATGGACTACAAGAAAATATTCCACATAGTGTCATTGCTGATTTCCTCCCCTGCCAAAGCATGGGAGGAAATTCGTGCTCAGGGTCGCAGTGATGTGACCTTCAACTACGTGTATCCACTCATTGGGTTGGCGGCGTTGTCCGTTTTCATCGGAGCACTCATAGACCGTGGCTGGGACGGGCCTGACGGCTACCAATATGCCATGGCTCGTTGCTGCACAGTGGTGGTGACCTACTTTGGAGGCTTCTTCCTCTCGGCATACATCGTCAATGTTGTCGGCAAGCGTTTCTATGGCATGGCCGATGATATGCAGCTGTGTCTCAATCTGACGGGCTATAGCCTGACTGTGCCCATGCTCCTACAGGTGGTGACGGGCTTGTTGCCGGACTTCTACATCATCTCTTTGGTGTTGCGCTTCTACATCGTCTACATAGTGTGGACGGGTAGCATTGTCATGATGCAGATGCAGGAAAACAAAAGGCTGTCGTTCACCCTTGTGGTGTCGGTAATACTGATGGTATGCCCGACATTGTTAGGCCGCTTGTTTGAGCTATTTGAAACATCGATGTAGCTATCCAAGGAAACAGATTTTTAAGGGAAGAAAGAGAAATGGCACAGCAGTCTGTAAACATAAAGAACAAACGTGCTACTTACGACTACGAGCTTTTAGATACATACACCGCAGGTATTGTGCTGACAGGTACGGAGATAAAGTCCATACGCCAGGGCAAGGCAGGTCTGACGGATTCGTTCTGCTTCTTCACCGGTCGTGAGTTATGGGTCAAGAACATGCACATTGCGCAGTATAGCTATGGCTCTTATAACAACCACGCCGCGCTTCGTGACCGCAAACTGCTGCTTAACCGCAAGGAGTTACTCAAGCTGAAGAACGACTCGATGAACCCCGGTTATACGATTGTACCGGTGCGGCTGTTCATCAACGAACGCGGATTGGCCAAGTTGGTGATAGCTCTTGCAAAAGGCAAGAAAGAATATGACAAGCGAGACTCTATAAAGGAGCGCGAGGACAAGCGCGAGATGGCACGTATGTTCAAGCACTGATGGTTTGTGGGAGCAGCCTCCCCGAACAGAGTAGAGACACATCTCACAACACCCCCCAAACAAAGCCATGACGATGAAGAAGACACTGCAAGATATTGTAAAGGAACGTATCCTGATACTTGACGGTGCTTTGGGTACACTGATACAGCAGTACCGCCCTACGGAAGAAGACTTCCGTGGCACTCGGTTTGCCTCTGTTGGTGGGCAGCTACGCGGTGATAATGATTTGTTGTGCCTGACGCGTCCCGACATAATTCTTGATATTCACCGCCGCTATCTTGAGGCCGGTGCCGACATAATAGAGACCAATTCATTCAATGCCACCACCGTCAGTCAGGCCGACTACGGCATGCAGCCTTATGTGCGTGAGATTAATTTGGTCGCGGCTCGCCTGGCACGTCAGATGGCCGACGAATACACACGCCGCACGCCTGAGAAGCCGCGTTTCGTAGCCGGTTCTGTCGGCCCGACCAACAAATCGTGCTCGATGAGTCCGGATGTCAACAACCCCGCCATGCGCTCGCTCACATTCGACGGACTTGTGTCGGCTTATGTCGAGCAGATGACGGCGTTGCTCGAAGGTGGCGTGGATGTCATTCTTGTAGAGACTATCTTTGACACGCTCAATGCCAAGGCTGCAATATATGCAGCGCGCCGCTCAATGGAACAGACCGGACGTACTGTGCCTTTGATGCTTTCGGTCACCGTTGCAGATGTCAGCGGCAGATTGCTGTCGGGGCAGACTCTTGATGCCTTCCTCGCTTCTGTCAGCCATGCAGAGCTGTTCTCTGTCGGTCTGAACTGCTCGTTTGGTGCAGAGCAGATGAAACCGTTTCTTAGCCATTTGGCGGCAAAAGCTCCTTATTACATAAGTGTCTATCCGAATGCTGGACTGCCGAACAGTCTGGGCCTGTATGATGAGACCCCTGAACACATGGCAGAGGACATAAGGCAGTATATTGACGAAGGGCTGGTGAACATTGTCGGTGGCTGTTGTGGCACCACAGATGAGTTCATAGCGCGCTATGTGCCGCTGGTGCAGAATGCCAAGCCACACAAGCCTGCTCCTAAGCCCGACTGTATGTGGCTGTCCGGACTGGAGTTGCTCGAGGTCAAGCCCGAAATAAACTTTGTCAACATAGGAGAGCGGTGCAACGTGGCCGGTTCGCGCAAGTTCTTGCGGTTGATAAAGGAAAAGAGCTATGAAGAGGCTCTCGCCATAGCCCGCAAGCAGGTGGAAGACGGAGCGCAGGTGCTTGATATAAATATGGATGACGGTCTGCTTGATGCCGAGGCGGAGATGGTGACCTTCTTGAACCTGATGGGTTCCGAGCCGGAAATATCCCGTGTGCCTGTAATGATCGATTCGTCAAAGTGGAACGTCATCGTGGCCGGATTGAAATGTCTGCAGGGCAAGGCCATTGTCAACTCCATATCACTGAAGGAGGGCGAGGAGATATTTCTACAGCATGCACGCGACATCAAGAGCTACGGTGCGGCGGTCGTGGTGATGGCTTTCGATGAGCAAGGGCAGGCCGATACCTATGAGCGCAAGATTGAAGTGTGTCAGCGTGCTTATCGTCTGCTTGTAGAGGAGGAGGGATTCAATCCCCATGACGTGATATTCGACCCTAACGTGCTTGCTGTGGCTACAGGCATGGAGGAGCATAACAACTATGCCGTTGACTTCATTCGTGCTACAGGTTGGATCAGACGCAATCTGCCAGGTGCTCATGTCAGTGGTGGTGTCAGCAATCTGTCATTCTCATTCCGTGGCAACAATTACATACGCGAAGCGATGCATGCCGTGTTCCTCTATCATGCCATCCGTGAGGGTATGGACATGGGCATTGTCAATCCGTCTTCGTCCGTGCTTTATACAGACATCCCCGCCGATGAGCTTGAAGTGATAGAGGATGTTGTCCTGAACCGCCGTCCCGATGCTACGGAACGCCTTGTGGCGTTGGCGGCGCAGATAAAGCAACAGGCCGATGCTGCCAAGGCTGACGGAAGCAAGGCTGCTGATGTGCATCATGACGAGTGGCGGCAAGGCACCACGGTGGAGGAACGGTTGTCTCATGCGTTGGTCAAAGGCATCGGCGATTATCTTGAGACAGACTTGGCCGAAGCCTTGCAGAGGTATCCACGTGCAGTGAACATCATCGAAGGCCCGTTGATGGCGGGGATGAACAAGGTTGGCGATCTGTTCGGTGCAGGCAAGATGTTTCTGCCGCAGGTGGTCAAGACTGCACGCACCATGAAGAAAGCCGTGAACATTCTGCAACCCTATATTGAGGCCGACAGGAAAGAGGGCAGTGCGTCGGCAGGGCGTGTGCTGCTTGCCACAGTCAAGGGCGACGTGCATGACATAGGGAAGAACATTGTCTCCGTGGTGATGGCGTGCAACGGCTATGAGATCATAGACCTTGGCACCATGGTGCCGGCAGAGGACATAGTGAGCACTGCCATAGAGAAGAAAGTCGACATGATTGGTCTTAGCGGACTGATAACGCCATCGCTTGAGGAGATGGTGCATGTGGCTTCCGAGTTGGAGAAGGCAGGGGTCGACATACCATTACTCATAGGCGGTGCCACCACATCTTTGCTGCACACGGCTCTGAAGATCGCTCCTGTCTATCATGCACCCGTGATACACATGAAAGACGCTTCGCAGAACCCCACGGTGGCCGCACGGCTGATGAACGAAGGACAGAAACATGAGCTGGAGGTCGAGTTGCAGAAAGAGTATGGTGAGATTCGCCAACGCAACACAAAAGATAGCAAGGCGCAAGAGACCATGCCGATAGACGAGGCCCGCAAGAAGAAGCTCAATCTGTTCTGATCAGCTCTCTGTACCGCTCGTATCGTTCCAGCGTGCTCCGCACAAACTTCTCTGTCTCCGCACCACGCAGATAGCCGTTCTTGCACACAGGGTCGGTGTAGTATTCCTCAATGCTCTTCAGAAGCAGATAGCGTTCCACATTGTCGTCCCACACATACTTGTTGCGCCCATACTTCTCTGCCAACGCCATTGCGTCCTGCACGTGTCCGATGCCGGAGTTGTATGCTGCCAGGATGAACTTGTCCCTCTCCCCTTTGGGCACGCTGCTGAACATATTGCCGGTATGCGAGAGATACTTCACTGCTGCTCTGACGCTCTCCTCGGGGTCACACTCACGTCCTATGGGTACACCCATGTTATGTGCCGTTGTCGGCATCAGTTGCATCAGTCCCTGTGCTCCTGCCCGTGATACTACATCGGGGTCGAAGTTCGACTCCGTGTATGCCAACGAAGCCAGCAGCCGCCAGTCCCATCCGATTTCAGGGGCATAGCGTTTGAACAGATTGTCGAAAGCTGATATTTGGCCATCCTCCACCGATAGGATAGGGGGATTGGAGAGGCTCCTGCCTTGTCGGAAGTATCGGCTTGCGTTGCTGATGTATGTCGCTGCCGTGGCGGCTTCGGCAGACCAACGGTCTATGAGTGCTGCCAGTTGTGTGCTTGTCTTCCTCACTGCCCATGACGAACGCTGGTCAAGGCTGACAGCCAGGTTTATGTTCAGGTCAGGGTAATACGTGCGGTTCAGCCGCGCCACGTCATTGTCTGCCACAGCGTAGTCTATCTCCCCCGCATCCACCTGTGCCATCAAATCCTCTGCCGACAGCGTGTCGGCAGCCACCTCATGCAGCCTGATGCCGCCGCCCAATTCGTCGTTGAGGCTCTTCATCCGCGCATACTGTCTTCCACTTTTGACATACACATCCTTGCCTACCAGCTCCGTGACATCTGTCAGTGCCTTCTTGCTGTCGCGCTGCACAATCACCTGATGCGTTATGAACTCGTGTCCGCAATAGAGCACGCTGTCCTTGCCGCTGTTGGTAATCGGGAGATTGTAGGCAATCAAGTCGCCCTCGCCGCTGTTGAGCATATCTACCAGCTCATGTGTGCTCCGTGCCACCACGACATCCATCTGCACGCCGATGTATTCCGCCAACTGCCGCGCCGTCTCATACTGAAGTCCCATCTCGCTGTCACGGTAGATGAAGTATGATGCCGGACTGTACATCGTCAGCACCGTCAGCCGCCCGCTGTCCACAATCTGTTGCAGGTCGCGCATGCCGCTTCCCGCTCTGCTGCACCCTCCTGCAAGCAACGCCGTCGTCAGCAGCAACGCCGCCAACGCCGAAGTCGCAGAGTGCCGGGGAATCGTCATGTGGTCTCGGTTCTTTGTGGATGTCCTTATGCAGCTTGAAGCATCATTGCTTCAGGTGCCGCTTGATGTATTGCGTCAAGATCTTTATGGCCGTCTTGTTGTTGCCACCTTGCGGCACAATCAGGTCGGCATAGCTCTTCGTAGGCTCGATGAATTGCTGATGCATGGGCTTGAGCACACGTGCGTAGCGTTCCATCACAGCCTGTGCCGTGCGGTTGCGTTCCACCACATCGCGCTCAATCAGTCTTATGAGCCGTTCGTCCGAGTCGGCATCGACGAACACCTTTATGTCCATCATGTTGCGGATCTCCTCATCGTATAGTGCCATGATGCCCTCAATGATTATCACTTCGCACGGCTCCACATGTATCGTCTCCGCCTGGCGCGTGCAGGTAATCATGGAGTATATGGGTTGCTCGATGCCCTTGCCGCACTTCAAGGCTGCAATCTGCTCGCGGAACAGGCTCCAGTCAAAGGCATTCGGATGGTCGAAGTTTATCAGCTGGCGTTTCTCCGGCGGCACGCTGCTGCTGTCCTTGTAGTATGAATCCAACGGAATCAATGCCACCTGTCCGCTGCCCAGGCTTTCTATAATCTTTCTTACGACGGTGGTCTTGCCCGAGCCTGTGCCGCCTGCAATGCCTATTATTAACATCCTGCCTAACTGTGGATTTTGGAAAAACAACTACTTTTGCAGCGGCTGGCGTTTTGGGGTCAGCTACGTGCAAAACCAAGCAAATGTAAACAATTTCCCTAAAACCATACAAATATGGTCAAGCATATTGTACTTTTCAAGCTGAAAAGCGATGTCCCCGAGGCTCAACGCCTTGCAGCAATGCAGGATTTCAAGCACGCCATTGAGGCTCTGCCCGCGGCCATCCCGTTCATCCGCAAGGTGGAGGTCGGCCTGAACATCAACCCCGCAGAGCAGTGGAGCATTGCCCTGTACAGCGAGTTCGACACTCTCGCCGACGTGCAGGCATACAGCAGTCATCCCGACCATCTGGCGGCAGCTGCGTTGCTGAAGGATGTCAAGGAAAGCCGTGCCTGCGTCGACTACGAAGCCTGATGCCCACGTGCCGACAATGGCATGACGGGATGCCCCAACCCGAATCAAGTAATCAAGACAACTTTTTGATATAGAGAGGACTCTTTTTATGAAGAAACTTTTGCTCTGCACGCTCCTCATGCTGTGCACTGCGCTGGCGTTTGCGCAGATACAGGAACCTGTGAAGTTCAAGACAACGTTCAACCGCCTGTCCGACACGGAGGCAGAGATAGTATTCGATGCCACCATAGACGGAGGGTGGCACATCTATTCCACCGACCTTGAGGGTGGCGGACCGATACCGGCCACGTTCAACACAGAGAAAATCAGCGGAGCAGAACTCGACGGCACGCTGCAACCCATTGGCGACGAGAAGTCGGACTATGACAAGCTGTTCGAGATGCAGGTGCGCTATTTCGAGAAGGCAGCACGCTTCGTGCAGAAGCTCAAGCTCACGGGCGGTGACTACCGTATAGAAGGCTTCCTGGAGTATGCCGCTTGCAACGACCGTAACTGCCTGCCGCCTGCCGAAGTTCCCTTTAGTTATGCCGGAACATCTGCCGGAACATCGTCGGCGGCTGTTGCCGTACAGGCTGACGGCAGCGGTGCATCGGCAACAGAAGAGGCACAGCCCGCTTCTGCCGCCGGTATGCAGAGTGCTGCACCGTCTTCTTCCGCAAGTGCAGGTTCAGGTTCAGACTTGTGGCAGCCCGTCATCGATGAGCTGCAAGGCTTCGGGGATGCTGTCGGCACCGTGGATCAGTCGCTGATCGTCATCTTCGCTACCGGCTTCATCGGTGGATTGCTGGCTCTCTTCACGCCGTGCGTGTGGCCTATCATCCCGATGACCGTCAGCTTCTTCCTCAAGCGCAGCAAGGATCGTCGCAAAGGCATCCGCGATGCCATTACCTATGGCATCTCCATCATCGTCATCTATGTGGCACTCGGGCTGGCCGTCACGCTGCTCTTCGGTGCCAGCGCACTCAATGCCCTGTCCACCAATGCCATCTTCAACATCCTCTTCTTCCTGCTGCTCGTGGTCTTCGCAGCCTCGTTCTTCGGCGCATTTGAGATTACGCTGCCATCCAAATGGAGCAATGCCGTCGACAGCAAGGCCGATGCAACCAGCGGATTGCTCAGTATCTTCCTCATGGCATTCACGCTGACGCTTGTGTCGTTCTCGTGCACAGGCCCCATCATCGGATTTCTGCTTGTCGAGGTATCGTCGACGGGTAGCATCGTTGCGCCTACCGTGGGCATGTTCGGCTTTGCCGTCGCACTGGCACTGCCGTTCACCATCTTCGCTTTGTTCCCTGCATGGCTCAACTCGATGCCCAAGTCGGGTGGCTGGATGAATGTCATCAAGGTATGCCTTGGCTTCATCGAACTGGCGTTTGCCCTGAAGTTCCTTTCTGTTGCCGACATGGCCTATGGCTGGCACCTGCTCGACCGCGAGACATTCCTCGCACTGTGGATTGTCATCTTCGCCCTGCTGGGCTTCTATCTGCTCGGTTGGATCAGGTTCCCGCACGACGACGACAACAACCGCGTCAGCGTGCCGCGCTTCTTCGTGGCTCTGTGCTCGCTGGCTTTCGCCGTCTACATGGTGCCGGGGCTGTGGGGTGCTCCGCTGAAGGCTGTCAGTGCGTTTGCTCCGCCCATGCAGACGCAGGACTTCAACCTCTACAAGAACGATGTCCACGCCCGCTTCGATGACTATGACCTCGGGATGGAGTATGCCCGTCAGAACGGCAAACCCGTGATGCTCGACTTCACCGGCTATGGCTGTGTCAACTGCCGCAAGATGGAGATGGCGGTCTGGACAGACCCCACGGTCGGCGATATGCTCAACAACGACTATGTGCTCATCACCCTCTATGTCGATAACAAGACGGAACTGCCACAGCCGATGACTGTCGTCGAGAACGGACACGAGCGCACGCTGCGCACGTTCGGTGCCAAGTGGAGCTACCTGCAGCGTGTCAAGTTCGGTGCCAACACGCAGCCGTTCTATGTGCTCATCGACAACGACGGCCGTCCGCTCAACAAGTCCTATTCCTACGACGAAGACATCGACAAATATGTCAGCTGGCTTCGCACGGGCTTGGACAACTACAGCAAGAGACCGTGAGGCGGCGTTTTGTGGGTCTGCTTGAATGCCCATCGTTGCCCTCCAAGGATGCCCATTCTTAGGTCCTTTGAACGGGCATCGTTAGAGTCCAAGCTTGCCCATCGTTAGACCCTAAGAATGGGCATCGTTAGGGTGCTTCTCGGGGCAAGCATGGAATTAGTGAACGGAATTGTTCAAAAGTGAAGGTTTTTGAACAAAAACGGGGCTTCAGTGGGCAATCATTGAACGGTTTTTGAACGATTGGTAAACGGTTAGTAAATATTATTGAACGGACTTGCTTTTTGTGCAGCAAATGTTATGGACTTACTCTGATTTGTCGGGCGGGGCGTGACCGACGGATGTGATTTGACGGGAAACCCTTTGCCGTTAACGGTGCTTTCCCTACTTTTACACAGTGAAAAGAAAAACAGCAATGACACTATGACGACACTCACGGAACGTTTCCTTAAATACGTCAGCTTCGACACGCAGTCGAGCGAAGACAGCGGCGTGACACCCAGCACGCCCGGGCAGATGAAGTTGGCCGAATACCTACGCGATGAGTTGCTGGCTTTGGGGCTGCACGACGTTTATCTTGATGCCAACGGCTACCTCTATGCCACGCTGCCTGCCAACATCAACGATACCGATGTGCCCGTGGTGGGCTTCATCTCACATCTGGACACCTCGCCCGATGCTGCAGGAAAGGACATCCGTCCACGCATCGTGCATGACTATGACGGCGGCGACATCGTGCTCAATGAGGCACAAGGCATAGTCCTCTCGCCTGCGAGATTTCCCGAAATCCTCGACCATAAAGGCGAGGACATCATCGTCACCGACGGAACCACACTGCTCGGAGCCGACGACAAGGCCGGCATTGCCGAGATTGTCTCCGCCACGGTCTACCTGCAGGAGCATCCCGAGATAAAGCATGGCAAGGTGCGCATAGCCTTCAACCCCGACGAGGAGATAGGGCTTGGTGCGCACAAGTTCGACGTGGAGCGTTTCGGCTGTGACTTTGCCTACACCATGGACGGCGGTGAAGTGGGAGAGATAGAGTACGAGAACTTCAATGCCGCATCGGCACGGCTGACGTTTACGGGGCGCAATGTCCACCCGGGTACGGCCAAGAACAAGATGATAAACTCCATCCGCGTGGCAAACCGCTTCATCGCCATGCTGCCCAGCCACGAGACACCAGAGCACACGGAGGGTTACGAAGGTTTCTACCACGTCACGTCGTTCGAGGGCAGTGTCGAGAAGACCACCGTCAGCTATATCATCCGCGACCATAGCCGCGACCGCTTCGAGAGCCGCAAGCGCGAGTTCCGACATTTGGCGAACAAGATAAACGGCGAATATGGCGAAGGGACAGTGGCGTTGGAGATGCACGACCAGTACTACAACATGCGCGAGAAGATAGAGCCTGTGATGTATATCATCGACATGGCAAAGGAGGCCATCAGGCAGGTAGGCGTGGAGCCGCATGTCAGGGCCATCCGTGGCGGCACCGACGGCGCACAGCTCTCGTTCAGGGGACTGCCGTGCCCGAACATCTTTGCCGGTGGCATGAACATGCACGGACGCTATGAGTACGTGCCCATCCCGAGCATGGAGAAGGCCATGATGGTGGTGGTGCGTATTGCTGCGCTCGCGGCACAGCGGCATGTCGGCAAGTAAGGACGGAAATCAACAATCAAAAAACGATAGAAAGATAAATACAGAGAGAGATTATGAAGACAACTCCATTTACCGAGAGGCACATTGCCTTGGGTGCAAAGATGCACGAGTTCGCAGGCTACAACATGCCGATAGAGTACCCGGCAGGAATCATCAAGGAACACATGACCGTTGTCGAGGGCGTGGGCGTGTTTGACGTTTCGCACATGGGCGAGTTTTGGGTCACAGGGCCTAATGCCCTGCCGTTCTTGCAGAAGGTGACATCAAACAACGTTGCGGCACTCGTCCCGGGACAGGCACAGTACACCTGCTTCCCCAACGAGCAAGGTGGCATTGTCGACGACTTGATCGTCTACTACTGGGAGCCGAACAGATACCTGTTGGTGGTCAATGCTGCCAATATCGAGAAGGACTGGAACTGGTGCGTGAGCCACAACAGCGACGGCGCAGAGCTGCACAATGCCTCTGACGAGACGGCGCAGCTGGCGGTGCAGGGCCCCAAGGCAGAGGCAGCATTGCAGAAGCTCACTGCCGTCGACCTCAGCTCCATTCCTTACTATCACTTCAGCCACGGTGAGCTGGCAGGCGTTCCCGATGTCATAATCTCAAACACCGGCTACACCGGTGCCGGTGGCTTCGAGCTGTACTTCAGCCCCAAGGATGCCGACAAGGTGTGGGATGCCGTGTTCGATGCTGGCAAGGAGTTTGGCATTGCACCGATAGGTCTCGGAGCACGCGACACGCTCCGCCTCGAGATGGGCTATTGTCTCTATGGCAATGACCTCGACGACACCACGTCGCCCATAGAGGCAGGACTGGGATGGATCACCAAGTTCGTCGACGGCAAGGACTTCACCAACCGCGCCGAGCTGGAACGACAGAAGAAAGAGGGTGTCAGCCGCAAGCTCGTCGGCTTCGAGCTGGTCAACCGTGGCATCCCGCGCGAGCACTATCAGATTCTCAATGCCGACGGCGAGCCAATAGGTATCGTCACCTCGGGAACCATGTCGCCGACACGCAAGATAGGCATCGGCCTCGGTTACGTACAGACAGCCTTCAGCAAAGTCGGTACGCCCATTATGATCGACGTGCGCGGGCGCAAGCTCAAGGCCGTTGTTGCCAAGCCGCCGTTCCGCAAGAACTGAGGGGAGTATATACAATAAGGTATAGTGATTGGGCTGTGAGGGACTCGGACAGGAGACCCTTACAGCTCAATTGTTTGTAGCAGGGTTTCGAAGGATGTGCAGTTCAGGACTTGTCCGCCGCGCTTCAGCCGAAGCTCGTTTCTCGATGTCACCTCTATGCGCATGTCGCAGTGCTCATCATTCGCAGACCAGATGCTGAAGCCGTGTCGTCTCAAGGCGTTCAGCGTCCAGTGCATCAGTGTTTTGTCTTCGCAAACCACGGAGATGTCACGCCCGCCGCAGACCGTTGGACTGTAGGAACCGCTGTCATAGTCGAAGCAGATGCCTTTGTTGTCGAACAGGCTGTCCATGTGTCCTGCCAACACCATGTCTTCGGTCTCGCCGCACAGCATGCCGTGTTCTGCCGAGAGCAGCCACAGACGGTCGGCAAGTGTCAGTGCCTGCTCAATGTCGTGTGTTGAGAGTAGTATGGCTTTGCCCTGCTCTGCCGCAAGGCGGTGTAGCAGGTTCATTATCTCTATGCGGCTCACCACGTCAAGAAAGGCCGTAGGCTCGTCGAGCAGTATCAGCGGACATTCCTGTACCAGTGCTTTGGCAATCATCGCTTTCTGCCGTTCGCCGTCCGACAGCTCGGCCACGTAGCTCTGTCTCTTGTGGCTGATGCCCACATTCTTCAGTGCCTCATCTATTATGCGCTTGTCTTCTTTCCGCAGACGACCGAAGAAGCCTGTGTGCGGTTGCCGTCCCAGTCCTGCGAGCTCGTAGACAGTCAGCCCGCCGGCAAATGTCTTGTCTGTCAGCACCACGCCTATCGTGCGTGAGCGTTCCCGCTCCGTGTATTCCGACAGCGGCTTGCCCATCACCGTAAGCTCACCACCAAGGGCGGGCTGCGAGGCCGACAGCGTGCGTAGCAGTGTGGACTTGCCTGCACCGTTAGCTCCGAGCAGACACGTCAGCTCGCCCTGCCGCAGGCTGAAGCTCAGGCCGCTGTGTACGGTGTATTCTTTCCGGTCTGTACGGTATCCGATGCTGAGCGCATGTGCCGTTATTGCTGCGTTGTGTTCCATCTCTTTCTCTCGGTGTGTCAGTTGAAGTACTGTATGCGGCGTTGGTTCACGATGACGTAGATTATCACCGGTGCTCCCAGGAACGGTGTCACGGCGTTCAGCGGAATGATACCTGACTCGCCAGGCAACAGGCAGATGAGATTGCACAGCAGTGCCACGGCACATCCTGTCAGCATCGTCACGGGTAGCAGTGAGTTGTGATTGGAGGTGCCGAGCATCAGTCGTGCTATGTGCGGCACGGCCAGCCCGATGAACGACACCGGTCCGCAGAACGCCGTTGCCGCAGCCGTCAGTATTCCTGTGGCGACGAGTAGCATGTTGCGCGTGTGTCTGATGTTGATGCCCAGGTTCTCGGCATAACGGTCGCCCAATAGCAGGGCGTTGAGTGGCTTTATCAGCATCAGTGCCAATGCCAGTCCCAAGAGAATCAGTGACGAGAAGTAGGGCATCTGCTGCATCGACAAGCCGCTGAAGTTGCCCAATCCCCAGATGGTGTATGAGTGCACGCCCTCGGCGGTGGCGAAGAAGTTCAGAAGCGATATGGCCGACGAGGCGATGTAGCCTATCATGATGCCTGTGATGAGCAGCATGATATTGCTCTTTATCAGCGTCGAGAAGAACAGTATCAGTGCCATTACGGTCATGGCTCCGACGAAAGCTCCCAACATCACGGCGAGGAAGCCGGACAGCGTGATACCTGCCGTGGCAATGGTGCCTCCACCGGCCAGCATCACGAATGCCACTCCCAGGCTTGCACCCGAGTTGATACCCAAAATCGAAGGCCCTGCCAGCGGATTGTTGAATGCTGTCTGCAACATCAGTCCCGACGTTGCAAGGGCGGCACCACACAGCATGGCGGTGAGGGCTTGTGGCACGCGCGACTCCAGCACGATGAATCTCCAGCTCTCGCGTTCTGCATCGCCACCCAGCAGTATGCGTACCACGGCCTCTGCGGGTATATTCACCGATCCGAAGAACAGGTTTGCCGTCACCAGCAGTATGATGACGACGACCAATGCCGCGCCGTAGACCATTCCTCTGTTGTTCATTTCAGTGGTGTGTAGTATCTCGGTTCGTAGCCGGGCAGCAGTGCAGGGTGGAATATCTTTATCAGGTCCTTGAGCAACAGATCCGGATGGAAAGGAAAGTCTTCATAGAAAGGCACGTAGGCGGTGTTGCAACCGTAGATATGCCGTTCCTTGAATGCGCGGAAACCGGCATACGGCGCGTAGTCGCGTTCCAGTTGCGCATACGTCATGTCCTGTGGCTGATTGTATCTGACGAGCCATAGCTGTGCGTCCTGTCCGCGCTCGAACACAGTCTCGAACGAGAGGGGTATGGAGCTGCTCACATTGCGGTCGCCGAAGGCATATTGTGCTCCGGCATCGGCATACAGCTGTCCTGTGGTGCTTCTGCCTCCCGGCACGTACCATGCCGAGCCGCTCTTAAGGTCGGTTATCATCGTGGGCTTTTCCGTGGCCTCGGCAGCCACCATCTCCTTCAGCTCGGAGTATTTCTTCTCCACAACGGCAAACAGGCTGTCAGCCTGTGCCTCGCGACCGAAGAGCATGCCGTAGAAGCGCATCCACTCGGCGCGTCCCAGGGGCGATGTCTCCATGTAGTCTGCACATTCTATGATGGGGATGTCGAGTTTGTCCACGCGCCCGTGTCCGCCGCTGTTCTCAAACGGCGACAGCATCAGCGCGTCGGGGTGTAGGTCAATGATCTTCTCTATGTCGGGGTTCATGCCGTCGCCGACATCGACGATGCTCCCGTTACGGCAACCCTCAATCACCTCGGGCACCTTTATGTATTGCAGCTCGCACACGCCACCGATGCTGCCGATGGCTCCCATCTCCTTGATGAGGCTACAGTGTACGGCGGTGTAGACCAGTGCATTGTCCAACGGCGTGCGCACCAGCGTGCCGTTTGGTATGTGCGGCGGCACCTCTACGTTCTTGTTCACCAGCACGTATGTATGCAGCGTCCTTGTCGTGTCCCACGGATTGCGCAGACGGGCTTCTATGTAGCCCTCGCCGCGTGTCAGTCTTAGGTTCTCGGCATAGTGCAGACTGATGTCCTCTTCCGCGGCAGAAAAAGAGGTTCTGTTCCCTCCGCCGCAGGCGGAGAGGAACAGAACCAACAATGCTGCTATTATGATGTGAAAGTACGGTGTTGCTTTCTTCATGTACGTCTTTTATAGATGGTGCAGACGTTTACTTCATGATCATCATGCTCACGGCACCTGTGCCTACATCATACTTCTTCACGAACGTGCCGTCCGACGAATATTCTGCCACGTAGCCCGGAGTGCTGTAGCTGGCATAGCCACCCACCATATTATATGAGGTTATGTAGATGTTTCCATTGTCAGGATCTACGGTGATGCCGGCGGGCGAATCTACCGGCTGCGATACGAAGTTGTATGATGTCTGTGCAGCCGTTGTTCGTGTTATACTTCGCGTATTATACTTCGTGTAGGTGACCTCCGTTGCGCCCCACGGTGCGTTGATGACATACAGCGAGTTCCCGCTGACGGTCATTATCGTGGCTGCAATCCCTGTGTCAGTAGCATTGTCCTTGCTGTCAATCTTCCAAATTGTGGCGGGAATGTCGTAGTAATTACCCATGCAGAGCAGCAGCACGTTTCCGGCGTTGTCTGCGCCGATGCGTGTCGGGTTCACTGCAACCTCGATCTTCTTCTCCTCGGTCATGGAAGACATGTTAATCTTCGACACGCTCTTGCCGTTGGCATAGCCGTTGTTATAGTTCATTCCGTCGGAGTTCACCACATAGAGATAACCATTGGCGATTGCCATCTCCTCGGGGTTGGGACCGACGGCCACGGTTTTGTCGATGGTGTTGGTGGCTGGGTCGATGCGCGATACGTGTCCGGAGTACATTGACACGTACACGTACTTCCCGTCACTAACGATGTCGCGCGGTGAGGTTCCCTGTGCCTCGGTGGGCTGTATCTGCTTCACGCTCTCAAGGGTGTTCTTGTTTACGACTTCAATCGTGTTCGACTCCGATACGGCAATGTACAGGTTGTTGCCTAAAACCACGCCGTCCTGCACGGTCATGCCGAGGCTGCGCCCGTTGATGGTCTTGAATGCGTCGTTCAGCACCTTGTCGTTCTTCAGGTCGATGAACGAGAGTGAGCCTTCCACGGCCTTGCTTTGATTACCGCCGTTGAACACGAACACGCCTTGTTCCGCTACGGTGTTTTCCGGAAGCTTTGGTTCGTCGTTGTCATTGTCACTACATGCCACGAATGCGCCCGAAATCAGGACTGTCATGGCCAGAAGCCTGATGGCTTCTTTCAGATTGATCCTTTTCATTTTTTGTACTTGGTATTTATAGAGTTAAACTTAGAGTCAGTTTGCATGTGCGCCCCGGCATCGGGTAGAACTTGACTACGGAATACTGCTTGTTCAGCAGGTTCACGATGTCTCCACGCACCGACACCTCATGTCCTTTCCGGCACCGGAACGTGTGGTATGCCGCTACGCCGCACTCGATATATCCCTCCATTTCGTTTGCTTTGGAGTTCTGTTCCGACGAGTAGCGTTTGCTGACACCCGTGGAGTGGAACGACAGGTTCACCCACGGGTTCTCCCATGCCACGGAGAACGAGCCCCAGTGGCGCGGCGTATAAGGTATTTGGTTTTCATAATATGCCGACTGTGGGTCGGTCTTATCCACCGCATATTGGTATGTGTAGGCCAATGAACTTACTATGCTGTGCCCGCGACCCATGTCCAGCGTGGCGTTGGCCGTCACGTCCGCACCAATGATGTCCACGTGTCCCAGGTTCACCATCGTCCAGAAGAACATGTTGTAGGGCATTGCCACGATCTTGTTCTTCACGTAGTTGTAGTACCCGTCGGCGGAGAGCTGCAAGCTCGACTTGCCGTCACTGCTCGTGTGACCAAAGGTCACGCCGACGTTGAACTGCCGTGCCACCTCGGGCTTCAGGTCACGACTGCCCCAACGGTCGAAGTAGTTCTCAGTGAATGTCGCCACGCGGAAGATGTCTTTGTAGGATGCACGGAGATACATGTCCGTAGCTTCCCACGGCTTCCACGATGCCGAGAGCGACGGCGACAGACGGCGTGCGTCCGATGCCGGCGTGCCTTCCTTGACATCATTCAGGTAGATGGAGCTAAGCAGCATGCCCGTCAGCGTGAGCCGCTGCGTGCGGTAGCGTGCCGTCAGCGATTGCAGCACGGTGTGGCGGAAGGGCTTAGCGACGTTGTTGACATTCATGTTCAGAGTGCCGTAGGCGTAGTCAGCGGCATAGGAGAAAGCCCATTCCTGACGCGGCACATACAGCACCGCTGCCGAGCCGTAGTACTCGCGTTGAAGGTAGGTGTTGTCTCTCACGCCGTTGGGATATTCTTGTGATTCGTCGTGATAGTGTGTTGAGGCCCAGTTGAACTTCCCGTTGAGCATCAGCGATAGTCCGTTGTCCCAAAACGTGCGGTAGTGTGCCTGTGCGAAGAAATTGCGGTCTCTCAGCCGTTCAGCGTTCTTGAGGTTGTAGTAGACAATCTGCCCCGGCAGTTCGCGATCCGAGTCGTAGAAATACACCTTGGTGTTCAGCGTGGAGCGTTGCCCAGGGTGCACGTACATGTTCCACTCGCCGCGCCACGTCTCGATCTGATTGTTGTTCCGTCGCTCCTTGGTCTTCAACTTGCCGTTGACGAGCGTGAAGGGATAGTTGTTGTCGGCCCGCATGAAGTCGCCCGATAGCGACGTGCTGATGCTCTTCGTGAGCCGCTGGTCGTAGCGGACGAACGGGTTCACCATGCCGTATGAGCCTGCCTTCACCTCCGCCTTCAGGGCGAAAGGCTTGTCATTCAACTGTGGCTCTGCCGACTGTAGACGCACCGATGCCGCCGATGCCACTGTGCGTGCCGGCAGGAATATGTCGTCATTGTCACCGACAGTCAGCGACATCTCTTGTAGATTGTCTATCGAGAAGCGCGACAAGTCCACCTGTCCGCTCTGTGTGTCGCTTATCGTGATGCCGTCATAGACCACCGCCGTGTGTTGCGACCCCAGGCTGCGCACCGACACGGTCTTCATACCTCCCGCGCCGCCATAGTCCTTTATGTTCGCGCCCGAGAAGCGGCGCAGTGCATCGGCAATGTCCGTTATGCCCTGCTGCCTGATGGCATCTCTCGAAATCAGCTGCACCGGTGCCGATGACGTGACGTTGGGCGACACGCGCCGTGCCTTCACCGTGACCTCACCTATCCGGTGAACCTTTCCGGTGATGGTATCCCGAACATTCTCCTGTGCACGTGCCACAGTGGAAATCAAGAGCACCAAGAGCATTTGGCAAGACCATGCAACAAGGGCATGGAATCGGCTGTTCATAGACTCGTAAGCGATAAAAATTACTCTTTCTCCTGTACGTGCGCCGCCGTGTGTCCGTGTGCACACACGCGTGCCGTTTGCGTCTTCAGTCTCTTTCCTCGAGAGGCTGAAGCAAGGCTTTTCAGCTTGTCTTGCAGGTCTTCTGACTTGTCTCGGCTTTGCTTGTGCCTTCCCGCCCCGCATCGTGTGCGCAGGCAGTGGCTCCGGTGTTCAAGCAAGCCTTGTTGCGGCATCTTCCCCCATAATCATGCACGGCACACGTGCCCCGTGTGTCCTGATGTGTAGCAAGGGAAGCTCGCCGACGTGAGACTCACAGCAGCGGGACTGTCCGGGATTTCCACCCGATTCCTTCTTCATCCGCTTCATCGCTGATTCTGTCTCTTGGATGTTGCGGAACAAGACGGTGCAAATGTAGTCTATTTTGATGTGCAAACAAAAAATGCAGCCTGCCAATCTGTGCCTGCCGTTTTTGGCGTACCTTTACGCCCGAACCTCATGTGGCACACACATGTACATATGATATAAGGCACTCATGATAAAGGCTTTGTTTCTCGATATAGACGGCACGCTGGTCAGCTTCAGCACCCACAGGATTCCGCAGTCGGCTGTTGACGCACTGTCGGCTGCCAAGTCGCGCGGCGTGCAGATATTCATCTCCACCGGCAGACCGCAGCTGCTGATAAACAACCTCGGCCCGTTGCAGAAGCGCGGACTGATAGACGGCTACATAACTATGAACGGTGCCTGCTGCTTTGCTGCCGACGGCACACCCATCAGCAAGATGCCCATCAGCCGCAGCAGTGCAGAAGCCATCCTGCACTACACGTGGGAGCGCAACATCCCGTGTGTCGTTGTGGGTAGCCACGATGCCTGTGTGTGCCGTCTCGACCGGCAACTGCAAGATTTGTTCTACCGTCATCTACAATGCCCCGTGACGTTCGACGACGTAACAGTCGATGAGGCTCTGAGCCGTGGCGACATATATCAGATGTCGCCTTTCTTGGACGCGGCACAGGAGGCGGAACTGCATCCCGTCGTGCCCGACTGTGAGATGGGACGTTGGCATCCCGCTTTTGTCGACGTGACAGCCCGTGGATGCACCAAACAGAAAGGCATCGACGACATTGCCCGTCACTTCGGCATCGCGCCGGAGGAGACGATGAGCTTTGGCGATGGCGGCAATGATATTCCCATGTTGCGTCATGCGCATACGGGCGTGGCGATGGGCAACGCACAGCCGGAGGTCAAGGCAGCCGCCGACTATGTGACGGCGAGCGTCGACGATGATGGCGTGGCCTTGGCACTTCGCCACTTTGGAGTGATATGAACGGCACAGCCGCCGTGCTGACGGCAGGGTGTGCACATCGAAGAGAATAACTAAAAAGTAGAAAGAAATGGCAACAACAAATGTAACGGACAGCATCAGATACATCGGTGCTGACGACAAGGACATCGACCTCTTCGAAGGTCAGTACGTGGTGCCGCAAGGCGTTTCCTATAATTCGTATGTAATTCTGGACAAGGACGTGGCGGTGCTGGACACCATCGACGCACGGCGCACTTCCGAATGGCTTGGCAATCTGGAGGAAGCTCTCGGGGGCCGCAAGCCCTCATACCTCGTCGTCAGCCACATGGAGCCGGATCACGCCGCCAACGTCGGACGTTTCCTTGAGATGTATCCCGATGCAAGGGTGGTATGCACAGCGCAGGCCGTCAAGCTGATAACGCGCTTCTTCGGCATCACGCTGTCGACAGAGCGGCTCCTCGTGGTGAAAGACGGTGACACACTGTCGCTGGGCGAGCACACGTTGCAGTTTGTCACGGCACCAATGGTGCACTGGCCCGAGGTCATGATGGAGTATGAGCAGAAGGAGCGAATCCTGTTCTCTGCCGATGCCTTCGGCAAGTTCGGAGCATTGGACTATGACGATCCCGAGGGCTGGACGTGCGAGGCACGCCGCTACTATTTCAACATCGTCGGCAAGTATGGGGCGCAGGTGCAGGCCGTGCTGAAGAAGGTCGGAGGTCTTGAGATTGACAAGATTTGTCCGCTACACGGCCCTGTGCTCGAGGGTGACCTCACGCCCTACATACGGCTGTACGACACGTGGAGTTCATATCGTCCCGAGAGCGAGGGTATCTTCATTGCCTACTGTTCTCTCCATGGCAACACCGCCGAGGCTGCCATGAAGCTGGCGGAGATAATACGTGCAAAGAGCAACGTAAAGGTGTCGCTCAGCGACCTACGGCGCGACGATATGGCGGAAGCGGTCGAAGATGCTTTCCGCTACGACCGTCTGGTGCTGGCTGCACCGACCTACGACGCAGGCATCATGCCGGTGATGGAAGACTTTATCAGTCATCTGCGCAGCAAGAATTTCCAGAACCGCAAGGTTGCATTTGTGGATAATGGCTCGTGGGCACCCGCTGCCGGTAAGAAGATGCGTGAAGCGATGGAACAGCTCAAGGACATAACCGTCGTCGAGCCGATGGTGACAGTGGAGTCGACCGTCAAGCAGAAGACCATCGACGACCTGACGCGTCTGGCCGAGGCTCTGTTGGCGTGAAATAACAAAAGAGAAAGGAAAGAGCGAGGCTGCCGTGATTCTATCCACAGCAGCCTCGCTCTTGTTTGCGGTGCGTACGAGACTCGAACTCGTGACCTCCTGCGTGACAGGCAGGCATTCTAACCAACTGAACTAACGCACCAAAACCCCTCAGCAAACACAGAACCCATGTGCTCGAACAAACACGTGTCCCATGGTTTGCGGGTGCAAAGGTATCCATTATTTTGATACACGCAACACGCCGCGCAAAGTTTTTCCAATATTTTCTTTTGACAGAACCTATCTTGGTTTAGGACAAATATCATCTTTGAATATATTTAAGACCTACTCATGTTCTCTCACATCGTTCGTTGTGAACACTCATCTCGTTCGATGTGAGTGCTTACAACGTTCGAAGTGAATGCTCACAACGAACGGTGTGAGACGACTTATGACATTACCCGATACGACTTCTGTCGTTTGGCGCAAATACTCTACATAATACTCTTCCACTTCTTCGAGGTGATAAATCATGCGGATAATTCCCTGCTCTGCTAAAGATATAAATCTATGGCTTCTGAAGATATATATCCGTGACCCCTATTCATATATATCCTTACCCCCTAACCATATACAACTATAACCTCTAACAATATATATCCTTGACCCCTACGGATATATATCTTCAGAACCGACACAAGAATTATTCTCTCAGAGAAGAAAATATAGATCTGCGAATTAGCTAAATAGGAATAATATACGGCAAATGCGGTTCCTCTTCTTGTTAAAGGTGCACGACAGACGGGGAAAGTTCACTATCGGTCAATATTTTGTGAAGGCGGATTACATGGAATCTCGTTTTCGGATGAAGTATGTAAGAAGTACACATAAGGAAGTCAGTACCTCGGAGAATGCGAGTGCAAACCAAATACCATCGACACCGAAGACGTGCGGTGCTATTAGGAAGCTCGGTACCAGGAAGATGAGACCACGCATGAAAGCAAAGGTGACGGAACGACGAACATCCTCCACACTCTGATAGTATCCGATGAAAGTGATATTGACCAAGAAGCAGATAAATGCCACGGAGAACAACGGGAAGCCGTGTATGGCTATTTCAGATGCCGGGCTGTCGGACTTAATGAACAGACCTACAAGCAATTTCGGGCAAAGGCTGAAGAGCAAGGTGACGGCAAGTCCACAACATACAGCCGCAATAAGGGACACGCGCAGAGTCGCCCTTACACGCTCAAGATTACTGAGGCCGTAATTATAAGAGACGATAGGTTGTGCCGACTGGGCTACGGCGTTACCAATCATGAATACAAACGGCAAGTAATAGCAGGCGATGCCGAAAGCTCCGACACCCAGTTCGCCAAGGTAATGGGCGAAGACATAGTTGCCGACAAGAGCGATGGCCGATACGGCACACTCGCCGAGCAGGTTGGAGGAGCCGATGCGGCACTGACAGCTGAGGTTGTGGAGTGAATGTCGCAGACTGTTCATGCTCCATCTCAAGAATACGGGACGCAAGGTGCGTGAAAAGAAACAGATGTAGGCCATCGCCATTGAGCCACCTACGACGAGGGCGATGGTTGAGGCAAACGCGGCACCCATCAATCCCCAACCTAACGGGAAGATGAAAAGCCAGTCGAGCACGATATTGATAATCGCCACCACTCCCGAACACCATGCGGCGTACTTCGGAGAGCCATCAAGACGAATGGAGTAAAGGCCAAGTGCTGACCACATGGAGAAGACCTCACCAGGGAGGAACCACACCATGTATTCCCTCGCCATGGGGAGCAATGTCTCGGGACAACCGAGCAACCTTGCCGTTGCCGTCGGGAAGGCAAGCATGGGCAACGTGAAGGCGAGCACCAATAAGGATGCCGCGACAATGCCTTGCGTGATATTGATTCGTGCCGCCTTCGGCTTCCCATGTGAAAGATGGATTGAGGCCACAACGGAGCTACCAGCACCAAGCATAAGTCCGATGCCGGTAACGGTGACAAAAATCGGCATGGTAATGTTGACAGCGGCAATGCCGTCAACCCCTACGCCATGTCCCACGAAGACACCGTCGATTGCCGTAAGGGAACACTGTGCCAGCATCCCCAAGACTGTGGGAATAAAAAACTTGCGGAAAGTACGCGATACGCTGCCACTGCTCAGTTCAATGGCATCCTTTGTCAATTGTTGGGTCTTTACCATTTTTCACTGCTCCTATTGTTAAAAACAATTCAAACAGTCAAATGCGAAGAAACCAAATGATACGACCATGCCTTAACACCGTCATCTCATCTGGTTTCGTCGTAAACCCTCCAATGCGGATGGCTAAATTTTCATCTTCCACAGACAGATTATACCGTGCTGTGATAGGTTGACTTCCCATTTAACCGAGCACAAAGGTCGTGATTTTTTATTTCAAGAACGACTCAACATTCACTTTATTTTTGTCTGACGTGATATGGCTAAATTACACTGTTGCAGCAACGTTGTGCTTGCTGAACTTGCGGTATTGCATGGCCAGCATCACTGCCGCCACGATGCTGGCGATGATGTCGGACACGGGCATGCTGTACCACACGCCATCCTCGCCGAAGTATGTCGGAAGGATAATCACCAGCGGCAGTAGGAACAGCATTTGGCGTGTCAGCGACAGGAATATGGCCTTGCCTGCCATGCCAATGCTTTGGAAGAAATTAGATGTCACCATTTGGAAGCCTACCACGGGGAAGAACATGACGATGATGCGCAGAGCCTTGACAGAACGGGAGATCAGCTCTTCGTCGGAGGTGAAGATGCGGATGAGAGGCTCGGGGAAGAGCATGGACAGTGCGAAGAACGCGGTCATGACGGCCGTGGCACAGTATATGGTGAGACGCGTCACTTCATTCACACGGCGGTACAGGCCAGCACCGAAGTTGTATCCGGCGATGGGCTGCATGCCCTGATTGAAGCCCATGACTATCATCACGGCGACAAACACCAGCCTGTTTGCCAGTCCGTAGGCACCGACCGACAGGTCACCGCCGTAGTGCAACAAGCCCTGATTGATGAAGATTACGAGCACGCACGATGCCATGTTCATGAGGAATGGTGACATGCCGATGGCGAGCGAGTCCGACACTATGCGCCGCTCCAGACGGAACGCGCCACGATGGAAGTGGAGCAGCTCATCGGGATTGCTGAAGAAACGCAGCTGATACATTAGCGCGACAAGCTGTGCCACGACGGTGGCCACTGCGGCACCGCGTATCCCCATGTCGAAACCAAAGATGAAAATAGGGTCGAGCACGGTGTTGATGATGACGGTGGCGATTGTGGCATACATCGCCTGACGCGGATGTGCCGAGGCGCGTAGCAGAGCGTTCATGCCGAAGTAGAGATGGGTGATGACATTGCCCAGCAGGATGACCTGCATGTAGTCGCGGGCATAGCCTATCGTGTTGTCGCTTGCCCCGAAGAAATATAGTATCGGGTCAAGAAACATCAGCGCGACCACGGTCAGCGCAAGGCCGAGAATCACGTTGAGATCCACCACATTACCCAGCACCTTCTGCGCAGTGGCGTAATCCTTCTGTCCGAGGCGTACAGACACCAGCGTGGCTGCTCCCACGCCTACCAGTGAGCCAAAGGCTGCGCCGATGTTCACCAATGGAAAGGTGATGGCCATGCCTGATATGGCATAGGCACCAACGCCGTGGCCGATGAAGACACTGTCGACCATGTTGTAGAGCGAGGATGCCGTCATGGCTATGATTGAAGGCAAGGCGTATTGCATCAGCAGCTTGCTGATCTTGTCCGTTCCTAAAGCTTTTGCATCGGTGATATTTGCCATAAGACTTTTTCTGTTTTGGGCGGCAAAGGTACTACTTTTGGGACAAATGGGAGACCGTGTATGAAAAGTTTAGTACCTTTGTCACCAAATATTCAAAGAAATATCACTTTACATGAACGTTTTAGAATTAAGTGAACAGGAGATTATCCGCCGCAACAGTCTCGAAGAGTTGCGCAAGATGGGCATAGCTCCATATCCTGCAGCCGAGTATGAGACTAATGCCTTCTCCACCGACATCAGAGCCGAGTTCAAGGACGAAGCCGAACCACGCGAGGTGTCGATAGCCGGACGCATCATGGGCAAACGCATCATGGGCAAGGCCAGCTTTGCGGAGATACAGGACTCGAAGGGACGTATCCAGGTTTACATCACACGTGACGACATCTGCCCGACAGAAGATAAGGAACTATACAACACCGTATTCAAGCGACTGCTCGACATCGGCGATTTCGTCGGTGTCAAGGGCTTCGTATTCCGCACGAAGACGGGTGAGATTTCGGTGCACGCGCAGAGCCTGACGCTGCTATCCAAAAGCTTGAAGCCGCTGCCGATAGTGAAGTATAAGGACGGAGTGGCATACGACAAGTTCGACGACCCCGAGCAACGCTATCGTCAACGTTATGTGGATCTGATTGTGAACGACGGCATAAAGGAGACATTCATCCAGCGCGCCAAGGTGATCAGTACCATGCGCCGCTTCCTTGATGATGCAGGATATACCGAGGTGGAAACACCGACGTTGCAGTCAATACCGGGCGGAGCGTCGGCGCGCCCTTTCATCACACATTTCAACGCACTCGACACGGACATGTATATGCGTATTGCCACAGAGCTGTATCTGAAGAGG
>CAVHVD010000057.1:0-15218 GCA_963639425.1 Faecalibacterium prausnitzii
GGTCAGAACCGTTGACACCTCCGACACCACGGATACGGATTGTAGATTCACCCGAGGGGCCGCCGGAGTTGGAGATGTACACACCTGATGCACGTCCCTGAAGAGCTTCAGCGAAAGTAGTCACAGGCTGCTCGGTGATAGCATCACGGCTGACGACAGCGACGGAACCGGTAATGTCTTTCTTGGCCTGCGTGCCGTAGCCGACGACAACGACCTCATCGAGGGTCTCGGTGTCTTCCTTAAGGGTGACGGTGAGGGATGTCTGATTGTTCTGAAGAGAGATTTCCTGTGCGACGTAGCCGATATAGGAGACCTGAATTACGGCTCCCGAGGGTACACCGTCGATGGTGACGTGGCCGTCCATGTCGGTGATGCCGCCGATGGTGGTGCCCTTGACCAAAACGTTGGCTCCGATGACAGGACCCAAGGCATCGTTGACGGTTACATTCACTGTGCGTCCGTTTTGCTGGACTGAAGCAACGCCCGCTGACGGCAGGGTCTCTACACCTGAAGCCATGGCCGGAGTGGCACATGCGAGGAAGAGAGACGCACCATACAGGAAGGTGTGCTTCCAGAAGTTAATGTCATTCATAATACTGAATTTAATAGTTAATACTTAAAACGCGCAGGAGAGGCATCACGCTCTCTCCGCTACAAAGTTCAAAAGTATTGGCTTTTTTTCACAGTGCTTTGAATTATCGTGTCCGATTATTGCACTATTGTGCAAATGAGCCGAATAGGCATTGTGGGCTTGAGGGCAATCAGGGGTTGGCGTGGCTGCGGCGGTAGACCGTAGGTGAGACACCCTTGAATTTCTTGAACACGCGGTTGAAGTAGGACACGCTGTTGAAGCCGGTCTCGAAACAGATGTCGGAGACAGAGCGCGAAGGGTCACGCGTGAGCATGACACAGGCGGCATCGATGCGGTAGCCGTCGAGATAGCTGACGAAGCTGCTGCCAGTGTTCTTCCTAAAGAAGGCACAGAAGGTGGACTTGCTCATGCTCATGTGGCGCGACACTTCGTCGAGGGTGATGCTGCGCCATGCGTTCATCTTTATGAATTTGTAGACCTTACCGATGTCGGTGCCATCGTCATCGGCAGCGGTGGCATCCTGCGCCGGAGCTTTCTGTGCCTCATCGCTCTCCATGCCTATGACGACAAGGCGGAGGATGTCTGCCGCCTGCATGGCACGGCTCTCCGTCTCCATGCGGAGCAGCACCTGCGAGATGCGCAGCGAGGCGGCGGAAGAGAACTTGACAAGCACACCGGAGGCATCGGAACAGACACCGACATTCGTCAGGTAGGGATTGGAACTGTAAAGATTGCGGAGGAAAGTTTCGTTGACACTGAGACAGAGACGCTCGGCATGGCTGTCCTCACCGGAGTAGGTGACGGGGCTGAAGTCCCAACGACACGGCACATGGGGAGCCACAAGAATGACATCGCCCGAAGAGAAAGCAAGAGTCCTGCCGGCCGCCGTGAGAAGGCCGAAGCCCGAGACGACCAGCGTAAGCTCCCACACCTCTTTCGTATATGCGTATACGAGCTCCGAAGCACCGAGCGTCTCCCTCTCAAGGAGGAAGTCGCTGACGGCAGTGTAGAGCAGGCGCGCGTGTCGTGTAGTTTCCATTGTGTCTTTCTGTTCTCTCTAAAAAAAAAGATGGCAACTGCGCTCACGCGTGGCTGCCATGTAGCTAATACTTAAATCTAACTCTTATGAATATATGTATGGTCACAACTCATAAGCAATACAAAAAAACCGGAAAGCCCCCACGCTTTCCGCAGTGCAAAAGTACCGGCTTGCAGGAAGTGCGACTTGCACAATCGTGCACCGATATTGCATCATGTTGCATGGCGGCACAAAATTAATGCTAATGGAGAATGAACCATGTTAATTTGGCTTAACGCGGGAGAACGGAGTGTTTTATTTGCTTAATGGGCATTAGGGGCAGAGTAATAAAAAAGTCAGTGGCAGCCCGATGAGCTGCCACTGACTTCACTCTCATCCGAACCAGCGGACGTAGCAGAAGTCCTGCCTGTGGGGCAGTGACGGATGCTTGGGGAACATGCGGCATGCCTGCTTGTAGCTGCCGCCGTTCTCCATGGCGAAGTCCGCCTGGAACGTGTAGAGGTCACCCTCACGCTTGACAACACGGAACGGCACGACGGAGTAGATGTGCTGCCGTCCGTCGGCATCAGTACAGGTGGTGACAAGCTCCAAGCCTACGGCATCGTCGAGACCTTTCTCGTCAATGACATATCTGACGGTGTAGGTCTTGCCACTCTCAAGCGTGTGCTGGCGCACCTCGTCCGGCTCTTCGCAGCTGACAACCTGTATGCTGTCCCAGCGGAATGCCACGCTCTCCTTCCATGCCGCCAGCTCCTTGGCATGCTCATTATTGTTGGCAGAGAGGTACTTGAAGCGGCGAGCCTCCTTGTTGTAGAACCGCTCGTAGTAGTCGTCGAGCTGTCGCTTCATGGTGAAGTGCGGAGCTATCTGCGCTATGGAGTTCTTTATGACCTTCACCCACTCCTCGGAGTAGCCGGCAGCACCGGTGTCGTAGTACTTCGGTGCAATCTCGTTCTCAAGGATGGAGTAGATGGTCGCCGCATCGAGCTGATCCTGCTGATCCTGATTCTGGTATGTGCGCTGCTCGGGCAGTGCCCAGCCTGCGCCCTCGCGATAACCTTCGCACCACCATCCGTCGAGTACGGAGAAGTTGACGACACCATTCATCAGTGCTTTCTCGCCCGATGTGCCCGAAGCCTCCAGCGGACGTGTTGGCGTGTTCATCCAGATGTCAACACCGGAGATGAGACGGCGTGCCAGCTTCATGTCGTAGTTCTCAAGGAAGATGATCTTGCCAAGGAACTCGGGACGACGCGAGATTTCCACAATCTTCTTTATCAGTCCCTGACCTGCGCCGTCGTTGGGATGAGCCTTACCGGCGAAGAGGAACTGCACGGGACGGTCGGGGTTGTTGATGATGCTGGCCAAACGGTCAAGGTCTGTGAAGAGCAGATGCGCACGCTTGTAGGTTGCAAAGCGGCGTGCGAAGCCGATGAGCAGTGCGTTGGGGTTGATCTTCTCAAGCAGAGCCACGATGCGCGATGGGTCGCCCTGATTTTTGAGCCACGTCTCGCTGAACTGCTGACGGATATAGTCGATGAGGTCTGTCTTGAGCGTCATGCGCGTCTTCCAAATCTCGGCATCGGGCACGTCGTAGATGGCCTTCCAAATGTCGGCGTTCGACTGGTCGTAGAGGAAGTTATCATCGAAATGAGAGGCGTAGAGCTGCTTCCATGCCGTAGCCGCCCAGGTGGGGAAGTGAACGCCGTTGGTGACATAGCCCACGTGCATCTCCTCGGGGAAGTAGCCCTTCCAGATGGGTGCGAACATGCTACGCGACACCTCACCATGCTTGCGGCTGACGCCGTTGACCTCCTCGGAGGTGTTGCAGGCGAAGACAGACATGCAGAAACGCTCGCCGTGGTCGCCGGGGTTGTTGCGTCCCATGTCCATCAGCTCGTCCCAACTGATGCCCATGCGCTGCGGGTATCCACCCATATATTTACCGAAAAGCCCTTCGTCGAAGTAGTCGTGTCCGGCAGGGACGGGCGTATGCACCGTGTAGAGCGAGGAGGCACGCACCAGCTCGATGGCCTGGTCGAAGGTGAGGCCACTCTCAACGTAGTCGCAGATGCGCTGCACGTTGATGAGTGCGGCGTGTCCCTCGTTGCAGTGATAGACATCCTTGCTGATGCCGAGACGCTTGAGGGCGATGATGCCGCCAATGCCGAGCAGTATCTCCTGCTTCAGGCGGTTCTCCCAGTCACCGCCATAGAGCTTGTGGGTGATGGTGCGGTCGAACTCGCTGTTCATGGGGTTATCGGTGTCGAGCAGATAGAGCGACACACGTCCCACGTTGGCACGCCACAGATAGGCATGGACAAAGTAGTCGCGATAGGGCACGTCGATGATCATCTGCTTGCCATCGGCATCAAGCACACGGTCGATGGGCAGCTGTCCGAAGTTCTGCGCCTCGTAGTCGGCGACCTGCTGGCCGTCCATGGAGAGAGCCTGAGTGAAATAGCCATAGCGATAGAGCAGACCGACGGCACACATGTCGACATTGCTGTCGGAAGCCTCCTTGAGGTAGTCGCCGGCGAGGATGCCCAAGCCGCCGGAGTAGATCTTGAGGACATGATCCAAGCCGTACTCCATGCTGAAATAGGCCACGGAGGGGCGGGATGTGTCGGGGCTGACATCCATGTAGTTGCGGAACCGCGTGTAGATGTCGTCAAGGCGACGCAGGACGACCTTGTCCTTGGCATAGGCCTCGAGCTTGGCATAGCTTATGCGCTCAAGCAGGAGGACAGGGTTCTGCCCCACCTTCTTCCAAAGCACGGGATCCAGGTCCTTGAAGAAATCGGTGACATCGAAGTTCCATGACCACCACAGGTTATGGGCCAGCTCAGAGAGCTTCTCCAGCTCGGCAGGGATGTGCGACTTGACGGAGACATCCTCCCAGTTGGCTGCATTTACATTACTCGCTTTGATTTTCATTTCTCAAAATATGACAAGTTAGACTTTTTACTGTTTCAGAATTGTGGTTCACTCTCCTACGGCATGTCCCGCTGCTACCTGATAGCAACGCTTCATGGCATTGTCGAACGCCACGCCGTAGGCCTGGAAATAGTAACCGATGAAGTGGCTCCACGAGGCTTGGGAGACCAGGGCTGCGGCCTTGAGCCGTGCGTTGCGCACCGCGGTACCGCTCATGTCAACATATTCAAGAATAGTGTCGACAAGATTGTCCGTCAGTTGGAAATAGTTGTCATCGGTACGGTGGAGCACCCTGACACCACTACCTATGGGGCGGTCTCCCTGGACATCAAGCACCCAGCGGCCAAAACCGGCAAGGTCGGTGGTGACGGTGGGCACATGGAACGCCATACTCTCAAGAGGGGTGTAGCCCCAAGGCTCGTAATATGAGGGATAGGCTGTGAGGTCGAAGCCCGGCACGAGGTCATAGTACTCCTTATTATATATGCCGTCGTGCCCGTCGAGATAGCACGGCACGAACATGACGCGGACATTACCGGCGGCATTGAGCAGTCCGTGATAGCGGAGCATGCCGATGATGCGGTCGGAGTCAGGATTGTGAATGCTGTGGGTGATATACGGATCAGGCAACGGCACACCGAACGACAATCCCGAGGCCAAACGCTGCTGGAGGTCGGAGCGGTAGGTGTCGAGCCATGCGGGTACGGTGATGAGTGCCAGTATCTTGCGGTGGAGACGGCTGTCGTGCTGCAAGTGCGACAGAGCCTCGATGAATACGTCAATGCCCTTGTTCTTGAACTCGTAGCGTCCGGTGGTGGCAAGAATCAGCGTATCGTCGGCAAACTCCTCACCCATGAGACAGGAGGCGACGCGGAGCATGAGGCGGCGTGCGCCGCGCCGCGCTGCGGCGTAAGCCGCACCCTTCGGCACGAGATCCGGCTCAAAGCCATTGGGCAGAACCACATCGGCGGGCTTCGTGAGAAGCTGGCGACATTCGTCATCGGTGATGCGGCTGACGGTGGTGAAGCAGTCGACGTGTAGTGCTGTCTGCTTCTCTATGGAGTGCTTGGACTGCATATTCAGCTCGGCGGCCATTTGGTCTCCGTCGTAGCCCGCCAAGCAGCTGTAGAGAGGCTTGCCGTTACCAGCAATGGAGCGTCCTATCGATGTGGCGTGGGTGGTGAAGACGGTGGCTACCTCCGGCACATGCTTCTGTACGTAGAGGACGGACATGCCGAGCATCCACTCGTTGGCATGGAAGATGATGCGGTCGGAGGGTGTGAGGCAGAAGCGGCAGTAGCTCTCCACGACCTTGCCGACAGCCACGGCGAACATGCAGGACTCGTCGTAGTCGCCATAGGCGTGGAGCGAGTCAACACCATAGTCGCACCACATGCGGCCATAGATGGCATCCTTATCACTGAACAAGGGCTTGAAGTCGACAAGTATGGCAAGGGGGCTGCCTTCGATGTTCCAGCGTCCGATACGCACGTTGATGCCGTCGCAGACGGCGGCATGGTACTTCCAGGCTTCGCAGTAGTTGTCCATCTCGGTGAAGAGAGGGTTCTCCGTGCCGAAGTCTGGGCCTATGAATATCAGCTTGTCGCCAAGGGAGGCCTTCAGCGTCTTCGCGCGGGTGGACAGGACGGTGTAGATGCCGCCGACCCTGTTGCAGACTTCCCAACTCGCCTCGAAGATGTAGTCGGGCTTTTGCGGCTTCGTTGACATATCGGACATTATTCCTCCGTTTTTTTGGCAAAAATAGCAATAATCCTGTCAATAGCGGGCGATGAGGGAAGAAAAACGAGGAGATGGGATGGATGGGTGGCTTCTAACGATATATATCCGTGGGGGTTACACATATATATCCTTACACCCTAATCATATATATGTATAGCACCTAACGATATATATCCTTGACCCCCACGAATATATATCATTGGAAACAGCACATTCCGCGGCGTGGCATGATGGGCGGAATGGCTTAGGGGCAAGCATAAAAAAGTGGGTGTGTGTGCCAAAAGGCACGCACACCCACCTATCTTTTGACCTCTGCGTGGGGAATTACACCATGAGGACTGCAATCAATGAAAGGATGGCATAGAACTCCGGCAGGGCGCAGTAGATCATGGTGTTGACCATGACATCGTGTCCCTGAGAGATGCCGTTGATACCGTTGGCAGCGAGCTGTCCCTGACGGATGGCAGAGACGAGGCAGACAGCACCGAAAGCGGCACCGATGCCGAGCATGAGCAGTCCGTCCTGCGCGAAGTCACGGCTGATGGACATGATGAATGCCACGAAGCCGTAGAGACCCTGCGTAGAGGGGAGCGCAGAAAGAATCATGTAACTTGCAGACTTCGAAGGGTCTTTCTTCAGAGCTGCTTCTGCAGCGTTGCCTGCGATTGTAGTGCCGTAGCAGCTACCTACTCCGGAGAGGGCAAGCATGAGTCCCAATCCGATGTAACCTAAAAGTACGTTGATGTCCATAGTGATTGAATTTTATTGATTTTGTTGTTTTATTATACTTAGAGTTAATTGATTTCCTTGTTGCCGAACGGACGATACATCGTGCCCGTGCCATCATAGCCTGAGTTCTTGAAATACTCCACGAAGTTAAGGCGCAAAGGATGGACGAAGGCACTGATGCTGGACATGGCAAGGTTGAACGTGTGCCCGAAGACCAGGATGAGACAGCAGACAGCCCATCCGGGGACTCCACCGGCAGACTCCTGAACCATGAAAGCCAGCTGGTTGAACACGCTGCCGAGCATGCCTCCGGCAAGTCCGAGCGCATACAGACGCATATAGGAGAGGATGTCACCCATAAGCCCTGTGGCCATGTTGTAGGTGTCCCACACACCGGCACCGATGTTGATGAAGACATTGCGGTGTAGGTTATTGAGCAAATATATGCCTATGGCCGCTATGCCGCCGACGATGATGAATGTCCACGTGGATATGTCCTCCGGCAGTATCTGGAGGAACATGACCGTGCCGATTATGGGGAACGTGCTGACGACGAGGAACCAGCCCCACTCGCCAAGTGCGTTCTTGAAGCCATAGCGCGTGGTTGCGACCAATGCCTTGACGAGCATGGCAACGATGGTGTGAACCACGCCGATGCCAAGTGCGAGAACCATCTGCTTATCATAGGTGGTGCCGGGTATCTTGCCGGAAATCATGAACTCCTTGAGTCCGGCAGGCACCCACGTCGCATCGTAGAGGCTGACCCCGAAGAACGCGCCGAGCACCGAGCCAAAGATGGCGGTGAACAGTCCCAGCGAGATGATGAGGTTGGCAATGCCACGCATGGCGGGTATCTTCTTCTTGAGAATCATGCCCAATATGATGTAGACTATGCCATAGCCGGCATCGCCGAGGCAGAACGCGAAGAACAGCGAGAAGAACGGCGCGATGAGCGGCGTGGGGTCGAACTCGTTGTAGTCGGGCATGCCATACATGGCCGTGAGCCTCTCGTAGAGGCGTGTCCACCAGTTGTTCTTGAGCTTGATGGGCGGATTGTCGCCACGCACAGCATCGCGTATCTCATACCAGACGCTGCCTTTGTCGAGGTAGTCGCGCACGCCTGCTTCTGCGTCGGCAGGTATCCACCCCTCCATGAGGATGACAGCACCCTCGGCCTGCGGCTCTCCGTCAAGACGCACCTTCATGAGGTCTATGTCAGCAGATAGCTCTTTGTCGAGATGTGCCAGGGTGTTGTAGTTGGCAACGCAGAACTGCGCCAACTCGTCCTTGGCTGCCGCAATGGCGGCAACGGTCTGCTCGCGACGGGTGCAGAGCTGTGAGAGGCTCTCCGAAGGCAGCTTCAAGGGTTCTATGCCGAGCCTGACATCCTCGCGGGAGACAGTGACAAAATTGATGTGGCTTGCCGACTTCTGAATGACGACAACGTCGTAGTCCTCGCTCCACTGAGGATTGAACTCACGCTCGGTGCACGAATAGAACTTAATGTTGTAGCCGACATCGGAGAGGCGACGGACGGAAGACCAATCGAAATCACCCCAAGGTCGGATGTCGGCAATCTCCTTGTCGATGGCGGGGAGCTGCTGGGTGAGGCTCTGGATGTTACTGTTCAGAGTATCGTACTGCCGGAGCAGGTCGTCGGCAGACAGCTCGCTATGGATGGCAGGGTCGGCGGGTGTCTTCATCTTGAACGACATCGACTTCATGACATCCTTATAGAGGGCACGCCGTTTGAGGGCATCCTGCAGCTCCGCATCCATCTGCCCTTGCTGCCGCTCCTGCACGTGGATAACTCCCAGCTCGCGGATGCGAGAGAGGAACGTCCCGTAGTCACGGTGGTAGATCAGGAACGTGAGCTTCTTCATCTTGGTGATCATGCCACGGCCTCCTTCCTCTGCTCCTGATGAGCCTTCATTATCTTCTGTGATGACTTGGAGAGGTTCTCCTCGTCTTCCATAAATCTCTTTATCTTCCTGATGGCATCGTTATAGCCAGGTATCTGAACCTTCTCGAAGAGGTTGACCTTCTGCGTGGTCTTCTTCCTGGCATGTTCCAACAGGCTTAGCTTGGCATCCACAAACTCGCGCTCGATGGCGGTATGAGCCAATGCCTTCAGGAGTTCCGTGCCTTCAAGATACCACTCCGGTGAGTTGAACAGGCTGAACCTTGCCAACGAGAACTCTATCTCGTCAAGCTGTGGCACGCGCACGCCGGCGATCTTGCGGACGGACATGCGCACGTCACCGATACGTATCAGCGAGGCATCGAACTCACTCCATAGGGCAAACATAGCTTCGTAGGACTGTATGCCGTTTTCAAGAGCCTCTTCTAACTGCACGGCTTCGTCCTTGCAACGTTTCACCTCCATGCGCAGTGCACTCTCCTTGTTCTTGATGATGGGCAGGGTGCGCTCGCGCACCTTGAGCTGTTTCTCAAGCTGCTGGAGTGAGGTCTTATTGTATTGAAACTTAATAGCCACGGTATGTGTAAAAAAATATATTGTTCTGTTATTTCTCTTTCGGCCAATGCTGATCCACAAACTCCTTCTTGATGTTGACTTCCTCGGGACGGAAATACTTCCCGAAGAGGCTCCACGCCACATCAAGCATCTCTGTGGTGTCGAGGTTGACATCAATGGCAAGAAGCCGATCCGAATAGTCCTTGGCGAAGGCAAGCGTGCGCTCGTCGTAGTCGGTGAGGTCGAAGCCGTTCTCCTGCTTTGTCTTGGCATTGGCGGCATCGGCATAGAGACGCACGGCGGCATTCATGACCTGCGGATGATCCTTGCGTGTCTTCTTGCCGACGACGTTCTGTTTCAGACGTGACAGGGAGCGGAATGGGTCGACAATGACCTTACCGATGTCGCTGTCGCGACGCAGGAAGAGCTGACCCTCGGTGATGTAGCCGGTGTTGTCAGGCACGGCATGCGTGATGTCACCGCCCGACAGCGTGGTGACGGCAATGATGGTGATGGAGCCACCGGCAGGGAACTGCACGGCCTTCTCGTAGATCTTCGCCAAGTCTGAATAGAGCGAGCCAGGCATGGAGTCCTTGGATGGTATCTGATCCATACGGTTGGACACGATGGCCAACGCATCGGAATAGGATGTCATGTCGGTGAGCAGCACCAGCACGTTCTCGTTGTTGCGGACGGCGAAGTACTCGGCAGCGGTGAGTGCCATGTCGGGCACCAGCAGACGCTCGATGGGAGGGTCTTCGGTGGTGTTCATGAAGCTGATGATGCGGCCGAGAGCACCGGCATTAGAGAAGACGTTCTTGAAGAAGAGGTAGTCGTCGTTGGTCATACCCATACCGCCAAGGATGATCTTGTCGGCCTTGGCACGCATGGCCACAAGTGCCATGACCTGATTGAACGGCTGGTCAGGATCTGCAAAGAACGGAATCTTCTGTCCGGACACAAGAGTGTTGTTGAGGTCGATGCCTGCGATGCCGGTGGCGATAAGCTCCGATGGCTGCTTGCGGCGCACGGGATTCACGGAAGGGCCGCCGATCTCCACCTCCTCGCCTTCGATCTCGGGACCGCCGTCGATGGGTTCACCAAAGGCATTGAAGAAGCGGCCGGCCAGCTGGTCACTGACCTTCAGCGTAGGAGCCTTGCCGAGGAACACAACTTCGGCATTGGTGGGAATGCCCTGCGTACCCTCGAAGACCTGCAACGTGACTTCATCTCCGGCAATCTTCACCACCTGAGCGAGCTTGCCGTTCACCTTGGCAAGCTCATCGTTGCCAACGCCAGTAGCTTTGAGTGAAAGCGTGGCCTTGGTGATCTGAGTGACCTTGGTGTATATCTTTTGAAATGCTTTAGTTGACATTTTCTCTATGTTTTAAGGTTAACTCTCTGTTATTCTGCGGCACGCTCCTTCACCATCGCCTCAATCTGACTCTTGAAGTCATTGTACTTCTCCGACTTGTAGGGTGCGTAGTTCATCTGCTTGCCGAGGTTTATTAGCTTCTTGAAGTAGTCCATCACGTCGTTGAAGTTGTCGAAATTGAAACGGGTGTGGCAGATGCCTATGACGAGATTCATTATCTCCTCCTGGCGGTCAAGAGGGGTGACGGCATCCACCTCATCGAAAGCATCCTGCTGAAGCACGACGAAGTCGATGAGTTCGGACTTCCAGAACGTAACGTGATAGTCCACCGGCACACCGTCGTCGCCGAGGATATTTATCTGCTCGGAGATCTCCTTGCCACGCTGCAGGCGTGTCTTCAGCTCGTTGACCTTGTCGAGCCACGTCTTGTCGATGCGCTGCGATATGTATTCCTGAAATTCAGGGTATTCGACGTACTTGGAATAGGAGTCTATGGGGTTGACAGCCGGATAGCGTTTCCTGTCGGCACGATCCTGCTCCAAGGCATAGAAGCAACGAGCTACCTTCTTAGTGTTCTCGGTGACAGGCTCCTTGAGGTTACCGCCGGCAGGCGACACGGTTCCGATGAATGTGATGGAGCCGGTGTTGCCGTTGTAGAGGCGGACATACCCTGCACGGCCGTAGAAGTTGGAGATGATGGACGACAGATCCATCGGGAACGCGTCGGGGCCAGGGAGCTCCTCCATGCGGTTTGACATCTCGCGCAGAGCCTGTGCCCAACGTGAGGTGGAGTCGGCCATGAGCAGAACCTTGAGTCCCATGCTGCGGTAGTATTCGCCAAGGGTCATGGCAGTATATACAGAGGCCTCACGTGCCGCCACCGGCATATTCGACGTGTTGGCAATGATGATGGTACGCTCCATGAGACGACGACCGGTGTGGGGGTCTATCAGCTCGGGGAACTCGGTGAAGATCTCGACGACCTCGTTGGCACGCTCGCCGCAGGCGGCGATAATCACGATGTCGGCCTCGGCTTGCTTGGAGATGGCATGCTGCAACACCGTCTTACCTGTTCCGAAAGGGCCGGGGATGAAGCCGGTGCCACCCTCGGTGATAGGGTCGAGCGTATCGATGACGCGCACACCGGTCTCGAGCAGACGGAACGGACGGGGCTTCTCAGCGTAGTTGGTCATGGCAACCTTGACAGGCCACTTCTGAATCATGTTCACGCTGATGTCATGACCGGCGGCATCGGTGAGCACAGCCACGGTGTCCTCGATGGTGTAGTCACCCTCGGGAGCCACAGACTTGACGGTACACTCTCCCTCAAGGCCGAACGGAGCCATAATCTTCAGTGGTTGGTGGTTCTCCTCGACCTGTCCTAACCAGTAGGAAGACCTAACCTTGTCACCGGCTTTAGCGATGGGCACGAAGTGCCATTTCTTCTCTTTGTCAAGCGGATAGGTGTACTGTCCGCGCTTCAGGAACACACCCTCCATCTTGTCCAGGTCATTCTGTAGACCGTCGTAGTTCTTGGAAAGCATTCCAGGGCCGAGCGTCACCTCAAGCATATGACCGGTGAATTCGGCCTCGGCACCAACCTTCAAGCCACGGGTGCTCTCGAACACCTGCACGTAAGCCTGAGAACCCACCACCTTAATAACCTCAGCCATCAGCCTGTCGCCACCGGTCGTGATGTAGCAGATCTCGTTCTGCGCCACGGAGCCATCGACATTGAGGGTCACCATATTGGATATTACTCCACTAACAGTTCCTTTTGTTGCCATATAGATATTTGATACTATTTTATTTTTTTAATCAGATTTCATCGGGGACTTTCACATCTTTCTTGAACGAGGCAATGATGTCGCGGAACATCTTGTTTCCCTTGTCCTTGTCGAGAGACAGCCAACGTTCTACCAGCTCGACCTGAAGGAGGAACACGTACAGACGCTCTATGGAGAAATACTCGAAGAATGTCTTGTCCTCCATCCATTTCCATTTCAGCTGGTCGACCTTCTTCTCACGTTCGATGAGGTTGTGTGTCTCCCCTATCTTCAGCACATCGTCCAAATAGTCAAGCTCTCCGGCAAGGCCGAAGTCTCTCGCATTTGAGGTCTTGAGAGCTTCGCACACGGGCGTGTCGCCGACGATGACCGGCGGGATCTCTATCTTGAACTTCCTGGCATTGATGGCAGAAAGTATGTTTTTCACGTTCAGGTTGAATTCAAACCACGACGACACAAACCGGTTCCTGCATTTCATGGCATAGGAATAGTACAATGCCGACAGCTTATCCTCCAGCGCGACCTTATCGGCGGGCGTGTCACCTTCCTTCTGCTTGAAATAGTCCACGATGAATGTGACCATATATTTCGGCAAGCCGTGGGTGACAGCGATGACACCATCATCCTCCTTGTACTGTCTGACCACATCCAGGAACTGCTCCGCCTTGAACCGGCCACGCGGGTCTGTGGCAGCGGCGTTGTCTTTCAGGAGGCTCAGCAGATTGCGGTTGTCATATTGCAGGTAGAAGAGGTCGACCAGTCTCTTGTCAGAAGCGGACAATAAAGGATAGAACTCCGTCTTGAAGTCAGCAACGGTATGATTCAACTTGTTGTCTTCCAAAGTAAGCTCCGGAAGCCCTGTCACCAAGTAATAATACTGACTCATAGTGGAAGAGGCTCTTTACTTGAACAACAAGTCAACCAACTGTGGACGGAGGAAGTCTTTCAAGTAGTTCTCGAACTCCTCCTCTCCGAAGTCTACCTTATACGAGCCATCAGCAGGCGATATGGAAAACAGTGCCTTCATGCCATTGACCTGTTCTATCTTCACGCCTTTGTCCAACAGATCCTTTGCCTGTGCAGCAAAGAATTCCTTCAAGCCTTCGGCATCCTCGGCAGAGATGGTGATGGGTTCTGTCGTTGACCACTGCTTTGCCAGCGAGAGGATGAACGAATTGAGGTAGTCCTTGTTGCCGGTAAAAGCCTTGACATCTGCACTTACAATCTTGTCCGTGATGAGCGTGGCTATTTCCGACTTGAGGGCATTCACCGACTGTCCGGCAAAAAGTTTCAGCTCCGACTTGGCATTCTCACTCAGCTCGGTTGCAGACTTCTTGGCCTCGGCGATGATTGTATCGGCCTGCGTCTGAGCTTCTTCCACTATCCGTTTTGCATCTTCCTTGGCTTTAGATACAATCTTCTGAGCTTCAGCATTGCCTTTCTCCACGCCTTCGTGGTAGATTTTATCAGTCAGCTCTTGAATTTTATTTTCCATTATTAAGCAGAAGTTATATATTTATTAGATTCGGTTATGACAGCGGTGAGCTGCTTTCGGGTCTAAAGTTAGTAATAATAAACTCATAGGCACACAAACCCAAAGCAAAATTCGTTCTTTTATGACAAAATTTAATAAAAATAACATTCCTGATGACTATATATAATGTTAACAGGATAATAGAGGGGTGAGGGAGAGTTGAAGAGGAAGTGAAGTAAAAGAGTATAAGGTAGGGAAGTTGTGAAAGGAGACGAAGTAGATAATAAAGGAGTAGGGAAGGCAGGTTCGAGGGGTAGATTCGGTGAGCAGACAAAAGTAGAGAGGCCTTCCTTTCCGTGAGCTTCTTCAGCTCCGCGAAGGACAGGCCTCTCTCAAGAAAAACGGCGGCTACCTACTCTCCCACCTTGCGGGCAGTACCATCGGCGCGGGCGGGCTTAACTTCTCTGTTCGGGATGGGAAGAGGTGGAACCCCGCCACTATAGCCACCTTAATGTAAGGGTGACGATGTATTCGTACAAGCGACCAACTATCAGTGCTCTCTCACGCAGTAAGAAAAACAGGAGGAGAGGACAGGACGAAGGAAGAGAGAAAAAGGAGGAAGAGCAAAAACAGCTCGGAAGAACAAAAAATAGAAAAGAATAGAAAAGAAAAGAGGACGGGAACCATACGTGCGGCGATGAAGAACGCCACACCAAAAAGGAGGAGGGAGGCGCCGCGGCGCATAGCGCACGCAGCAGCACGATAAAGCCTCGGGCAATTAGTAGTGCTCGGCTTTGGTGTCACCACCTTTACACCTGCACCCTATCAACGTCATCGTCTATGACGACCCTCAGGGAAACCTAATCTTGAGGCCGGCTTCATGCTTAGATGCTTTCAGCATTTATCCAGTCCGGACGTGGCTACCCGGCAGTGCCCCTGGCGGAACAACCGGTAGGCCAGCGGTCCGTCCGTCACGGTCCTCTCGTACTAGTGACGGCTCCCCGCAAGTTTCCTGCGCCCACGATAGATAGAGACCGAACTGTCTCACGACGTTCTGAACCCAGCTCGC
>CAVHVD010000058.1:0-3644 GCA_963639425.1 Faecalibacterium prausnitzii
ATCGAAACACATTTTAAGCAAAAAACACGTGCTTTGAGCCATCTGTCCGAGCCTCAACATATCATAAAGACGGGACGGCCTCCAACTCTTGTTGCGGAGACCGTCCCGTCTTAGTCTGTATGGTGACGCAAGGCCTGCGTGTGCGTCAATATCCCAGCTCGTAGGGCTGCTTGACTGCCGGCACGCCGTCGGTCATCCACGCCGGAGCCGGTGAACCCTTCAGGTAATGATTGAAGAACTGCATCATGCGCTTCTGGAAGTCAATCTTGTTGGGATACTTCTGCGGCCAGTGCGGTTCACCGGTGTAGTTCAGCATCCAGCAGGTCTTGCCGTTGCGCTTCATGGCCACGAAGAACTCTATGCCCTGATACCAAGGCACGTGTCCGTCTTCGTCGTTGTGCATGATGAGTATCGGTGTCTTGACCTTGTCGATGTTGAAGAGCGAGGAGTTCTCCTTGTACAGCTCCGGAGCTTCCCAGATGGACTTGCCTATGCGGCTCTGTCCGTGTTCGTACTGGAAGGCACGTGCCATGCCGCTCCACCAGCGTATGCCGCCGTAGGCACTGAACATGTTGACGACGGGAGCACCGCTCTCCAGCGCAGCGAAGCGGTCGGTGCGTGTTGCGAGGTAGGCCGTCTGATAGCCGCCCCATGAGTGTCCGCAACCGCCGATGTGCTTCTCGTCGACATAGCCCTTGGCAATCAGTGCATCAAGTCCCGACATGACGCAGTTGTAGCAGCTCTCGCCCGGGTGTCCGTCCTTGTAGTGGATGTCGGGGTTGAACACGACATAGCCGTTGCTGTTGTAGGTATGGTAGTCTATGGTCGAGCGGTGCGGCTCCGGCATGCGGTAGCTGTATAGTGTCGTGGCGTTGCGCTCGTAGAAGTTCACCACCACGGGGTACTTCTTCGACGCGTCGAAGCCCTCGGGCTTGTAGACCACGCCCTGCACCTTCGTGCCATCGTAAGCCGTCCATTCGATGAGTTCTGCCGTGCCCCAGACATACCGCTCCTGCTGTCGTCCGAAGTCTGTCAGCTTGCTGCTCTTCTTGAAGCTCATGTCCGAGGCTATCAAGTCGGGATACTGCTCATAGGTCTCCACGGTGTAGACGATGTCGTTGGTGTCCTTCGCCTTGACGATGGTGTTGAGCTGGAAGTCACCGGCGATGAGCTGCTTGGGAGTGGCAGCCTTGCCGAGCACAGCCTCATAGTAGCCGTAGCCATAGGTCACGTCGTTGAAGCCGCGCAGCAGCTGTGTGCCCTTGGGATCGATGGAGCGGCGGTCGGGGTCGAGGCTGACGAGACGGTACTGCACCTTTTGCTCGGCTCCGTTGACGGTGAGGTTCACGGGTGCAGCCTTAGCCATCGGGCACACCTGCCAAATGTCATAGCGGTCGTAGATGAGAATCTTGCTGTCGCCGTCTGTCCATCCTGCCGTGCCATAAGCACCGGGGTAGTCGGGTACATCGTTGTCGGTGTCCCACACCTTGAGCGTTGCGGGAGTGGTGATGCGGTGCTTCGTGCCGTTTGCCATCTCGATGGTGTACCAGCAGCTGTCGCTCTCCTCATAGTAGTAGGCGTACTTCGTGGCCGGTGACAGGCGGAAGCGTGCATAGTCGCCACTGGCTATCTGCGTGCGTCGTCCTGTGTTGAGATCCACGGCATAGTAGTCGCTGCGCGTGCGTCCCTCCCACATCGACGACAGCGAGTATGGCTCCGACGTACCGGCAAGAGCGTAGTCGCCATCGCCGTCGGGGTCGGTCATCAGCTGCTTCAGGGTGTCGTCGTGCAACTGCCAGATGGTGCCTGTGGCAAGGGTCAGCATTGCACTGTATGTCTTCTTGAGGTCGTTCTTGCGGTTATAGCTCTGCACGGGATACTGCACCGGCTCGTCCCAGCTCCACACCTGCACGTTGGGACGTTTCTCTTCCAGCTGTGTGGTATCTTTCTGCAACGGTTCGGGCGAGGTGCCGAAGTACAGGCGTGCGCCGCTCTTCGAGAAGCGCACCGGCCCGTTCTCGCTGACCACCCATCCCGTCGGTAGATTGCTGTTCCCCTTGGTGGCTACGGCCTGTGCCTGTGCTCCGTCCTTTGAGAGGTAGAGCGTCATGTCTCGGTATGTGGTCTTCTTGTCCTCGCCGAAGAGGAACGCGAGATTGCGACCTTGCTCGTCGAGTGCGACGTGCTTGTATTCGCCCCATCCCTCTTTGACGCGTGTGGCCTTGCCGTCCTTGACATTCACCACATAGATGCCGGGGGCATCACCGGCGGCCACGAAATAGAGCACTGCCGCCTTGGAGGCGAAGTCATAGTCGGTGACGGCAGCGTAGGTCTGCACCTTGTCACTGCCCAACGGACGCACATAGAGCGTGGAGTCCTTCTTGCTGCCACGCTGGTATGCCACGTAGTCGGCGGCCTCCGACAGATGATAGCTCCTTAGCGAGTCGATTACCTCCTGCCTGCCTCCTAAGGAATAGATCACGAGCTTGCCTTGCGGCATGTCGTCGTCCTTGACCTTCGCGAGCTTCAGCGAGTCGCTGACTGCCGCGGGCACGGTATTCTCCAGAACCAGGTATTTCGATGACGACGAGAAGGCAAACTTGCCCGCAGGCTTGAACGCCGCCACCTCCTTGCCGTCGGCCTTGGAATAGACATACACACTCTGGTCGCCGTCCCACGGTGACACCTTGGCTGCGACCCACTTGCCATTGTCGCTCATCACGGTCTGTGTGATGCGTTGCCAGGGCGTCAGGTCGTCGATGGTCATGCTGCGTTTGGTCTGTGCCACGGCCACCACGCCACAGCACAGGAGCAGCATCACTAAAGTTAAACTCTTGAACTTGTTCATTTGCTTGTATCGATTATTGAAGTTGTTTGTATTCTATATGTTCACTGTCAGCTCTACGGGGCAGTGGTCTGACCCGTAGATCCCAGTATGTATCTTCGCACCCTCCAGGTTGCCGTCCAGACGGCTTGAGGTCAGGAAGTAGTCAATGCGCCACCCTACGTTCTTCTCGCGGGCATGGAAGCGATATGACCACCAGGAGTACACCCCCGCAGTGTCAGGATAGAAATGGCGGAAGGTGTCGGTGAAGCCGGACCGCAACAGGTCGGTCATCTTGCCGCGTTCCTCGTCTGTGAAGCCCGCATTGCGGTGGTTGGTCTTGGGGTTCTTGAGGTCTATCTCCTCGTGTGCCACGTTCATGTCGCCACACACGATGACTGGTTTCTTGGCATCGAGCGACAGCAGATAGCGGCGGAAGTCGTCTTCCCACTGCATGCGGTAGTCCATGCGGCGCAGCTCGTCCTGCGAGTTGGGCGTGTAGACATCGACCACGTAGTAGCCGTCCATCTCCAGCGTTATCAGCCGTCCCTCATGGTCATGCACGTCGATGCCCATGCCATACTGCACCGCCAGCGGCTTCCGGCGGGTGAAGACTGCCGTACCCGAATATCCCTTCTTCTCGGCGTAGTTCCAGTACTGTTCATATCCGTCGAGTTGCAGGCTGAACTGCCCCGACTGCATCTTCGTCTCCTGAAGACAGAAGAAATCGGCATCAAGAGCCTTGAAGGCATCCATGAAGCCCTTGCCGTAACAGGCACGAAGCCCGTTGACATTCCATGATATAAGCTTAGTCATATTG
>CAVHVD010000059.1:0-15770 GCA_963639425.1 Faecalibacterium prausnitzii
CCCTTAACCCTGATAGGTATGCCGCTGACCATCAGCACCACCTCATCGGCGCGCGCGGCGACGTACTGGTTGACCCATCCCAACAGGTCTGTGAAGTGGCGTTGCAAGGCATTGGCAGACGTGCCGCCCATGCCAATCTCGTTGGTCACGAAGATGAAGGTAGCGTCTTGTGCGGTGAAACGGTCGAATTCCTGCTCCACAGCATCCCGCGTGGGCTGTATCTGTCCGTCATGGTCGAAGAAGAAATTGCTGCACCACATCGTGATGCAGTCAATCAGCACCGTGCGTCCGCTGATGTCGTGGCGGCTCAGCTCGCGGTTCTCCTCGATGTTCGTCCATTCCTTGCCACGGCGTTCCTGATGGATTTTGACACGTTGCGCGAACTCCTTGTCGGTGACACGTGCCGTGGCCATATACACAGGGTTCGCGCTGAGACTCAGTGCCAGCCTCTCGGCATACGTGCTCTTGCCCGACCGCGCGCCACCGGTAATCAGTATAATTCTCCTCATCTGTTGTCCTGCATCCCTTTAAGGTACGCGCAAAAGTAAGAAAAAGACACTACATGTATTGCGTGAGAAGATTTTATATTACCTTTGCCGCGCGTTGGCACGGTCGACGCTTCATGCGGTAGTAACTCAGTTGGTAGAGCGCAACCTTCCCAAGGTTGAAGTCGAGGGTTCGAGTCCCTTCTACCGCTCATCCCCACCAAACCTTTCACGAGCAGAGCCATAGGGTCTATCCTATGGCTTCATCGCACATATGCAAGCCCATTCAAAAACGTTTACTATCTGTTTACTAACCGTTCAAAAATTGGCCATTGATTGCCCACTGAAGCCCCGCTTTTTGTTCAAAAATCTTCATTTTTGAACACTTCCGTTCACTAATTCCGCGTTTGCCCTTGTTGGCACCCTAACGATGCCCATTCTTAGGGTCTAACGATGGGCAAGCTTGGACTCTAACGATGCCCGTTTAAAGAACCTAAGAATGCCCATCCTTGGAACGCTACGATGGGCATCGTTGGTGTCCTATATCTCATTACCTACTGGTGACTATTCGGGCAGGCCTTTTTAGCAATAATTAGGTATTCCCCGCGTTTGTGGCTCTTCATACTTTTGCAGCGGTAAAAATATGTGAAAGAGATATGAACAAATCAGTAACCATCTTTTCAATGGGTGTCCTGATGGCTGCACAGGCTCTTTGTGCTGCCGAACCCGCCAAGTCTGTGGCTTCTTCAGACGACAACGACAACAACAATTCATCATACACAACGGTCTCGACGCAGTATGACGGCGACTGGCGTTTCCGCATGGGCGGTTACGGCGAGATGCTCGGCACGTGGAAAGACTATGGCATCAACCGCTGGAGCGGTTCCAACAAAGGTAACTCCAAGATAAATCATGCCGAGGTGTCACTGCCGCGCTTCATCCTTGCGCTCGACTACAAGTTCTCCGACAAGTGGATCCTCGGTGCGGAGATAGAGTTTGAGGCCGGCGGCACAGGTACTGCCTATGAACTTGAGACAGGTACCGGCAGTGAGAACGGCGAATATGAGTCGGAGATGGAGAAGGGCGGTGAGGTCGCCCTTGAGCAGTTCCACATCACAAGGCTCATCGTTCCGCAGTTCAACGTGCGTGTCGGTCACATGGTGTTGCCCGTCGGCCTGACCAACAGTCACCACGAGCCGACCAACTTCTTCGGCACGAAGCGCAACGAGGGCGAGACCACATTCCTGCCGTCGACATGGCACGAGACCGGCATCGAGTTCTTCGGCAGTTTCGGCAAAGGCTATGCGGCCTTCAACTACCAGGCCATGATTGTTGCAGGACTTAACCCTAACGGCTTCAGCAAATATGACTGGGTTGCCGGTGGTCGCCAAGGGATCTTCGAGACCGATAACTTCAGCTCGCCGGCATGGATAGGCCGCTTGGACTACGTGGGAGTGCCCGGTCTGCGTGTCGGAGCGTCCTACTACTTCGTCAATAATGCCGGTGCCAATTCCGACAAGTTGATAACCTACGACCAGATAGGCAAGATACCCGTGCGCATCTTCACCGCAGATGCACAGTATATAAATAGGTATGTCACAGCCCGTGCGAACTTCATGACGGGACACATTGGCCATGCCGCTGCAATAGGGCGCATCAATAACTCCTATTCCAGCAAGTCGCCTTACAGCCGTTTCACCCCGATAGCCAGCGGCTCGATGACCTATATGGGTGAGGTTGGCATCAATCTGAAGACCGTTTTTGGCAAGGAGAATTTCCCCGTGATCTATCCATTTGCCCACTACGAATACTACAACCCACAGCAGAAAGCCGATGTGGATCAGATAATGGACAAACGCTGTCAGGTCAGCATGTGGAAGTTAGGTGTCAACTGGAAGCCGCTGTCTAACCTTGTCGTCAAGGCAGACTACACCATGCGTCAGATAGGCACACAGAAGGTCTTTGGCAAGGGGCTCTATAACAGTGAGAATGAGTTCGGCATTGCCGTTGCCTACGTGGGCTGGTTCTTCCAAAAGTGAATTGCAGGGAAAACGAATATTAAAGAGAAACTAATCAATAGACAAAATGAAAAAGAACACTTTAGCAACAGGCCTGTTTTCTGTGGCTCTGGCCTGTGGATTTGCTTCGTGCAGTGATGACAACAACGAAAGAGACGATGAAGGAAAGACGTATGCCATCACCCAGGCTCAACTTGACCCTGTTATCCAGCAGGCAGTGAACAATGTGATATTGCCCACATACAAGGACTTGGCAGAGAAGAACGATGCCCTGAACAGTGCGGTGCAGACGTTCCGGCAGTCACCCTCTGATGCCAACTTCGAGGCTTTGGCCAATGCGTGGCTCACAGCACGTCAGCCGTGGGAGACCAGTGAGGCTTTCTTGTGGGGCCCCGTAAAAGACAAGGGACTTGACCCGAACATGGACAGTTGGCCTCTCGATCAGTCGGCCATAGTACAGTTGTTGCAGTCGCAGCAGTGGAATGACATGGAATGGTCTGGCGACTACAATGAGGATGATGACAACATCGCTGCAAAGCAGGAGGTACGTGGCTTCCACACGCTGGAGTACCTGACATTCTTCGACGGCAAGGCTCGTACCGTATCAGAGACAAGTGCGACAGGATTTAAGGATCCCAATGCCTTGCAGTATGGCGATGCTGTGGCAGCTAAATACAGCGATGCGTGGGGCAACTACATGCAGGCCGTAGGTGCTCTGCTGCGTTCGGATGCCAACACCCTGTACTCTGACTGGTCGGAGAGCTTCAATGGTGGCAAGAGCTATGCAGAGATATTCAAGTCACATGACGGCACACAGGGCTATCAGAGCGCACTGAACTGCATTGAGACGCTGATCGACGGTTGCACGGATATTGCAAGCGAAGTCGGTTCTTCCAAGATTGGCGACCCCATCAGCAAGTATGAGGCAGGTCAGACAGAAGAAGCTCTCTATGCTGTGGAGTCGTGGTACAGCTGGCACTCGCGCGATGACTATACCAACAACATCTACTCCATCCGCAACATCTATTATGGCTCACTCGACGGGACGGTGAACAGTAACTCCATGTCTGCCGTCATAGCAAAGGTCAACTCTGACCTCGACACGAAGGTCAAGAATGCCATCTCTACGGCGGCAGCAGCCATTCAGGCCATTCCGCAGCCGTTCCGCAATAACATCAACAGTGCTGAAGCAAAGGCCGCAATGGATGCCTGTGGTGACCTTGAGGATGTTTTGAACAAGGAACTGAAGCCATACTTCCAGAACAATACCGACCCTAACGAATAGGCTTCGCGATTGGAAGCTATTGTTCAGGAACTGAACAGTATAAAGTCAAGATAGAGAAGGTTGCGTCTCCCCATAGGTGCAACCTCCTCTTTAAGAGTTTTAAGGAAAAGTATTAATTGCGTATTTATGAACAGATTAATCAGGTGTACCTTATTTGCCGTAAGTGCATCCGTCTTACTTGCAGCCTGCGACGAGAACCAAGGCATCACTGAGGAGCAGATCGAGATCCCTGCCGGATATGCATTGTCTGCAGGTACGTCGACCACGTTCTTCAATTCGCCGGTGGCCTATGATCAGCCTGCCGAGTGGGTGTCGGGTAAGTACGATTTGCGTTTCAACAGTGGTGACAAGCTGTATGACAACGTGAAGACAATAAACCACAATGGCAGTATGGGAGGTCTGGGACCCGTATATGCGGGCTACAGTTGCGGCAGCTGCCATCGCAATGCAGGACGTACAGAGCCTACGCTTTGGACTGAAGGCGGCTCCGGTTCGTATGGATTCACGTCGGCTCTTATCTACATCACGCGCAAGAACGGCTCGTTCTTCCAGAACTATGGGCGTGTGATTCATGACAATGCCATCTATGGTGTCGAGCCGGAAGGCAAACTGAAGGTGACTTATGACTTTGAGACATTCGAGTTTCCCGACGGCGAGACCTACGAACTGGCTAAGCCCAACTATGAGATTACCGAATGGTATGCCGACAGCATCCGTCCGGAAGATATGTTCATCACTGTCCGCATACCTCTGCGCCATGTCGGCATGGGGCAGATGATGGCTCTTGACCCAAATGAGATCGAAGCCCTTGCGGCACAGAGCAACTATCCGGAATATGGCATAAGCGGTCGTGCCAACTACATCACAGAGAAAGGTGTCAAGCAACTCGGCTTGTCGGGTAACAAGGCACAGCATGCCGACCTGACTGTTGAGCTGGGCTACTCCAGTGATATGGGTCTGACCAACAGCCGCTATCCAGAGGAAATCAGCGAAGGACAGGCACAGATTGAACAGGGTGCAGCTATGGGACTGAGCTACAAGATGCTTGACGTGACCACCCAAGAGATGGAGGACGTGGATCTATATATGCAGGCACTGGGCGTACCGGCACGCAGGAATGTCAACAATGCGACCGTGAAGCGTGGAGAAGAGATGTTCCACAAGGCCAAGTGCCACCTCTGCCATGTGGAGACACTGCACACCAAGCCGCGCGGCTCTGTGCTGCTGGCTGGTACGCAGCTGCCTTGGCTGGGTGGACAGACCATCCATCCTTATTCGGACTATCTGCTGCATGACATGGGTTCGGAGATAATGGGAGTCGGCTTGAACGACAACTATGTCAGCGGACTGGCTCGCGGCAATGAGTGGAGAACCACTCCTCTTTGGGGCATAGGGCTTCAGCAGAAAGTGAACGGGCACACTTACTTCCTGCATGACGGACGTGCCCGCAACTACGTGGAAGCCATAATGTGGCACGGCGGTGAGGGTGAAGCCTCCAAGAACATATTCAAGAATATGTCCAAGGCCGACCGTGATGCACTGATAGCGTTCCTCAACTCACTTTGAAAAATTTGAATGACAAATAACACTTATAATCTCACAGAAATACAGTTATGAAGAAGATATTGTTTGCCATCATGCTGATGGCTTTGTTGCCTGCGACGGTGATGGCTCAGTATGATGCCGACACAGAGAACGGTGTGGTTTCCCTTGCAGGACGTGAGGGCTTTTCGATAGGCTCCAAGGACGGCGATTTCCTGTTCCGTCCCTATCTGCTGGTGCAGACCGCAGCCAAGTTCAACTACTATGACGATGAGGGATTGGACAAGGCTTATAATCAGGACAACGTCGCCAACTCCGGCTTTGCCATACCCTATGCAGTGCTGGGCTTCACCGGCAAGGCCTTCGGCAAGCTGACGTTCAACCTCTCAATCAATGCCGCCGCTTCGGGTGGTCAGCTGCTTCAGCAGGCGTGGGCAGACTATGCCTTCAGTGATAAGCTTGCCATACGTGCGGGTAAGTTCAAGGCTCCCTACACCCATGCCTATCTGACCACACTCGGCGAGACGCTGATGCCCGCGATGCCTACTTCACTGACGGCATCGTCCATCCTGCCGTACTCGCTCAATGCTGTCAACCCGAACATTGGCTTAGGCTTCGACCTTGGCATTGAGATTCATGGCATGCTGGACAAGTTCGGATATGAACTTGGCATCTTCAATGGCACAGGTGCTTCTGTTAATTCAGCCACCAAGACATTCAGCGATGACTGGCACATACCTTCATTGCTGTATGCCGGCCGTCTGACCTATCAGCCAAAGGGAATCATGCCTGCCACACAGGGCAATCCCAAGTATCTGCATGAAGACAAGATCCTGCTTGGCGTGTCTTCCTCGCTGAATGTGGAGAGCGAGAGCGAGAGCACCAATGACTTCCGTGCCGGACTGGAGTTTGCCATGCTGAAGAACCGTCTGTATTTAGCAGCAGAGGCTTACTATATGCACATCGGCTTCACCGACCGCATGAAGATAGATGACAGCTACAACTACTGGGGCGGCTACGTGCAGGCAGGCTACTTCGTCGCATCACACTTCCAACTCGCAGCCCGCTATGACTTCATGGATCGTAACGGCACGGACAAGAAAGGCCTGCTCAATATGCCGGCAGTGGGCTTCAACTACTTCTTTCCAAACAGCAATGTCAAGTTGCAGGCCATGTACCAATACATCGGTCGCACAGGCCATGCCACACAGCTCGACCGCGACAACGACGACCTCGGACTGGCGCAGCACTCGGCTGTGGTGATGCTACAGTACGCTTTCTAACGGATGTTAAGAGGATTTTGACATGAAAGATTATCTTTATACATTTGTCGCTGCTTTCCTCTTGGCTTTCACCATGGTGTCGTGTGACGATGGACGCATTGAAGAGAAGAAGCAGACGACAGAGAACGGACGCACCGTGAACTTCACTGCCAATCTTACCGGCGTGGACTCATGGCCTGAGTCGTCCTACTATGTCGCCTTGGCGGGGTTCAATGACACGAGCAACTATGCCGTGATACTGAAACAGGTGGCTGCTCCGAGTGAAGCTGGAGGGACGGTGTCCATGAACCTGTCGAACATCAGCGACGAGGTGACACATGTGGAGCTGTGTGTGGTGACGCGACTGCGCCAGCACGTCGTGGCTCTCTACACCATTGAGGAAGATGAGCTGAAGGCTTCGGACGAGATAACGGTGAATGCCGGTTCGTTGGATGTCGGTATGTTCAGCATCATACAGCAGAACGTGTTCAACACCACGTGCGCCAACTGCCACGGAGCGTCGACACACGCCGCCGCAGGGCTTTACCTGACAGAAGGGCGCAGCCATGCCGCCATTGTCAATCAGGAGTCCACGAAAGTGGATGGCGAGATGATTGTCAAGCCATACAGCTCAGGCAGCAGCGTGTTGTATAGGGCACTATCGTCCGGCCTGTCTGCTGACGGAGGTTGGGGCTATAACCACACCGGTGAGGTGACCGACAGCAACATATTAGGAATAATAAGGAGCTGGATCGACAACGGAGCCGAGGAGTGATTGGACAACAGACAAGGAGATATTGATTTTATGGATAACAGAAGACATATTGTTGAACTGAAGAATGCGCGTGCAGAGATATTCAGCCTACCGATGGACGGTGGCGTGTCGGAATATCATGTCGTGGTGCATGTCACTGACGGCACACTGTGCTTCCAACATCAGGTGGAGGCTCTGCTGGATGCTTACGACGAGGTAATAGGGCATTACGTCTGCGGTGCACAGTCGGTATTCAAGCGTTACTTTCTCAGCGATGCCGCCAACCAGACCAACACGTTGCTTGCCAACCTCCCCGAGAGTGCCGACTGTGCAGTCTCTATCGTTCAGCAAGCTCCTTTGGATGGCACGAAGATTGCGCTGTGGGTCTATCTGCTGACAGGTGTCAAGACGCGCAACCTGAGTGACGGGCTGTATGAGGCTGCTCATGGTGCTTACCGCCATCTGTGGACCGGTGGCAATCAGGTGATGAGCGACAACTCCGAATACCAGACACGCATACTGCTGAACAACTACATCCTCAAGCTCAATGAGCAGGGATGCACGCTGGCAGACAACTGCATACGCACATGGTTCTTCGTGCAGGACATCGACAACAACTATGCCGGCATGGTGAAGGCACGCAACGAGGTGTTCGTCACGCAGAACCTGACGGAGAAGACGCACTACATCGCCAGCACCGGCATAGGCGGACGCACTGCCGACCCGAAGATAAAGGTGCAGATGGATGCCTACTCCGTGGCCGGACTGAAGTCGGGGCAGACACGTTTCCTCTATGCTCTTGACCACCTCAACCGTACCAGTGACTATGGGGTGAGCTTTGAGCGTGGCACGTGTGTGGACTACGGCGACCGTCGGCAGGTGTTCATCTCCGGCACTGCCAGCATTGACAACAAGGGGCAGGTGCTGCATGTCGGCGACATAGTGAAGCAGACCGAGCGCATGCTTGAGAACGTTGAATGTCTGCTCCGTGAGGGGGACATGACCTTTCAGGACATAGGCCAGATGACGGTCTATCTGCGTGACATAGCCGACTATGCCGTTGTCAAGAGCATCTTCGACGAGCGTTTCCCCGATATGCCAAAGGTGTTTGTCAACGCACCGGTGTGTCGTCCGACATGGCTCATAGAGGTGGAATGTATGGGAGTCAAGAGCATCCGCAACGAGGGACTTGACGACTTCTGATAACTGTCGTGCTTGAAGAATGAAGGCAGACAAATGGGTTGTGCGTGCTGTGGTTGTCCTCATGACGGTGCTTGTGCTGGTTCTCGGCACAGCCACCATCATTGAAGAGGGCTGGGGCACAGCCTTTGTCAGCCGCAACATATATGGCACTCCGTGGTTCTGTATGCTGTGGGGTGCCATTGCTTTTCTTGGCTGTGTGGCCATGGCACGCCGTCGTCTGTGGCGGCGCATGTCGATCCTGCTGCTGCACGCTTCCATCCTTGTCATACTTGCCGGTGCGCTGGTGACACGCCTGACGAGCGTCACCGGTATGTTACATCTGCGTCCTGACAGCCCAGGACAGAACACAATGCTGACCGAGGACGGCGGCTCCCACCGTCTGCCATTCACCATCGCACTCGACACGTTCTATATAGAACACTATCCCGGCACTGATGCTCCGTCGGACTACGTGAGCCGTGTGCGCGTCGATGTACAGCCGGAGGGACACGTCATATCCATGAACAACATCCTTGAGGTGCAGGGCTACCGTCTGTACCAGTCGTCATACGACGATGACCGGCTTGGCACGTGGCTGACGGTCTATCACGATCCGTGGGGCATAGCTGTCACCTACACCGGCTACATGCTGCTCGGACTGTCGATGTTGTTGGTGTTGCTGTCGCGCAAGGAGGAGTTCCGTCGCCTGCTCCGCCATCCGTCGTTGCGACGTAGCATGCTTGTGCTGTCGCTGATGGTTGTCCCCTTGGTAGGGTTGGCGCAGGCTCATGGTGACAGCCGCACGTTGCCAGTGCTGAAGCGTGCGCAAGCCGACAGCCTGGCACGTGTTCAGGTGCTCTATCAAGACCGCATCGTGCCGTTCAACACCTTGGCACGCGACTTCGTGACTAAGCTCTACGGACGTGCTTCATACCACGGTTTCACTGCCGAGCAGGTTGTCGGCGGGTGGTTGTTAAGTCCTGACGTGTGGAAAGACGAGCCGATGATAAAAATCAAGAGCGAGCCTCTGCGACAGATGCTTGGCATTGACGGCAGTTACGCACGGCTGTCACAGCTCTATGACGGCGACACCTACCGCCTGGAGCAGATATGGAAGGATGCGCAGAGCCAAGGCGCAAACAGTGCATTGGCAAAGAGCGTGCTTGAGGTCGACGAGAAGGTGGGACTGGTGCTGATGCTCACCAATGGCACACTGATACACACCGTTGCCGATGACCCCACGCTGCACAAGGCATCGCCCTCGCGCGTCAGCGCGGAGATTTTGTTCAACCGCCTGCCTGTTGCCAAGATCCTGTTCATGCTCAACCTTACGCTTGGCTTCCTATCGTTCTTCTTCATGGTCTATCGCAGTACGACTGTGCGTCCGCGGCTTGTGCGTCCTGCAGGAACGTTCTTCAGGCTCATGCTCTTCCTGTCACTCGCGTTCTGTCTGTTCGGCTACGCCTTGCGCTGGTATGTGGGAGGACGTGTGCCTCTTGGCAACGGCTATGAGACCATGCTGTTCCTGTCCCTTGTTACTCTCGCACTCTCTGCACTGATGTGCCGTCGCTTCCCATATACACTTGTCTTCGGCTTCCTGCTGTCGGGCTTCACCCTGCTGGTAGCCTACTTAGGACAGATGAATCCGCAAATCACGGTTCTCATGCCGGTGCTGTCCTCACCGTTGCTCAGCGTTCATGTGTCGGTCATCATGGTGTCCTACGCCCTGCTGTCGTTCATCATGCTCAATGGGCTGTTGGCGTTGTGGCTCATGTGCCGTCGTCCCGACGTTGTCGGACAACTCACCGTGCTCAGCCGTCTGCTGCTCTATCCGGCACTGTTCTTCATGGCCGCCGGTATCTTCCTTGGTGCCGTGTGGGCCAACGTGTCGTGGGGCAGCTACTGGTCGTGGGATCCCAAGGAAGTATGGGCACTCATCACCTTCTTGATATACGGTGCGGCTTTCCACAAACAAGGGTTGCCGTTGTTCGGCAACCCCCGTTTCTTCCACGCCTATATGGTCGTGGCGTTCCTTTCAATATTGATGACCTACTTCGGAGTGAACTACCTCCTCGGCGGCATGCACTCCTATGCCGGTTAGATTCCCAGCTTCGCCCTTATGGCTGAAGGAATAGCATCCTTGTGTACCAGCACGTAGATGGTCTTCGCACGCACGTAGCTCTCACTCATGTTCAGGTAGCCGCCGAAGTCGTTGCGTGCAGTGCCCCATGAGTTCTTGGTCATGTAGTACTTAGTGCCGTTCTGATCCTTCACGATGCCTGTCAGGTGCATCAGATGGTCGTCCGTGGTCGTCTTGTTTTCATATCCCTCCTGACGGATGGCCGGTGTCACCTTTATCTCCGGATAGGGGCGTTCGCACTTATATGCTTCCACCAGTCTCTCGCTCTCGTCCAGCTTCTCGAAGCGTGCACGGTCACTCGTGTCGTAGTCGCTGAAGTCCTTTACCTCGGGATTTATGGCCACACCCTTCTTGAAGAGGAAGCCCTTCTCGCTGACATCACCGTCCCACGCCACGGTGTAGCCCGTGCTGAGTGCGTTGTCCATCACCTGCATCATCTCGTCCAGCGGCAGGTTATACATCTGCTGGTATTCCCAGTTGTCGGGGATCTCGACGATGAACTTCTCGTAGTAGGGCTTGTGTGTGAAGCTCGTTATGCCCACGTAGTCGTCGAGGTTCAGCTCCAGGCTCTCGGCGAAGCTCTTCGGCGTGTACTCCTTACCTTTGTAGGTGAAGGTCTCGGGAACCTTGCCGAGGTAGATGTCCAGCACTGCGTTATACAGCTCCAGCGACTGCTCACTCTGCTTCTTGTTCTTCACCGTGGCCTCCGAGATGGCACGCACATACGATGCCAGTTCGCGGTGGTTGTGTGTCGGCGAGTCGTAGTTGATACCTGTGTAGACCTCTTCCGGCACTATGCCCGCCTGGCTGAAGGCGTTGAACCATGACTGCGTGATGCTGCCCTGACCCACGTTGCCGCGTCCGTTGCGTATGAAGTTGTCCTTCAGCTGGTTCAGATACTTCTGTCTGGCGATGAACATCTCCGACAGGTCATACTCGCCTTTGCCCTTGCGCAGCAGCTCCGCCTCGATGAACGACGTTGTGGCAAAGTCCCAGCATGTGCCGGTCGATGCCTGATTCTTCACTGGTGTCACCTTCTGCGATACTACGGTTGTGAACTTGTAGCCTTCCGGCTGCTGTGCCATCACCGCCGTTGCACACAGCAGCGTTACGGCCATGACTGAAAATGATTTCTTTCTCATATTGCTTTTTCTTGTTTGATTGGTCTTTGTCTGTATTGTATCGTAGTCATACCATATATATAATGGTGTGCTCAGAAGCCGAAGTGGTTCTCGTGCCAGAACTGTCCGAACATCTCGTCCCAGCGCAGCAGGGCTGCTCCGGCGAAGTCGCGCGAGTAGTCGGTCAGGAACTCACGTGCTGCTGCCTCACCCTTGGATGCTGCAATCTCCTTGTACTTGCTCTCCACCAGCGGTGTCTCCATCAGTCCCTTCTCCTCGAAGTGGTCACGGTTCTTCTCCAGCGTCTTGCGGCATGTCCCCCATTTCAGTGCCGCCAGCTTATTCGTGCGGCGGAAGTGCCATGCTGCCGAGTCGTCGCGATAGCGGTGGTTGGAGCATATCTTGAAGCTCGCCGGCACGTCGGTTGCACCTACGTATATAGGTACGCGCGGGCTTTGTCCGGGGTTGTCCATGCTCAGCCACACCAGTCCACCAATGGCATCGGGCATCCATGAGCGCAGCTGTATCACCGTGGCGTATGCGCACTGCGGCACTGCGATGTTGCGTACCGACTTCACCGCACCGTCTTTCACGCCGTTCAGCATGGCGATTTCGTCGGGGCGCATCCAGGGGTTCGCCTTCGGGCTTTTCTGCATACTCTTGACACCTGTCTCGCGGTTTGTCACCTCAACCATGAGGTTCTGTGTCACGTCCCACTCCGTGCCTTCGTATGTCTGGCGGAACATCGCCAGCACGTCCTGCACACTGATTTTCTTCTCAGGCTTGATGGTGAACGGCAGCTCCTCGGCATCATACTGCAGATGGAGTGACGGCGCGAATGTGTTGAAGATGAAGTATTCGCGTATGCTGAAAGCCTTGTAGTTGCCTCCACTGCGCGGACCTCCGTAAGCTTTCCAGAACTTGAACTCCGTCTTGCCATCCCAGTATCCTAACTTCTTCGCCACGTCGTAGACGTTCTCCGAGGCCATGTAGTTGTCGGTATCCTTAAGGTCGAGCGTGCTGATGCGTGGAATGTTGGCAGACACGCCGATGTGGTCGTCGGGTATGCGCACGGCAGCCCACACGCCGCCGACCTTGTCCTTACCCTCGCCGAACACCTCGAAGTGCCACACCTCCTTGGGGTCGGCAATGGTCAGACATTCGCCAGTGTCGCCATAGCCGTACTGCTTTATCAGTTCGCCCATCAGCTTTATGGCCTCACGGGCAGTGGTGCAGCGTTGCAGAGCCACGCGCTCCAGCTCCTCAATCATGAACATCCCCTGCCTGTTGCGCAGGTCGCGTCGTCCGCTGATTGTCGTCTCGCCCATTGCCAGCTGCTTCTCGTTGGCACAGGGGTAGGCTGTGTCGAGATATGAGAATGTGTGGCTTGCCTGCGGAATCGTTCCCTTCACGGTCATGCCTGTCTGGTCGGTCGATGTCTCCGTGTGCATACGCCCTTCGTAGATGCTCATTATGGTGTCGGTCTTATAGTCCGCCGCCGGTGTCATGGTCAGCCAGTTGCGGTACCAGCTGTCACAGGTGTGGCTGGTTATGACCGAGCCGTCGGTGCTTGCGTCCTTTCCCACCATTATGCTCGTGCAGCTCTCGGGGTCGCGCTGCACCGTCGTGTTCTGTTGTGCGCTGGCGTACTGTGGCAGCAGGACTGCCAGTGTCAGCATGCTTATGACTTTGTTCATCATTGTGTGTGTTGAGTTGAAATGTTTGTTATTGCCGCCAAAAGTAGTCATTAATTCAGACATTGTGACTTTTTGGTGACAAAATATTCCTGCAAGGTCTGTATTGACCTTACTTTGGACATGATGGACACGATGGACGATATGGGCAAGGGGCTTGCCGGATGCCGTTCTACTGCCCGGGGTTAGTGTACATCACGGAACGGTCGAAGTCGAACACAGCAGGGCATGTCTTGAAGAAGCGCAGCCCTATGCAGCCGTCGGTGGTGAAGCGCGGCACATTGCGCGTTATGGCGATGGTGGCTTCGCGGAATGTGCGTCCGCAGAAGCTGCACTCGTCTGCTATGAATGCCTGTGCAATGACGTTGCCTTTCTTGTCGGTGGCATCCACGACCTGTATGCTGTCGTTCTCATAGATGTTGCGTTGCACGTTGCGGCTCTGCGCGAAGAGGAACAGTGTCATGGGGTTGCCGAGGTCTATGTTGAAGTTGCCGTCGATGGCGGCACGGTCACCCACGGCGAAGCGTGTGCGCACTGCCGGCATGTTCATGTAGGAGTCATAGTTGATTTCCGACGTGCTCCATCCGGCGGTGATGCTGTCGGTCTGCGCACGTCCGACCATGTCCAGCCGTCCGTCGGGCAGGTCGAGGCGCACCACGTGGCTGCCGTCGGACACGTTCACCAGCTTGTGTATGGGTATGGCCATGGTCATGCCGGTATAGTGCGTGTCGGCCAGATGTGGCAGGAGGTACACCTCGCCCTCATAGGCCGTGTTGCTTCCTATCATGACGCGTCCCCGCCCTTTGTGGCTGATTGTGTACAGGTCGCCGCCCAGGTTCATCTTGTCGTCCTTGTCGCTTGTGTGGAAGCTCACGTTCACCGCCTCGCTGTTCTGTGCGGCAAAGTCCATGTCGATGATCATGACGTGTATGCCCGACTCCAGCAGAGCCTTTGTCTGCACTTCGCCACCCACGCTCACGTCCATGAGGTAGTGGCCGCTGTCGATGGCTGTCAGTGTGAATGTGTCCTGAGTGTCTTTCTGTGCGCTTGCGCACTGCGACATCAGTGCGGACAGGAACAATAGTAATCCGAGTGTCTTTTTCATGGAACCGTCGTTTGGTTATGTCCTGGGCTTTGTTGCCGTCGGCGAAGTTACGCAAATCCCCGCTTCCGTTGCTGTGCAGCGAAGAAAAAAACTGTGGGTGCGGGTGATGGCGGTTCAGCGGATGAGCAGCCGCGCGTCTTCGATGGTGATGGTGCAGCCCTCATGCCTGATAATGCCCTGCCATGACAGGCTGTCGAGCACGGCGGACACGGCAGACACCGTGAGACCTGTGGCGGCGGCGAGCTGGCGCACGGTGATGCGCACCTGCTTGCGCCCCTCGGGAGTGGCGAAGCGGCGCAGGAAGAAGTCGCAGACTACGTCCGCAGGGTCGCCCTTGTCGCAGGGGTCGCTCCAGAGCGTGCTGTTATAGAGCTGTGAGCGCAGACTCAGCATGTTCAGGTAGTTGGTGGTGAAGATGGGATAATGACACAGATGGCTGAGCAGTGCGTCTTTGCCGACGCTCATCACGCCCACCTCGGAGAGAGCCGTATAGGTGGACAGGAAGCGGTTGTCAAGTCCGAAGAGCGAGTGAGGCTCGATGACGAAAGGCCCGCTCATGTATTCCAGGAACTCATAGGGGTGGGGCTTGGACTTGCCGGTGGCACAGCCGTCGGCATGCGACAGTGTCTGCCTGCGCACCTCTCCGTTCAGCACGAACGTCATCCGACGGTCGGACGCTCCGCTGTGCACGATGGTGTCTCCGGCACCGAACGTGGCGAACGCAAACTGAACCTTGCCGAGTATCAGGTTCATCTCCGCGAGTGTCAGACCCTGAAACAGCGGTAGCTGCAATATCCTTTCGTATGGCGAATTGTCCATCCTCTTTTTCTCCGTATCGAATGCTGTGCAAAAATATGTAATCCGCACCGCATGGCTAAGAGCCGCGCTCCGCTTTTTCAGGTTTTTATCAAACTTTAAGAACGCTTCTGCTGCAAGATGCCCCGCCCGACAGCCCGTGAGGGCATATGTTTTTCGTTGCACATGTGCAAGTCCGTTCAAAAGCGTTTACTTTCTGTTTACTAACCGTTTACTAACCACCCCTCAGACGCGTTCTGAAGCCCCCTCTCGTTTACTAACCGTTCACTTTTCCACACTTCCGTTCACTAATTCCGCGTTTGCCCTTGTTGGCACCCTAACGATGCCCATTCTTAGGGTCTAACGATGGGCAAGCATAGCACCTAA
>CAVHVD010000060.1:0-16077 GCA_963639425.1 Faecalibacterium prausnitzii
GCGACGCGAAGCCTGCGGATTACACCGTATTATATATAGGAGTTGGTCAGAGGAGGTTGCCGGCCTCGATGTCCTTGAAGTAGCGGTACGTGCCGACCTTCAGCTCATCGGTGGCAGCATCGTCTGCCACAATGATGGCATTGGGGTGCATCTGCAACGCACTCACCGTCCACATCTGAGTCACAGGTCCCTCCACGGCGGCCTGCAAGGCGCGGGCTTTGTTGTGGCCGTTGACGATGACCATGACCTGACGTGCGTCCATCACGGTGCCGACGCCGACGGTCAACGCTGTCTTGGGCACGAGCGATATGTCACCGCCGAAGAAGCGTGAGTTGGCGATTATGGTGTCGGTGGTCAGGCTCTTCTGCCGTGTGCGGCTGGTGAGTGACGAGCCGGGCTCATTGAAGGCTATGTGTCCGTCGGGACCAACGCCGCCCATGAACAGGTCGATGCCGCCATACCGTGCAATCTTCTCCTCGAAGCGGCGGCACTCCGCCTCCACATCAGGGGCGTTGCCGTTCAGGATGTTCACGTTCTCACGGCGTATATCCACGTGGCTGAAGAAGTTGTTCCACATGAAGCTGTGGTAGCTCTCAGGATGGTCTTCGGGCAGGCCGACGTACTCGTCCATGTTGAACGTCACCACGTTCTCGAAGCTCACCGAGCCACGCTTGTTCATTTCGATAAGTTCGTTGTACATGCCCATCGGCGATGACCCCGTGGGACAGCCGAGCACAAAGGGCTTCTTCTCCGTAGGGTTTGCTGCGTTTATGGCTTCGGCGACATGACGTGCCGCCCACTTGGACACAGAGATGTAGTCCGGTTCGATGATAAGTCTCATAGTATGATTGTTTTGAAGTTACGTTCCAAAGTGTCTAATACAGATGCAATGTTCGTGAAAAAGCACGATATGTGCAACAGCCACGGAGAAATTATGCCCCTACTCCACACGGTCTTCAGGATAGTTGACAAGATAGACGGTGCCGGTGGCACGCGTCAGTGCGGTGTACAGCCAATGGAAGAAGTCGGGCGTGAGGTATTCCTCCGGCATGTAGCCCTGGTCTATAAACACGTTCTTCCACTGTCCGCCCTGCGACTTGTGGCACGTCACGGCATAGGCATACTTCACCTGGAGGGCATTATAGTGTCTGTCCGCCTTGAGCTGCCTCACCCTCTCCGCCTTCCGCGTCAGATGTGCATAGTCGGCCAAAATGCCATTGTAGAGTCGGCTGCTCTCGTCGCGCGTCAGCGACGACGACTCACTGTGGAGCGTGTCGAGCAGTAGCACGGCATCGACCTCGTCGTCCTGATGGTCGGGGAATGAAAGGGTGACATCGGCAAAGCGGAAGCCGTAGAGCTGCTCGTCGCGGTTGACGCGGCGAACCACGGCTGTCTCGCCGTTGGCGATGAAGTCCGTCTTCGACTGGCTCTGTAACCAAAAGTAGTTGTTCTTGGCTATCATCAGCATATCTCCGCTCTCAAGCTCCTCTTCCCGCCAAAGTATTTGGTTACGGATGCCGTTGTTGTAGATGTTGGCTCGCTTGTTTGAACGGCATATCACCGTGGTCTGATCCTGTCCGTCGCGGTCGTAACACTCCTGCAGCCGCTCTATCAGTTCCGCACCTTTCACGACTCTGATGTCGCTGAAGCCGGACAGCCGCATCCGCGGCAGCGAGAAACATTCGTCGCGGTCAATCATCTCGCGCAGACGTGTCGCGTTCCACAGGATGCCCGACGTTTCCGTCTGACGGACGACGGTTTTCAACGTGTCTTCCGCCACCTCAAGCCCATAGCTTTCGAGCGCACAGCGCGACAATGCAGCACCGCACTCTTCGCCAACGGGCGGGAGCTGCGCCGTGTCGCCAAGCAGCATGAGACGGCAACGTTCGCCCGAATAGACGAACCTCACAAGGTCATCGAGCAGCCGTCCCGAACCGAACGGGCTGTCACCGGAGGCGGCGTTGCTTATCATCGAGGCCTCATCGACTATATACAAAGTGTCCTTTGTCAGATTGTCCGCAAGCTGGAAGACGCTGTCCTGTGCCACTGACTTCTGCCGGTAGATCTTCTTGTGAATGGTGAACGCAGGGTGATGGGAGTACGAGCTGAACACCTTCGCAGCCCTGCCCGTCGGAGCTAACAGTACGGTCTTCATCTTCAAGGCATCGAGAGCACGCACCAAAGCCGCCATCAGCGAGGTCTTGCCCGTCCCTGCATACCCTTTCAGCACGTATATCGAACCATTTTCAGGACGTACAAGAAAATATGACAAACTTTTGATAACTTTTTCCTGCTCCGGTGTTGGACGGTAGGGAAAATTTCCTTTAATTTGCTGCGCTAAATAGTCATTAATCATCGTTGAATGAAGAAAAAAGTCATTCTTTACGAACAAAATTAGATTAATTTCTCTTAGTTTTGTGGCGCGAATGAAAATAACTAAAAAACATATCTAACATGAAAACAGTACTTAACATCGTCTTGGCTGCATGTGTTGTCGTATTGGTGTATATCTGCTACGCCAGCATAATGGGGCCTATCAACTTTGATGCAGAAAAAGCAATTCGAGACAAAGCAGTGGAGGCTCGCCTGATCAACATCCGCAAGGCACAGGCTGAGTACAGCAACACACACAACCGTCAGTACACCGACAACTTCGACTCACTGATCAACTTCGTCAAGACCGGCAAGTTGGCTTCTATATACAAGGAAGGCGTGCTGACCGATGCACAGCTCGAAAGCGGTCTGACAGAGGCTAAGGCGATGGCCATCATCAATAAGGCAAAGAAGACAGGCAACTACTCTGAGGTGGAGAAGAACGGCCTTCAGAACTTCAAGCGTGACACAACATGGATTTCTGTTGTCGACACATTGTTCGGCGCAGGCTTCAACGCAGACTCTCTGCGGTATGTGCCTTTCGGCAATGGCAAGCAGTTTGAGATGGCTATCCGCAACGATACAGCTAAGTCGGGTGCACCGTTCTGCCTGTTGGAGGTGAAGACTCCATATGAAGTTTACCTTGGCGACCTCAACAAGCAGGAGATCATCAACCTGAAGGACGAGCAGACACAGCTCGGCAAGTACTGCGGTCTGATGTTCGGTAGCCTCGAGACTGCCAACAACAACGCTGGCAACTGGGAGTAAGCTGACGACCGGTTAGCGTAACGGACATTCAAGAACACACTCCGTGATGTTTGAGAACATCGATTTCAGCAAATCAAACCTTTATATACTATCCATCCGTTTTTCAACGGATGGATTTTATTTTTCTGTCGACGGTACACCTTATTATATATATAAGCCGAACGACCTGCTGTCCATGACGGCAAACTTCAAGCAGGCGCTGAAGAACATGCCGTGCCTGGAGAACAGCTTCGGGCATGTCGACGTGACGATAGATAGCCCGCGGTTCACGCTCATGCCACTCGACTACTTCGAGGATGATCAGGCTGAAGCCGTCTACTACCATAACCTGACGCGACAGGATAACGAGACCGTGCGGTACAACATACTGCCCGACAGCAACATCGTGGTGCTGTTCGGCATAGACCGTGCACTCCACAACATGCTCGAGGACAAGTATGGCGATGTCAGCTTCAACGCCCATGTTTCCACACTCATAAAGGATGCGATGTCTGTCGGCAAGACAAGACCGTTCAGACATATGTGCTGCCACATTGGCGAACACACCATAACCCTGGTGGCAACAGAAGGCAGCAGTCTGCTGTTGGCAAATGCCTATGCCGACAAGAGCCTGTCCGACTCATTATACTACATACTGCTGTCGTGGAAGCATCTGTCATTCAGTCAGACAGAAGACGAACTGACGTTGACCGGCAACGCTGATACCTGTAAAGCTCTGAAGGAGCAGGTGGGGAAGTACATAAAGAACATCAACATCTCTGACGCAGCAGGATGTGGCGTGGAGGCCACACTGTCGTGAGGGTTGTGAGTGGCAAATACAAAGGCAGGAGGTTCGACATCCCGCGCACCTTCAAGGCACGTCCGACAACCGACTTCGCCAAGGAGAACATCTTCAACGTGCTGGCAAACATCATTGACTTTGAAGATACCGAGAATGCGCTCGACTTGTTTGCCGGTACCGGCAGCATAAGCATTGAGATGCTGTCGCGTGGTTGTGGACACGTCACAAGCGTGGAGAAGGATCGCGACCACTTCATGTTCATAAAGAAAGTCTCCGAGAGTCTGAAAGCAGCCAACCATACGGTGGTACTTGGTGATGTGTTCCGCTTCCTGGAACGCTACAAAGGTCGTCCTTTCGGTCTTGTCTTTGCAGACCCGCCATACACATTGGCCAATATAGAGGACATCCCGTCATTGGTCATGAACTCGGGTATCCTCACCACGGACGGTATCTTCGTGATGGAACATGGCAAGCACAACGACTTCAGCACGCTACCCTGTTTTGACCAGCACCGCAGTTATGGCAGTGTGAACTTCTCGATCTTCCACAACAAGGCGGCACTGCAAGCTAAAGGAGAGGAGCTATAAGCCTGACCACGCTCTCTGCGGACTTGCGATACCAAGGCCGCTTGCTCCACGACTTCATGTTCAGCTGCGCAGAATCGCGCTGATCTGTCAGGAAGATGTTCCTGACCTTGACCGCCAAGTCCCTGTCATAGTTGAACGCGTTGATCTCAAAGTCGTGTTCAAAGCTCCTGAAGTCGATGTTCGACGAGCCAATGGAACACAGCTCATCGTCGCAGACCATCAGCTTCGAGTGCAGAAATCCCTTGCGATACAGATACACCTTCACACCACAGGCCAGCACATCGGAGAGGAACGACTCCGATGCCAGTGATGTAACCCGCGAATCTGACTTCTTTGGGATCATCAGCCTCACGTCGACCCCCGACATGGCGGCAATCTTCATTGCCGAAAGGAACGCGTCAGTAGGCATGAAGTAGGGGGTCTGCATATATACATACTTCTTCGCGGTGCCTATGATTTTTATAAGTCCCTGCATGATTTCCTGCCCAGGATACACGGGAGTGCTAGTGACAATCTGCGTGATACATGTCCCGTACTCTCCGAGCTTCGGGAAGAACCTAGGCGATGCCAACAACGACTGCTGCACGAAATACCAGTCAAGCAGGAAGTCGGTCTGCAAGCCATGCACAGCCTTGCCGACAATCCTTATCTGCGTGTCGCGCCATACGCCCCACTCCACGCCCTTGACATAGCGGTTGGCTATGTTCATGCCGCCGACAAAGCCCACACGACCGTCAATGACGACAGACTTGCGGTGGTTGCGGTAGTTCACCTTGTCGGTGAACAGGGGGAAACGTACTTTCAGGAAGCTCTCGACCTCAACGCCGTTGGCTTTCATGCGGTCAAAGAAAGAGTTACGGACGTTCCAACAGCCGACATCGTCATAGATGACACGCACCTCAACACTCTCACCGACTTTCTGTATCAACATATCGCTGACTATGCGCCCCACGGCATCATCGTTGAAGATGAACGACTCCACATGGATATGCTCACGTGCCTTGGCCATCTCCCGAAGCAGAGCCTGCAACCACGCATAGCCGTCGGTATATACCGTCACGTCATTGCCCGAGAACGGATATGCCCTGTCCGTATTGACCAGCAGGCTCACCAGACGACTGTAGCCCTCGGGGATCTCGAGTTTCTCCTGCGACAGATACTCTGCCACGGGCAACTTCTGTAGCTTGTTGTACGTTCGTCGCCCTATCAGCTTCTCCTTGCGCTGCGTGCGTCCGAAGAAGAAATATACCACAAGTCCCACCAAGGGTAGGAACATCAGCACCAAGACCCAGGCAATGGTCTTCACGGGATTACGGTTGTCGAGCACTATGACGATGATCGTGCCCACCACCAAAAGCAGATACACCACATTGATGGAGTATGCCGCCAAGTCACTGAGTGTTACGCCCACGTCGTACATACAACAAATCCTTACATTTGTAACCCGATTACAAATGTAAGGATTTGTTGTATGACCGGCAAGAAATGGAAAGCCTTGTCACCTCATGCGACCCATACCGCCGCCGCCCATAGGACGTCCTCCGGGACCACCTGCTGGAGGCATGCCACCGCCACCACCTGGGCGATCCATTCCGGGTCTGCCTCCATCACGCTGTGCTCCGCTTCCACCGAAGATGTTAAGCCTATAAATGAAGTGTAACATGCAGTAGCTATTGACTCCATTATAGCGGTATGCCGAACGTCCGTTGGCAGTCAGAGACCGCGTTATGTTGCTCTGCTTCTTCAGGATGTCATACATCTCGAAGCTCAGTGTGGCTGCTCCCTTGAAGAACGGCTGCGATATCTGCGCATTCCATATCAGTTCGTCACGGTTCATACTGTTGTCCGTATAGTCGCGGCGTGCCTGATTGGTGACGTTCGTCGATATGCTCATGCTCCACGGCAGCGTAATCGTCGTGTTTGCACCGTAGGAGAAGGTGTACGGCTCCTGATTATTCGCCTTCGTCAGCTTGTCTTTCTCAATGCTGTAGTTTATGGAGCCGTTAAGCCCCAGCTCAATCCAGTTGTTGCGAAATGCGCCGTTGACACGCTCGCCAAGCGTCATACTGGTCGTGGTGTTCTTCTGCTCCACCCTCGTCTGCGTGTCGGTGAGGTAGGCCACATTGTTCTGATAGCCGAATTGCGACATTGTGTTGACGGTGAAACGCTTGTCCTTGAATGCCGTGTTGAAGCCGAACATACCGTTGAAGTTCCAGTTGCCGTTGATGTTCTTGGGTGTTGTGGTCCATCCGCCCGTCAGCTCGTTGTAGACACGACTATTGCTGATGCTGTTCTGTGTGGCGTTGAAGAACGCGCTGGCCATGATGCTCTGCTGGCGGTCAGCATTGTAGGTATTGAAGAACATATTCATGGAGTGCGTGAACGCCGGTTTTAGACCCGGATTACCGACACGGATATTCATCGGGTTCGAATTATCCACGATTGGCAGCATGTTCTCCATACTCGGCATCGAGCTACGTCCACGGTAGGTGAAGCGCAGTTGGCTGATCTTCGAGAACTTCAACCGCAAGTCCACATTCGGCGCAAAGTTCAGCACATTGCGTGTGGTGTCAATCATGTAGTCACCTTTCTTGTATGACAGGATGGTGTGTTGCGGCTGTAGCGACAGTCCCGCACTGAGCTGATATTTCTCACGCACGATGCGCAGTGACACCGTAGCATCATGGTTGTAGTACTTGTACTCCGCATACTTGCCAAGGCTGTCCACAACGGCTGTCTCATATCCCTGCGGCAACGGGTCGCGCAACTGCCAAGGGAAACTCTGTAAGTCATAGGTACGCTTGTCGCTCTCGTTGTATCCGTATGTCAACTGGTAGCTGAACTGCAAATATGTGGCTTTGGCTATCGGCTCGCTATATGTCAGCTGTCCGGAGAGGCTGTGCGACTTTGTCGGTGTGGTTATGTACTGGTTCCTTATAAGTGTCGAGTCGCCGCCAAATGCACTTTGCAGCAGGTAGTAACGCGTCAACGATTCGGTGAACTGGTCATTGTCGTTGTCGCCATACCTGAACTGTCCCCTGAACGTTATGTTCCGTCCCATCTGATTTAGGCGGCGATTGAGCTGCAAGGTGCCGTTGGCCGACAGTGAGTTCGACTTCGTCTGCGAGCCTGTGGATATCAGGTTCTTCCTTATCGACAGCAGAGGGTCGGCATCATCATCCATATCCATGTCAAGATAGCCGTTCGGGTTGTCCACCACCTCATACGGATCTGCGCTGAACGTTCCTGATGCCGATGTCGAAAGGTTGTTTGTCTTTGTGTACGAAACATTTGGGCGGAATATTATGTTGGTCAGCGTGTCAGGCTTCCATTCCAGGCGCATGTCGGCATTGAAGCTGTGGTTTTTGTTCTTGGCCATCGAGTTCGAGTTGCTGTATGAGTTGCCACTCGTCAAGAAGTTCTCCACATTGCCACTGCTTATGACATCATTGCCGCGGTAGTTGTAGCGTGCGCTGCCGCCAATCTCCAGTTTGTTGGTCTTGGTGGCGAAACTCAGGCCGATGGTCTTTGTTGCCGTGAGTCCGTTGTTGCGGCGGAACATCGGGCCACCGAAGCCTCCGCCGGAGAAGCCCTGATCATTGGTGTTGTTTGCCGAGCTAATAAGCGACATCTGCGACCGTCCCTTAAAGCGGTTCAGCATAACGCGTCCCGAGTAGCGGTCTTCAGTTCCTGCGGCCAGGTCAGCATTGCCAAACCAGCCTTGGTTCATATTCTTCTTCACGGTGAGGTCAAGCACGGTCTCTTCCTCGCCATCCTCTATGCCCGTCACCCGTGCAAGGTCAGATTTCTTGTCGTATGTCTTCAGGTTCTCGACCATCGTTACCGGCAAGTTCTTCAGTCCGGTCTTTATGTCACCGCCGAAGAACTCCTCACCGTTCACCATGATCTTCTTCACCTCCTTGCCGTTTATCTTTATATTGCCGTCATCGTCGAGTTCCGCCCCAGGCAGTTTCTTCACCAGTTCCTCAAGCATTGCTCCTTCGGGGATGCGATAGGCCGACGAGTTGAAGACGAGCGTGTCTTCCACGACCTGCACCTGCGGGGCTTCGGCTGTGATGATTGCTTCTTTCAGGGCGATGGCATCCGGCTCAATAGACACTGTACCGACATTGACATTCTTCTCCGCCGCCGTCAGAGTAATATCGCGGTAGTAGTTTCTGTATCCTATGTATGAAACCTTGAGGACGTAGTTGCCGGCAGCTACCTTCGGCAGGCTGAATGTTCCGTCACTGAGCGTCGCCACACCCGAGGCATACGTACTGTCTGGCAGCGACAGCAGCTGTACCGTGGCCTGTAAGACAGCTTCCTTGGTTTCCTTCTCCACTACCCTGCCGTACAGTGTGATGTCCTTTGTTTGGGCGTTCGCAGCAACCGCCATCATCATGGCCATCGCGATACATTGCAGATACTTTCTCATTTGCCTCTTCGTTTTAAGTGTGTTCGGTATTTCTGTGTTTCGTGTCGTTTGATGACACGGAAGCACACACGGTTTAATAAAGTCACTTAAAATTAAAGGCCTTTAACACTCACCGCCTCTGCTTGTATGAAAAGGCTTGCCATTTCTCTTCAGACCAGTTCTGCCGCCACATCTCATAGCGTGCCATGACGAAGAACAGATCCGAAAGGCGGTTCATAAAGCGAAGGATCAGTTCAGGAACCTCATCCTCCCTGTTTAGCGTCCATAGGCGGCGTTCTGCACGACGTGTCACGGCACGTGCGAACTGAAGCTGGGCAGACGCAGGTGTCCCGCCAGGAAGGATAAAGAAGCCGTTGTCTTCCATATCGGCGGTGAGCCTGTCCATCATTTCTTCACAAACCTCCACCATGTCAAGAGGCAGGATGTTGGGATTCTGCATGCGCAAACCGGAAGGGGTTGCCACATGGCTCATGACAGTCATCAGATTCTTCTGAACGGCAAAAAGGAAGGATTGCCACTCATGCTCCTGCGGCAACATGGAGCGTATGATGCCAATCACGGTATTCAACTCATCGATGCAGCCGTTGGCTTCTATCCGGATGTCGTCCTTGGGGACACGCTCCCCGCCATGAATACGCGTAAATCCCTTGTCTCCGGTACGTGTATAGATGCGTTTCATAAAACTTTTCTGCTTTGGCTGCAAAGCTAAGAAATAATCCCCTAACTTTGTGTTGGGCTTGGTGATGCAGTCGTCGTCCGACGCTCGCATGAAAAGGGAATCCGGTTGAAATCCGGAACAGTGCCCGCTACTGTATGCTTCATCAATGAGAGAAAACACATTTTATCAAACCTTATGAGCAATCCACGATTGACTGTCGCCGGTATTGGACCCGGCAGTGCAGGAGACATCACGCCTGCCGTCATCCAGGCGATACAGAATAGCGATGTAATCATTGGCTATAAGTATTATTTCCGGTTCATCCAGCCCTACTTGCGTCCAGATACTGTTTGCATTGACACAGGTATGAAGCGTGAGAAAGACCGTGCCAGGCAAGCCTTTGAACAAGCGGAGCAAGGTCATGATGTCTGCATCATCAGCTCGGGAGACTCCGGCATCTACGGCATGGCTCCTTTGGTCTATGAGATGAAGAAGGAACGTCAAAGTCCGATTGAAATAGTGGTGTTGCCGGGCATCAGTGCTTTCCAAAAAGCGGCATCCCTGTTGGGCGCACCCATCGGGCATGACTTCTGCATTATTTCCCTGTCCGACCTGATGACGCCATGGGAGAAGATAGAGAAGCGCATATCTGCAGCCGCCACTGCCGACTTCATCACAGCTGTCTACAATCCCAAAAGTGAAGGGCGTTATTGGCAGTTATATCGGTTGAAGGAGATATTCTTGCAGGAACGCAATCCGGAGACACCGGTGGGCTATGTCCGTCAGGCAGGACGGGAGGAAGAAGACATCCACGTCACCACACTGGAGAAGTTCGATCCCGAAGACGTTGATATGTTCACCGTAGTCTTAATAGGCAACTCACAATCTTACATCTGTGATGATAAGTTCATCACACCACGGGGCTACTATCGGGAGAAGCCTGATGATGAAGCGAAAAATATCGGGCAAGAGATCATGATAAACAGTTTCCGCACGATTGAGAGAGAGCTGAAACATCCAGACATTCCTCTCGGGAAGAAGTGGGCTTTGCTTCACGCCATTCATACGACAGCCGATTTCGACATGGAAAATATCCTGCATGTGGACGACGGCGCAGTGGAGACGTTGTTCCATGCTTTTGAAGGCGGAAAGATAAAAACCATTGTCACAGACGTGACGATGGCGGCATCCGGCATCCGCAAAGGTGCACTACAGCGATTGGGCGTTTCTGTCGAGTGCTATCTGTCCGATGAGAGAGTTGCCGATATGGCAAGAGAGAGTAACATCACGCGCACGCAGGCAGGCATACGTTTGGCTGTGGCAGAGCATCCCGATGCCCTCTTTGTATTCGGCAATGCGCCGACGGCCCTGATGGAGCTATGCGACTTGATACGTAAAGGCAAGGCAACCCCGGCAGGCATCATCGCCGCTCCCGTGGGCTTCGTCCATGTCTGTGAGAGCAAGCACATGGTAAAGCCGTTCACCCGAATACCCAAGATCATAGTGGAGGGAAGAAAGGGAGGAAGCAATCTGGCAGCGACTCTGGTCAACAGCATTCTCTGTTTCAATGATGCAGAACGACTAAGACCGGGCAGAGATGTGTAAGCAGCATTTTTATGTCATAGGGCTGTCGGACGAGCAGGCCTATTACCCCACTCCCGAAGTCCGTAAGGTTATTGTCGACGGCAAGGTCTTTTCCGGTGGCATCCGCCATCATGAGATTGTATCCGACTTGCTTCCCAAGGATGCGCGTTGGATAGATATTACCGTACCGTTGGATAATGTGTTCTCACAATATGAGCATCTTTCTGAAGTTGTGGTCTTTGCTTCCGGCGACCCTCTGTTCTTCGGCTTCGCCAATACGATACGTAAACGTCTGCCCGAAGCAGAGATAACCATATATCCTGCATTTAACTCCCTGCAACTGTTGGCACACCGTATGTTGCTGCCCTATCAAGACATGAGAACCGTGTCATTGACCGGTCGTCCGTGGAACGGGCTGGACACCGGCCTCATCAAGGGAGAAAAGCTGATAGGAATACTGACAGACCGTCATAAGACGCCTCCGCTCATCGCCAAACGGATGTTGGAATATGGATATGACAACTACCGCATGACCGTCGGAGAGTTGCTTGGCAACCGAGAGAAAGAGCGGGTGCGCAGTCTTTCCTTATCTGAAGCTGCCGAAACAGACTTTGCTCTTCCGAACTGCGTCATACTGAAGCAGGAGCGAAAACGCATGCACCCGTTCGGAATACCGGAGACTGCATTTCACCTGTTGAACGGCAGGGTGAACATGATAACCAAAGCTCCCATACGGTTGCTGACCTTGAGCATGTTGGGATTGCCTGACAAACAATCTTTCTGGGACATAGGTTTCTGCACCGGCTCAGTTTCCATTGAAGCCAAACTACAGTTCCCACATCTTCAGATAACAGCCTTTGAGCAGCGCGAGGAGGGACGGGAACTGATGTATCTGAATACGCATAAGTTCGGCACTCCGGGGATAACCGCCTGCATCGGAGATTTCCTCCAAGCAGATGTCGCTGCACTTCCCGCACCGGATGCCGTATTCATCGGTGGACATGGAGGCAAGCTGAAGGAGATCATGCAGAAGGTCAGTCAGGTGCTACTTCCTCATGGTGTCATCGTCTTTAATGCCGTCAGCGAGAGCAGCAAAGACCTGTTCGTGGAGGGTGTCAGAGACATCCGCCGGAACGTGACAGGACATATTCATGTCGCTATCGATTCGTTTAACCCTATTGACATAATGAAAGCCGAATGAAAGCAATCATATTAGTCTCCAACCAAAGCCTGCCCTTGGCAGAACTTCTCAAACGGGAGCTGGACGATGCCACCATCTACACCAAGAACGCTTGCGACGGATGCACGGCCATCGCATCATACAGCCGTTTTCTTGCAGAGCACATCTCCGAGTTTGACAGCGTCATCTTTATCGGTGCAATGGGTATCTGTGTCCGGAGCATAGCCTCCTGCATACGAAACAAGTATAAAGACCCTGCCGTCGTTTGTGTGGATAGCACGGGGAAGTATGTCATTCCTGTCCTGTCAGGTCATATCGGTGGGGCGAATGAGTTGAGCCATCGGATAGCGAATATCGTCGGCGGTGAGGCCATTGTCACGACACAGAGCGACAACGAGGAACTTTGGGCTTTGGACACGTTGGCATCCCGATATGGTTGGCAGACCTCTGTCACACCGGCACAGATGAACAGATATATCTTCCTCTTCGTGCAGAAACGCCCGACCGCCCTGCTGTTGGAAGTCAAGGATAAAGGAACCGAGTATCTGGAAGATACCTTACCCGAGCACGTTCGCGTCTTCTATCACTATGAGGACATCCCTCTGTCGGAGGTGGAGCTGATCATTGCCGTCACCCCTTATCTGCACGATGTGCAACATGGGGTTCCTATGCTTGTCTTCTATCCCCCTGTACTTCACTTAGGCATCGGATGCAGGAGGCAATGTCGGCCCGAAGGCATCCCCGAGTATATCGGACAGGAGATGGAGAACAGAGGGCTGAGCACGCAGGCTTTGGCATCTGTCAGCACCATCGAACTGAAAAAGGACGAGCCACTGTTGCAGGCATTGTGTGACAAATATCCTTACATGCAGAGGCACATCTATAAGTCGGAAGAGTTGAAAGACATCGCAGTGCCCAATCCGTCCCCGAAGGCTTTTGAGGTGACAGGCTTGTATGGTGTGGCAGAAGCTGCCGCCTTGAAGAGCAGCCATGAGGGGGAGATGGTGATAGAGAAGCAGAAAGGCGTGCTGACCGACGGCAATCATTTCACCTTTGCCTTGTGCATGGACAGCGAAGCTCTGCGCAGGGGACACATCGAGATAGTCGGTGCTGGCCCCGGAGATCCCGAACTGATTTCCGTCCGCGGTAAACGTTTCCTCCAGAAGGCTGACCTCATATTGTACGCAGGCAGCCTGGTTCCTGTCGAACTGACCTATTACGCAAAGGCCGGAGCAACCGTCCGCAGCTCTGCCACTCTTGACTTGGAAGAGCAGTTCGCACTGATGAAGACTTTCTATGACCGTGGTCTGCTGGTGGTTCGTCTGCATACCGGTGACCCGTGCATCTATGGAGCCATTCAGGAACAGATGGCGTTCTTCGACCAATACAAGATGAGCTACCACATCACGCCTGGCATCTCCTCTTTCCAAGCTGCCGCCGCTGCTCTCCGTTCCCAGTTCACCATACCCGAGAAGGTGCAGACCATCATTCTGACAAGAGGCGAAGGACGTACCCCCATGCCGGAGAAAGAGCAGCTTCACAAACTGGCACAATCGCAGAGCACCATGTGCATATACCTGAGTGCGGGAGTAGTGGAACAAGTACAAGCAGAACTTTTACAGGCATATCCTCCTGAGACACCTGTCGCGGCTTGCTACAAACTGACGTGGAAGGAAGAGCGCATCTACCGAGGGGCATTGAAAGACCTTGCACGCATTGTCCGTGAGAACAACCTGACGCTGACGACATTGCTGGTTGTCGGCGATGCCATTGATAACCGTCAAGGCCTGTCACGTCTGTATGCCCACGACTTCAAACATCTTTTCAGACCATGATCTTGATACTTGGTGGGACGACAGAGGGACGTTTGGCGGTGAAAGTTGCCGATGAGGCAGGATCTCCCTATTACTACTCCACCAAAGGCAGTCTCCAGCAGATAACATGCCGCAACGGCACGCATCTGACGGGTGGCTTGGACGCTGAAGCTATGACAGACTTCTGCCGCCGGCACAGCATCCGTCTGTTGATTGATGCCGCCCACCCTTTTGCAGTCGGTCTGCATGCTGCCGTTGCCGATACATCCGAGGCATTGGGGATTCCTGTCGCCCGCGTCGAACGCCGTTATCCTGCACGGTCGGAGGATATAGTCTGGTGCGATGATTACGCCGATGCCATCCGTCGGTTACAAGACGATGACATTAAAAGTCTGTTGGCACTGACAGGTGTACACACCATCGGCAAGCTCCGCGACTACTGGCAGGAGCACGTCTGTTGGTTCCGCATATTGGCGAGGGAGGAATCTTTGGCACTGGCACAACAAGAAGGTTTTGACAGCCGACATCTGGTTTATTATGAGCAGGAGGACGAAAACGCTCTGCTGGAACGCCTTTCTCCACAAGCCATCCTGACCAAGGAGAGTGGAGAGAGCGGCGGTTTCCTTCACAAGGTGGAGGCAGCACATCGGCACGGCATTGCCGTCTATGCCGTCAAACGTCCCTCATTGCCTGAGAGTTTTATTACCGTCACGGGAGAACATGGCTTGCGCCGACTGATTGAGAAATATGTCCCTGGCTTCTTCCCCCTGCGAAGCGGATATACCACAGGAGCCTGTGCCACGGCAGCCAGCAAGGCTGCATTGCTGGTTCTACTGGGAGAAAGAAGTACGGGAAGCGTGCCTATCACTCTTCCGGATGGAGAGACACTGGAGTTGCCTGTTGCCGAGGTGACCAGGGGAGAAGGCCTTGCTGTGGCAACAGTCATCAAAGATGCAGGCGATGATCCTGATGTGACGGACGGACAACGCATCGTTTCAACCGTCCGTTTCAGTCCATCTTCCGGCATCCATTTCCTGCAAGGCGAAGGAGTGGGTAAGGTCACATTACCGGGGTTGGGCTTGGAGATAGGCGGCCCGGCCATTAACCTCGTGCCACGGCAGATGATACGGCAGGAGCTGTCGGCACTCTATCAGGGAGGTCTTGATGTGACAATCTCCGTACCCGGTGGCCGTGAGCTGGCAAAGCGGACCTTTAACCCCAAGTTGGGCATTGTGGACGGCATCTCCATCATCGGCACTTCCGGCATCGTCCGTCCGTTCTCATCCGAGGCTTTCGTTTGTGCCATCCGTCGGGAGATAGAAGTATGCAAGGCTGTCGGAGCACAGCGACTGGTCATCAACTCTGGAGCCAAAAGCGAACGGTTCTTGAAGGCATTGTATCCCGAACTTCCTCCACAAGCTTTCGTGCACTACGGCAACTTCGTCGGAGAAACCCTGAAGATAGCGACAGAGCTGAACATACGGCAGGTGTCTTTGGGCATAATGATCGGTAAAGCCGTCAAACTGGCTGAGGGCTTTCTCGACACACATAGCAAGAACGTCGTTATGAACAAAGATTTCCTAAAGAGACTGGCACTTGAGGCGGGATGTTCGGTCTCCGCGAAGGAAGCGATAGAACAGATGACATTGGCACGGGAGCTGTGGACATCATTCACGTCGGAGGATGCGGAGAAGTTCTTCAGACTACTGGCGGCACGTTGCCTTGCCGTCGCACGCACCTGCTTCCCGAAAGGCGAACTGACTTTATTCCTGCTGGACGAGGACGGCAAGACCGTGAAAGCAGAATAGTTAGAAGGCAATGGCATTCCGTCTACTTCGTCTATGCAGATAACAGCAAATGTCGTTCGGCATTATAATAGATGTTATCCCAAGAC
>CAVHVD010000061.1:0-13662 GCA_963639425.1 Faecalibacterium prausnitzii
CGGCTGAGGGTTTTCTCGGTGATGGAGGAGGAGTACTACAAGGCAAATGCCATCTTCAGCGGTGCTACAGACCGCAACGGCTCGCGCTACTGCGTGACGAACATCAAGCAGCTCTATCCGGCCATATTCTCGTGGCTCGACATTCTCGATGTCAACATTTGGGTGATTCTGGTGCTAATGATTGGCATCGCGGGATTTACCATGATCTCTGGGCTTCTCATCATCATCATAGAGCGAACATCAATGATTGGTCTGCTGAAGGCGCAGGGAGCGTCCGACGGCGTGATACGTCGTGTGTTCCTGTGGCTGTCGACGTTCATCATCGTCCGTGGTGTGCTTTGGGGCGATGCCATTGGCCTGTGTCTGTGTTTTGTGCAGAAATGCTTTGGCGTGTTCCGTCTCGATGCTTCGACGTACTATATGGATACGGTACCCGTCAGCCTCAACCTGCCTGTGCTTCTACTGCTCAACGCCGGTGCTGTGGCGGTCTCTGTCCTGATGCTCGTAGGGCCGTCATACTTCGTCTCGCGCATCAGTCCCGCCGCAACAATGCGTTACGAGTGACCTCACAGCGCACCGGCTCTCACTCTGCTCAGTGTCTCCGGTGTCATCAGCAGATAGGAGGCTATGTGCTGCAATGGAGCACGTTTGGCTGCTTCGGGGTAGTCTTTGAGGAAACGTTCATACCGCTCCTTGGAGCTTTCGTAGCGGAAGGCATCGGCCTTGTGCTGGGTGATTATCAGGTCTTCTTCCTGATAGATGCGGTAGAAGCGACACAGACCGGCAGACTTCTCCATAAGGTCGGCAAGGCGGGCATAATTCACGTAATACACCACGGACGGCTCCAAGGCTTCCGCCATCAGATGTGTGGGTATCTGGTGATATACGCTCTCGATGCAGTGCATCGCGTATCCTTCACTCGCGAAGTGTTCCGTAACGTCATGACCGTCCTTGTAGTAGAACTGACGCACAAGTCCTTTGTCTATGTATATGAGATGTCTGCATATCATGCCGTCGGTGATGAAGACCTCACCTTTCTTCAGTCTGCGCCGGTCATCTATGAGGGTGGCAAACAGCCGTACGTCTTCATCGCTCAACTTGAGGTACTTGCCCGTCAGCTCCCGTGCGATTGTTATGTCGTCCTTTATTTCTGTGCGTGTCATTCGTCCGTCCAATGGTTGTGCGGACAAATATACGCAAAAAGCCGATTACTTCACTCCATGAACTTCTTTGCCGAGCGCAGCTGATGGCGCATGACGCTGAGCAGCTGCTGCGTCTCCTGCAAGATGTTCAGATATACCATGTCCACCTGAAGGTCTTTAGCTCCACGGCTTTGCTGCATGCGGTTGATGTGTGTCTTGCGCAGTGCCGACAGCTGATCCTTGCAGTTATCGGCATCGGCCAGCACGTCGCGATATTGTCCGTAGTGGTCGGTCTCAATGGCCTCGCAGGTCATGTTCATCAGGTTGTTGACCCGCTGGCGCACAGCCTCATATTCGTTGATGTACATCTCGGGCACAGGCGAGAAGTTGTTGTCTACGTGTTCCTTGACCGGCGAGAGCATGCGGCGCAGGGTGTAGATATACTGCTGGTCGGCATTGGCACCCACATGGAACCACGTGTTGCGCTCTATGGCAATCTCCATCGGCGAACGTTTCAGTCCGAGCATCTCCTGTCGGCGATATTTCTTCAGCTCGTCGAGTTCACGCTTCATGTCCTTGTCGGCACGGCGCAGGATCTTGACGTTCTGTGAGTTCAGTCCGTCGATGATGTTGTTGTACTCTGCAATGGCATACTTGCAGACCGCCGACTGTGTGTCGCGCACATGCTTGCGCAGCATCTCCCACACCAGCTCGGGGTCGCGTGTGCGCATCATCAGGCGGAAGCTGTCGTTGTCCTGCTGTGCCAGCTCCATCTTGCGCTTGTACTGGCGGTTGCTATGGATGAGCATCACGATGACCACCACCATGAACAGGCACTGGACGATAGGACCGCCGTACCACATGCAGAGGCACACCAGGGCACAAGAGATGAATGCCACGCCGGCGGTGATGAACCAGCCACCGATGACGCTCAGCACGCCCGTGACGCGGAAGACAGCACTCTCGCGGCTCCACGCCCTGTCGGCAAGGCTCGTACCCATGGCAACCATGAAGGTGACGTAGGTGGTCGACAGCGGCAGCTTGTTGTTCGTGCCGAAGGTGATCAGCATGGATGCTATGACGAGGTTGACGGCAGCACGCACAACGTCGAATGCCGCTTTGTCGTCCGTCAGCTCAACACTGCCGGAGTTGAAACGGCTGTTGATCCACGAACGAAATCTCAGCGGAAACAGGTGAGCGACGAACTCTATGAGGTTCTGACAGATCCTGACGATGGCACGTGCACTGCGGCTTGAGCCGAACATCTCGTCACCCTCATCCTGTCGCGACAGGTCCACGGAGGTCTTGATGACGTTGTGCGCCTTCTTGGATGTAGCCATCGCGAATATCATGATCAGGCCGGCAAACATCAGGTACAGGGGTGGTGTCTTGGCACTCTCCATCAGCGACGACATCATGAATGAGTCTATGCTTGCTCCGTTGGCATTGGCGGCATAGTCCTGATATGAGTCCAGCCCTGCCAATGGCACACCGATGAAGTTGACAAGGTCATTGCCGGCAAACGCCATGGCAAGGGCGAAGGTGCCCATGAGAACCGTGAAGCGGAAGATGTTGATATGCAGCAGATGGAGCATCTCCATGACTATTGACGACCCTATGAAGGTCAGCAGCAACAGCATGTTGGTGTTCTCCTCGATGTAGAGCCTGACGTCCTCCGGCAGGTAGGGGCTTGCGCCGACACCTTTCATGAAGATGAAGTAGCTCAAGGCGGTGAATGCGATACCCCCGAAGATGGCAATCGAGTAGCGGGAGTGCTTGCCGTAGTTGAACGTGAACACTATGCGGCTGACCCACATCACCACCATACCGACGACGAAGGAGATTGCCACCGAGACAAAGATGGCTATGATCACCTGCAAGGCCTTGTCGGAGTTCAGCAGAACGCCATAGTCCAGCGTCGGGTCTGCCATGACCTTCAGTATGGCGAGCATCACCGTGCCTCCAAGCAGCTCGAAGACCAGCGACACCGTCGTCGAGGTAGGCATGCCGAGCGTGTTGAACACATCGAGAATCAGGATGTCCGTCACCATCACGGCAAGGAATATCGTCATCACCTCGTGGAACGAGTAGTGCGTCGGCATCATGATGCCATGTCGCGCCACGTCCATCATGCCCGACGAGAGCACCGCTCCCATCAGCACGCCCACAGAGGCTATAATCAACACTGTCTTGAAACTGGCCACACGGGCACCGACGGCAGACTGTAGGAAGTTGACCGCGTCGTTGCTCACGCCCACATACAAGTCGAACACTGCAAGGCAGAGCAGGAAAAGGACGATGCAAAGATAAATGGTCTCCATAACACTTTCTTAATTTCGCTTTTTGTGATTTCTGACCGCGAAATTAGGCGCGGGGTGTTACAGAGCGTTTTCATACATATTACATTGTTGTTACAACTGGACGGGTGCTTCGTGTGGCGGTGCGCAGCGTACTCCTGAAGCCACACATTCTCAGGTTGATAGGCATGATGCTCTTAGTGCCTCGACGCGGGATGACACGCCACAGGATATGACGTTTTGTGGACGTACAGTCACAGTTCTGTGGCTGTACGTCCACAAGTCTATGGTTGTACGTCCACAGATCCGTGAACGTACAGCCGCAAGTCTATGGATGTACGTCCACAACTCGCCTGCCGTAGATGTATAACTGTGGCTTCTGAAGATATATATCCGTGGGGGTCACAGTTATATATCCTTACACCCTAATCATATATAACTATAACCCCTAACGATATATATCCTTGACCCCCACGGATATATATCATTAGACACGGCACGAAAGCCCTCTCTCTCGGAGAAGATATACTTACTTGCCGAAGTAAGATATACTTCAATGAGAAAGTCAGTAGTACTTACTTGACCAAGTAAGTACTACTGACTTTAGAACAGGCTTATCCTTTACAGCGATTCGCCGAAGTCATCCTGGAATTTCTGTGCCAGGTCTTCCTGCCAGTGGCCAATCTCCTTCATACGTCCGAAGAAGAAACGCAGGACTTTCGGCTCCATTGTCCACTCCAGTCCGCCGATTAGGTTGCGGTTGTCCCACAGCCACTTCACGCGATCGGCCACATACTTGATCTGCGACAGCGTGTAGACGCGGCGCGGCACAGCCAGTCTCAGCAGCTCCAGCTCGGCATACCGCTCGGTGCCATCAGGCTCGCGCTGCTCACTCATGGTGCCGCGCTCCATGCCGCGTATGCCTCCGGCGATGAACAGTGCTGCACCTACGGCAGCCGCAGGATACTGGTCATGGGGCATATCGGGCACGAACTCGGAGCAGTTGAGGTGTGCGCCAAGTCCGCCGGCCGGCTTGATGACGGGCACGCCGTAGTCGTCAAGCTCCGTGATGAGATACTTGATGAACTCCGGTCCCTGACTGATGTATTCCATGTCGAGCGATTCGTACAGCCCCTGTGCCATTGCCTCCATCGAGCGCACCTCCATGCCGCCGTAGGTCAGGAAGCCCTCGAAGAGCGGCACGTACTCCATCATCTCGTCGGTGTATTTCTTGTTGACGCTCGTGATGATGCCGCCTCGGGCGAAGCCGAGCTTGCGGCCGGAGAAGTAGACGATGTCGCAGCGCGATGCCAGCAGATGGTATATCTCCTTCGTCGACATGTACTTGCAGCGCGGCTCGCGCGTCTTCATGAAGTAGACGTTGTCCTGCAACAGTGAGGCATCGAGCACCGACTTCACGCCATACTGATGACAGATGTCCGTAACGGCAAGCATGTTTTCCAGCGACACCGGCTGTCCGCCGATGAGGTTTGTGCCGGACTCAATGCGGACGAATGCCACCTTGTCAGGGCCGTACTTCTCAATGGTCTGCCGCAGCAGATCCAGGTCGAAGTTCCCCTTGAACGGGTCATCGCTCTGTGGCAGCAGTCCCTTCTTGTCTATGACCTCTATGACATCGCCTCCAAGGCGTGTGATGTGTGCCTTGGTTGTGGTGAAGTGGAAGTTCATCAGTGCCACCATCCCCGGCTTCACGTATGCCTCTGCGAGGATGTTCTCGCATGCACGACCCTGATGGGCAGGCAGCACGTTGTCTGTGCCGAATACCTCCTTCACGGCAGCCTTTACGCGGTTGAAGGTCTCCGAGCCTGCATAGGAGTCGTCGGCACGCATCATGGCCGCTGTCTGGAGGTCAGACATGGCATTCACGCCGCTGTCGGTCAGCATATCAAGATAGATGTCCTTGTTCTGAAGAAGGAAGGTGTTGTTGCCTGCATCTTTCACGGCACGCAGACGTTCCTTTACGGGCAGAAGTGTCAGCTTCTGCACCACGCGGACCTTGTGCATCTCGAGTGGCACTTGGTTTTCCGGCTTGTAGAATTTCACGTTTGACATGGTATTGTTTTGTTTATGTTAGGTTTGAATTTGTCGGATTACGCGCCGCAAATGTACGAATTTCAAACCAACAGACACACGCCCCAACAATAAAAGCTGCCGTGGAGGCAGCTTTTACGGGTCATCACATACCGATGTCGTGGTCTTCCTATGCTTTGTAGGCTTGCTCATGCACGCCGCTCACGGCACGTCCGCTCGGGTCGTTGAGTCCGGCAAACGAGGCATCCCACGCCAGAGCCTCGGCTGTGGAGCACGCCACGCTCGGCACGCTCGGCACGCTCCTCGCGGCGCTCTCTGACGGGAAATGCTCTTCGAAGATGCTGCGGTAGTAGTATTCCTCCTTGTTCATCGGCGGATTCACAGGGAAGCGTTCGGCAGCATGTGCCATCTGCTCGTCGCTGACAGCAGTGGCAGTCATGCGCTTCAGCGTGTCAATCCAGCTGTAGCCCACGCCGTCGCTGAACTGTTCTTTCTGCCTCCACACAATGTCCTTTGGCAACATGTCGCTGAAGGCTTCGCGCACGATCTTCTTCTCAATGACGTTGCCCGGGCACATCTTTGCCCGTGGATTGAGACGCATGGCAACGTCAAGGAAGTCCTTGTCGAGGAAAGGAACGCGTCCCTCTACGCCCCATGCCGCCAAGCTCTTGTTGGCTCTGAGGCAGTCATACAGATGCAGCTTGGAGAGCTTCCTTACCGTCTCCTCATGGAATGCCCTTGGGCTTGGTGCTTTGTGGAAATACAGATAGCCGCCGAAGACCTCATCAGCACCCTCTCCGCTGAGCACCATCTTGATGCCCATGCTCTTAATGACGCGTGCCAGCAGGTACATGGGTGTGGAGGCACGCACCGTTGTCACGTCGTAGGTCTCTATGAAGTAGATCACGTCGCGCAGCGCATCCAGACCTTCTTGTATGGTATAGTTTATCTCGTGGTGTACGGTGCCGATGCACGTCGCCACCTCGCGCGCCTTTGCCAGATCGGGGGCACCTCTCAGTCCCACGGCGAAGGAGTGCAACTGTGGCCACCATGCCTCACTGTGTCCTCCGTCTTCGATGCGCCGACCGGCATACTTGCGTGCTATGGCAGATATTACCGATGAGTCCAAGCCGCCGCTCAGCAGCACGCCATAGGGCACGTCGCTCATCAGCTGTCTCTCCACCGCCGCCTCCAGCGAGCGGCGCACGTCTGCCACGCTGGCTCCATTGTGCTCCACGGCACCGTAGTCCATCCAGTCGCGCCTGTACCAGCGGTGCATCTTGCCCTCACGGCTGTACAGATAATGCCCGGGCAGGAACGGCTCGTACTCATCGCAGAAGCCTTCCAATGCCTTCAGCTCACTGGCGAAATACAGCAGACCGTCTTTGTCGTGTCCTATATATAATGGTATGACACCTATCGGGTCGCGTGCAATGAGGTATTCGTCTTTCTCCTCGTCGTAGAGCACAAAGGCGAAAATGCCGTTAAGCTCCTCAAGGAAGTTGATGCCCTTGTCCCTGTATAGAGCAAGGATGACCTCACAGTCACTGCCTGTCTGGAACTCGTACTTGTCCTTGTAGCGTTGGCGTATGTCACGATGGTTGTAGATCTCGCCATTCACTGCCAGCACCTGCTTGCGGTCCGGCGCATACAGAGGCTGTTGTCCCGACTCGGGATCGACAATCGACAGACGCTCATGGCACATTATCGCCGAGCCGCCAACATAGATGCCGCTCCAGTCCGGCCCACGATGGCGCAGCTTCTGCGACATGCGCAGAGCCTTTTCCCTTAGTTCCGGCTTCTGCCGGCCGATGTCAAGTATTCCGGATATTCCGCACATGATGTGTCCCTCCTGCCTTTTGTTCCTATCACTTGCTTCTTAAGTAGCTGTCTATGTCCTTTGCCGCCTGCCGTCCACTGGCCAAAGCCTTCACCACGAGGCTTGCTCCGCTCTTGGCATCACCGGCGATGAACACGTTGTCTGCCGTCTGCGGCTGTTCCGGCTTGATGAAGCCCATGGCCAGCAGCACCATGTCTGCCTCTATTGTCTCTTTCCGGCCTGTGGGCTTCATGATGGGGCGTGCGCCGTCTTTTGCAGGTAGCCATTCCACTTCTTCCACCTCTACACCCGTCACCTTGCCGTTCTTGCCGATGAACTTGTTTGATGCCAGGCTCCAGCGGCGCGTGCATCCTTCTTCATGGCTGCTGGTGGTCTTCAGCACCACAGGCCACATGGGCCACGGCGTTGCCGGATTATGTCCTACGGGAGGCTTGGGCATGATCTCTATCTGTGTCACGCTGACTGCGCCCTGCCTTATGCTTGTGCCTATGCAGTCAGAACCGGTGTCGCCGCCGCCAATTACCAGTACTTTCTTGCCCTTGGCATTCACAGACTGGCTCTTGTCAAACTGCTTGCCGTCGAGAATTTCATTCTGTTGCGACAGCATCTCCAATGCGAAGTGGATGCCTTTCAGCTCACGTCCGGGGATGTTCAGGTCGCGTGCCGTGGGTGTGCCTGTGCAGAGGCAGTAGGCATCAAAGCCTTCCGGCAGCTTGTCCATATCTATCTCCGTGTCCATCTGAAAGCGTATTCCTTCCTGTTTCAGTATGCTTATCTTGCGGTCAATCACGGTCTTGTCCAGCTTGAAATTGGGAATGCCGTAGCGCAGCAGTCCGCCGGCATGGCTGTGCCTGTCGAATATCGTAACCTCGTAGCCCATGGCGTTCAGGCGCACGGCAGTGCTTAGTCCTGCCGGACCACAGCCTATCACGGCCACTTTCTTGCCGTTGCGCTCGGGTGTTATCGGCGTGACGTATCCCTCGCGGTATGCCGCCTCGACGATCGCAGCCTCGTTCTCGCGTATGGTGACCGGTGCGTCCAATGCAAGGCTAAGGACACACGATTTCTCGCAAAGGGCAGGGCAGATGCGACCGGTAAATTCAGGGAAGTCGTTGGTCTGCCTCAATATCTCGAAAGCTTCGCGCCACTTGCCGCGATACAGTGCATCCTGGAACTCGGGGTCTTTGTTGCCCAACGGACAAGCCCAATGGCAGAAAGGCACGCCGCAGTCCATGCAACGCGAAGCCTGTAGCTTGCGGTCATGGCTGTTGAGTGTCTGCTCCACCTGGCTGAAGTCGTTTATGCGTTCGCGCACAGGCCTGTATCCTGCCTCTTTGCGCGGTATGGTAAGGAATGCTTTTGGGTCTCCCATCGTTATGTTTCTCCTTGTTGTGTGTAAAAAGTTTCTTCTTTCAGTCGGTCATTCTCGTTCAATAGTCTCTCTGCATCTCTTCGATCTTCTGTTGCAGCAGACGCATCTGCTCTTCGTGCAGCACCTTCTTGTATTCTATCGGCACGATCTGGATGAACTCCTCTGCGTAGTGGTTCCAGTCGTCAAGCATTGTGCGTGCCAGCTTTGAGCCGGTGTAGAGATAGTGCTGGCGTATGAGTTCGTGCAGCTCCTTGCGGTATGACGCTTCTTCGATGAGCGACAGCTCCACCATTTCCATGTTGCAGAAGTAGTCAAAGTCGCCGTTCTTGTTCCAGACGTATGCTACACCGCCCGACATTCCTGCTGCGAAGTTCCTTCCCGTGGTGCCCAATACCACCACGCGTCCACCGGTCATATACTCGCAACAGTGGTCTCCCACGCCCTCGACCACGGCAATGGCTCCGGAGTTGCGGACGGCAAACCGTTCACCGACACGACCGTTGATATATACCTCGCCGCTCGTGGCACCATACAATAAGGTATTGCCTGCAATGGTGTTGTCTTCTGCTTCAAAGTTGCTCCTGACGGGCGGCATCACGGCGATCCGTCCACCAGACAGGCCTTTGCCGAGATAGTCGTTTGCCTCGCCCTCGAGCTTGAAGCTGACACCGGGCACAAGGAATGCACCGAACGATTGTCCTGCCGAGCCTTTGAACTTCAGGTTCAGCGTGTTTTCCGGCAGACCTTTCTCGCCATACTTCTTGGCTATCACACCGCTGAGCATGGCACCGACTGCACGGTCCGTATTAGCAATGGTGTATTCCAATGAGATTTCTCTCTGCGTGTCTATGGCTGTCTGCGTGGCGCGGAGTATGTCTACGTCCTTAACGGTGTCAATGGCATGCTGTTGGTCGGTGACATGGTGTATGGCGGCATCATTGTCAATGCGTGCCGTCAGCTTGCTGAAGTCTATCAGGTCGTGCTTCTTCACGCCGTCACTCGGCTTGCGCACTATCAGATCCGAACGGCCTATGATTTCGTCCATGGAACGGGCACCTATCTCTGCCAAGTACTCACGTACCTCTTGTGCCAGGAAGCTGAAATAGCTGATCAAGTAGTCGCTTGCACCACGGAAATGTTTTCTCAGCTCCGGATTCTGCGTCGCCACGCCCATGGCACAGGTGTTCTTGTTGCATTTGCGCAGCATCACACAGCCCAGCACGATGAGACACGCCGTGCCGAAGCCGAACTCCTCCGCTCCAAGCATTGCCATGAGCACTACGTCGCGACCGGTCTTCAGCTGTCCGTCTGCCTGCAACACCACCTGTCCGCGCAGTCCGTTCAGCACCAGCGTCTGCTGTGTCTCGCTGAGGCCCATCTCCGGAGCCACGCCGGCATAGTGTATTGAGCTTTGCGGCGATGCGCCCGTTCCGCCCTCGGCTCCTGATATTATTATCAGGTCTGCCTTGGCCTTGGCAACACCGGCAGCAATCGTGCCGACACCGCTCTCTGACACTAACTTCACGCTTATCTTGGCTGCGGGGTTGACGTTCTTCAGGTCGAAGATCAGCTGTGCCAGGTCTTCAATGGAGTAGATGTCATGATGTGGCGGGGGTGATATGAGCGAGATGCCGGGGATGGAGTGACGGGTGCGGGCAATCACTTCGTCCACCTTGAAGCCCGGTAGCTGTCCGCCTTCTCCGGGCTTGGCTCCTTGTGCAATCTTTATCTGTATCTCATCGGCATCCATCAGGTACTCTGTGGTCACACCGAAACGTCCTGATGCCACCTGTTTTGTGGCAGACCGCTTCATGGTGCCGAAGCGTGCCGAATCCTCACCGCCTTCGCCGGTGTTGCTGCGGCAGTGCAGCGTGTTCATGGCCACGGCTATGGCTTCGTGGGCTTCTTGGCTCAGTGCTCCGAAACTCATGGCACTTGACACGAAGCGGCGCACGATGTTCTCCGCTGGTTCTACCTCATCAATGCTTATCGGATTGCGGCGGAAGTCAAGGAAGTCGCGCAGGAATATGGGGCTTTCCTTTTCGTCCACCAACCGTGTGAACTCCTTGAACTTCTTGTAGTTGTTCTGACGTGTCGCCAGTTGCAGTGTGCTTATGGTCTCGGGGTTCCACGCGTGCTTCTCGCCGTCCTTACGGAACTGATATACTCCATTGTTTGTCAGCAGCTCGCCCTGATTGGTGGCCAATGCAGCATCGTGCATCTTCACGGCATCGCGTGCGATCTCGTCAAGCCTGATGCCGCCGATTGTCGATTTCATGCCACCGAAGTAGGCACGGCACAGCTCTTCGCTGAGCCCGACGGCTTCGAAAATCTTGGCACCGCGATAGGAGCGGATGGTGGATATGCCCATCTTGCTCAGAATCTTGTACAGACCCTTGCACACGGCTTTAATGTAGTTCTTCTCTGCCGTAGCATAGTCCAGCTGTATGTCTTGGTTGTTGACGAGGTTGTCGAGTACGGCAAAAGCCATGTATGGGTTGAGTGCGCTGGCTCCGAAACCGAGTAGCAGTGCGGCGTGCATGACCTCACGAATCTCGCCACTCTCCACAATCAGTGCTGTCTGCACACGCTTGCCAACGGAAATCAGATGGTGATGTACGGCACTAACGGCCAACAGCGACGGCACGGCAGCATGTGTGGCATCAATGTCGCGGTCGCTCAGCACGATGTAGTTCACGCCTTCGTCGACGCTCTCCTCGGCCTTGTGGCACAGCGTGGTCAGCACCTCTTGCAGTCCGGCACGTCCCTTGGAAGCCTCGAACAGCATGGGCAGACGCACGGACTTGAAGCCCTTGTAGCGAATGTTGCACAACAGGTCGAGCTGTGTGTTGTTCAGTATAGGGTGACTCAAGCGCACCATCTTGCAGTGCGAAGCGTTGGGGGTCAGTATGTTCATTCCGACGGCACCGATATACTCGACGAGTGACATCACCAGCTCCTCGCGTATAGGGTCGATCGGAGGATTGGTGACCTGTGCAAACTGCTGACGGAAGTAGTTGAAGAACAGCTGTGGACGGTCTGATATGACAGCCAACGGTGTGTCGTTGCCCATAGCTCCTATAGGCTCACCGGCCGTGGTCGCCATGGGGGAGATGATGTTCGCTACATCCTCCTTCGAGTAGCCGAAGGCTCTCAGCTTGCGGTCGTAGTTGTCGACGCTGTGGGGCACCTTGCGTCCGCTGCGTAGCTTATCCAGCTCTATGCGGTTCTCACTGAGCCATGTGCGGTAGGGCTTGGCATCAGCCAGATGTTTCTTCAACTCGGCATCGGTATAAATCTTGCCTTCCTGCGTGTCTATCAGTAATATCTTGCCGGGCTCAAGGCGACCTTTGCTCTTTATCTCCCCGGGCTCGAAGTCCATCACGCCAACCTCGCTCGACACCACCATCGTGTCGTTCTTCGTTATCAGGTAGCGTGCCGGACGCAGCCCGTTGCGGTCGAGCATTCCGCCTGCATAGCGTCCGTCACTGAACAGCAGGGCTGCGGGACCATCCCATGGCTCCATGAGGATAGAGTGGTACTCGTAGAATGCTTTCAGGTCTTCGCTGATGGGGTTCTTCTCGTTGAATGATTCGGGTATGAGCATGGCCATGGCGTGCGGGAGGCTCAGACCGCTCATCACCAGAAACTCCAGCACGTTGTCGAGCGATGCACTGTCGCTCATGCCCGGTTGCACTATGGGGTGCAGCTCTCTGATGTCGCCAAGCACGGGTGTAGACAATACGCTCTCGCGTGCTTCCATCCAGCTGCGGTTGCCACGTATGGTGTTTATCTCACCGTTGTGTGCCAACAGACGGAAAGGTTGTGCCAGTCCCCAGGTGGGGAAGGTGTTGGTGCTGAAGCGCGAGTGTACCAAGGCCAGGCCGCTGGTGAAGTAGTCGTTCGTCAGGTCTGGAAAGTAGTTCCTGAGCTGCACCGACGACAGCATACCTTTATATATAATGTTCTTGGTGGAGAGCGACACCACGTAGAAGTCGTCCCTGCCCTTTATCGTCGAGTGACACACGCGCTTTTCAATCTTCTTGCGGATGATGTACAAGCGGCGGTCGGCTGTCTGGCTATCGTCGAAGCCGGTGATGAATATCTGCTTAATGTCAGGCTCTACGGCCGCAGCCTCCTGACCGAGTATCTCCGGACGTGTAGGCACATTGCGCAGGTGCATCAGTGTCAGCCCGTCGCGCTCAATCTCTTCGATTGCGATTTGCAGTATAGCACTCTGCGCAGCCTTATCTTTTGGCAGGAAGAGCAGTCCTGTGCCGTAGTGTCCTTTCTCGGGCACGGGGATGCCTTGCAGCAGGATGAACTCGTGTGGGATTTGTAGCATTATGCCGGCACCGTCGCCGGTCTTGTTGTCTGCACCCTCAGCTCCGCGATGACGTAGGTTCTCAAGCACTTTCAGTGCCGACTCTACCAAAGCGTGCGATTTGCCGCCTTTTATGTTCACAATCATACCCACACCACAGGCATCGTGCTCGTATGACGGGTCGTACAATCCCGTTGCACACGGTCTGCATGAAGCCTTGCCGCTATTACCGAATGTTTTGCTGAAAAGCTGCTCTCTCATTGTTTTAAGTTTACATCTGTTTACTATAAAGAGGATTTATCTAATCACTTTGGCTTGCAAAGTAAGTGATTTGCTATCACAATGGCAAATAGACGTTATGTGAATACTTGCTGAAATGGAATTATATTGCGCTGATGTGACCGATTATAACAAAACGCGCTTATGTACTTATATTTTCAAATAAACACGCAGTGTATTCTGTTAGATTATTACGTTGACATAGAAATATGGTTTGCTTATTCATCGTAATGTCTCGATGTAGGTCTTTCGCCGTCGTATGTGTCCGTTGCCCCTGTTATGTTTCGTTGCCCCGTGTTTCTTTGACAGTGCAGACCGCTTTGTATGTGATGTCGATTTCGAGGAAATCAGATGAG
>CAVHVD010000062.1:0-6933 GCA_963639425.1 Faecalibacterium prausnitzii
CCACGGTGCCGTCTGTTATTGTCAGGGTGCCTTTGCTCTCAATGCCCTCGCTGCCGTCGTCGCCGGTGGCTCTGACAGTCACCGCGCCGCCGCTTATGAGTATGTCGCCGTCGGCCTTGATGCCTTTGGCCTTGCTGTCAAGGCTGTTGTTGTACTTGTAGGTCGTGCCTGTAGTGATGACCTTCACCGTGCCGTCGCTGATGGTCAGTGCCGCATCGGTGCTGATGCCCTTGCCGCCGTTGCCGGTGCTCTTGCACAGCAGCTCGCCGCCGCTGATGCTGATGTCGCCGTCGGCTTTCAGTCCGGCAGAGCCGTTCACGTCGTTGTCGTCGCTGTCATACTCGCCGCCACCGCTGGTGATGGCAATGACACGACCGCCCGACTGCGTGTAGTAGCCGTCGGTCTTCAAGCCTTTTGATGCTGTGGCACTCGTCTCGCAGTTGATCAGTCCGCCAGCGACCGTGATGCCATCGTTGGACTTTATGCAGTTGCTCGATGTTGACTTGACGTAGATGTCGTTGCCCGGACGGAACACGATGTAGTCGTCGGCACAGATGCCGTTCTTGGCGTTGGAGTAGACGCGCAGCTTGCCACTGCCGCTGAACAGCAGCTTGCCCTCGCTGAAGAACGTGGCTTTCTGATCCTCATCGCCGCTGTCGGCGTAGCTCGTGCTGTCGGTCAGCGAGTTGAACGTGCCGTCGGCCACGACCACGTAGCACCGCTTGCCGTTCTGTATGTTTATGGCAGGCCCGTCGGCATTGCTGATGTTCACGCCGTTGAGCGTCAGCCGGAACTTCTTGTCGTTGTCGCCACTTGTCAGTTTGAACATGCCGTCGGCGGTGGTGCCGCTGAGCACGTAGTTCACGCCGCTGGCTGTGGACGACACGGTCACGTCGGCACCGCTGATGCTGACGCTCACGCCGCTGACCGTGCCGTCGGCAGATGCCGACGTGCCGTTGTAGTTGATATAGATAGTCGATGAGAAGTTGTTGCCCGAATACTCGATGTAGTCTTCATTGTTGGCATCTGTCGTGAGGGTCTCCGAGAGAACGGTTGTCGTGTCCACGGCGATCTCGAACGTCGTCAGGTCGCCGCCCGTTGTGGGCGTGCTGTCGCCGCCTGTACCGGAAGGCGAGTCGGGGTTGCCGCCACCGCCGCCGTTGTTGATGATGTCGTCCCAGTCGTCGTCAAGGTCATCGTCTGTCGCGCACGACATGACGGAACATGCGGCAAACACGGCTGCTGCCGCGAATGGCAAAAGAATAGATTTGTGTCCCATGAGTGTAACTTGTTTTTTATGTTGTTAATGATATTTGTCTTTTACGGCTGTGCCTGGCCGGTCTGCAACCATATACATTTATTAACCGGTTTGCACACATCGTAAGGCTTGGTGTCCTGCCGTTGGCTCCAACGTTTAATTAGTGTTTCCTGTGTTAACATAAAATTTGCATTTCATCAGCCTCTTAGACGAAGTTACAAAAATATTACAGTCTGCAAGCCGACGTATAGCCGCAGGCATGGCCTTAACAGAAGAAAACAATTCGGTTCGGTGGATTTTTAGTTACCTTTGCACGCCTTTTACGGCCTCCAGCCTCTTGTTGCGGCTCGGAGGTCATGGGAGCGCACGATGCAAAGTTTTTCGATAAAGAGATATGAAAGTTCTGTACACCATTCTGCTGCTCGTCGTGTCCAACATCTTCATGACCTTTGCCTGGTACGGCCATCTGAAGTTGCAGGACATGAAGATTTCAACCAACTGGCCCTTGATAGCCGTCATCGCGTTCAGCTGGGGGCTTGCATTCTTTGAGTACTGCTGTCAGGTGCCGGCCAACCGCATAGGCTTCCATGGCAATGGCGGTCCGTTCTCGCTCATGCAGTTGAAGGTCATTCAGGAATGTGTGAGTCTCATTGTCTTCACATTGTTCACCTCCGTGGTGTTTCGCGGCGAAGCCCTGCACTGGAACCACTTCGCGGCATTCGTCTGCCTCGTCGCCGCCGTCTACTTCGTGTTCCTGAAGTAACTGTCTTTCTTATTTGTCGCTGATGTGGCGTTTCATGCCGTCGGACATATAGACCTGATATTCCCCATCATCGCCGGTGTAGATGAGGTATGCGTCTATGTCGTTGTGACGGCGGAGGAACTCACGTGCCTTGTCGAGACCCATGACCATGAACGACGTGGCATAGGCATCGGCACTCATGCAGTCGGACGCAATGACCGTGGCCGATAGTATGCTGTGCTGCACGGGGTAGCCCGTGTGCGGGTCTATGGTATGGGCATACTTGCGTCCGCCCTTGTAGTAGAAGTTGCGGTAGTTGCCTGATGTAGCTATGCCGACACCGCTGACGGCGAGGACGGTCTGTAACTCACTGTTGACCGACAGCGAGTCATCCTGCGGCTTGTTGATGCCGATGTGCCAGGCTTCACCGCTGGGATTGTGTCCGGCAACATCCACCTCACCGCCTATGTCGACCATATAGTTGTCGATGCCCTTGCGGCGGAGCAGCGAGGCAATGATGTCGACGGCATAGCCTTTGGCAATGGCACTACAGTCGAGCATGGTGCGCGGGTCTTGCTTCAGCACACGGCCGTCGGGCGTGAGCTGTATCTTGTCGTATCCGACCATCTGCATGAGGCTGTCTATGGCTGTCGAGTCCGGCTCGACATCCTGCTTGAAGCCGAAGCCCCAGGCATTGACCAACGGTGCCACGGTTATGTCGAAGCAGCCGTCTGTGGCTTGTGATATTTCAAGGCTGCGCCTGATGACGTTGGTGAAGAGTGTGTCCGTCCGTATGTCCTCATTGCGGTTGACGCGCGAGATGGTCGACGTGTCGTTGAACATCGACAGCGAACCGTCAAACAGTTGTAGCTCGCGGGTGATGTCGTCCTTCAGGCTCTCCGAGTGTTGGTACTTGACGTTATATACGGTACCGAAGATGAAGCCCGTCTCGCTCTGGAAGGTGCTTGTGTTGCCGGTGCAACCGCTCAGTGTCGTCACTGCCGCTGCGACGGTTGCCGCAACGAGTGTTGTCTTCATGCTGTTGGCTGATGTGGTGTTCATGTGTCTGTGCCTCTCCGTCTCTTTGTGTGTAAAGTGTGTGCTTATATTATTCCCGAATGTTCAAGTAGAATTCTGATGCCTATAAGGATCAGTATTATGCCGCCAATCAGCTCCGGCCTGATGCGCCGCTCCAGCTTCTTGCCGCAGACGATGCCGAGCGAAAGACCCGCCAGCGACATCGCCAATGACACGAATCCGATGACGACAACAGGGTAAATCAGTTCGGAGACGGCCTTGTAGTCGAGACAGGCGAACGATATGCCGACGGCCAAAGCATCGATGCTCGTCGCCACGGCCATGACGAGTATGGTGGTGGGCTTCTTGGGGTCGATGCTGTGCGCCTCTTCGGGCTTGAAGGCATCCATTATCATCTTCACGCCCAAGTATGTCAGCAATCCGAAAGCAATCCAATGGTCTATTTCTTGCAGAAGACCGCTGAAGTGCATGAAGCAGAACCACCCGATGAGCGGCATCATGCCTTGGAAGATGCCGAAACTAAGTGCTGTGGCCAGCATCACGCGCCAGTTGAAGCTCTTGAGCATGATGCCGCTCGTCGTCGACACGGCGAAGCAATCCATGGCCAACGCCACAGCCAGAAACCAGATTTCTAATGTTCCCATCTCTTTGTTGTTGATTTGTCAGAGCCTCACCGGCAGACGATAGACAATGCTGTATGTCAGTCCGAAGACGCTGTTCTTGTAGCGTCCGTAGCCGCCCACATAGTATGGGGCGCCATATTCGCTGACCGATGCCGACAGCTTGTACTTCAGCCGCACGTTCCATGTCATATATATACGTCCGCTGACGTTCACTCTCACCCCTGCACACAGCTCTATCCAGTGCATCGTGGTCTTCATGCCTTCGTGGCTATATGTACCGCTGTCGCCCCATATAGGGTCTGTCAGGTTCGTCAAGCTTGCCGACCCGCTGTCGGCGGGCGTGCTGACATCGTATGTCGTCGTTCCGAAGCCATATCTGAAGCCGAAGAGCAGCATATTGCCGTGACGCTTCTTGTACAGTACGTTGTAGTCGGCACCCAGGCGGGCGTATGGTGTCTTTGAGTTGTAGCGCGTGTCGTAGTCGTTGGTGGTGCTGCTCCTGCCGTAGCCAAGCTCCACTGTGGGGAAGAAGCGGTGCTTGAGGTCGAGGTCGGCAAAGGCTTCGGCGGAGTAGTTGTCGCTGCCAAGGAGCTTGGTGGCAGGGCCCAGTATGTCTACGCCCACATCAAGTCCGTTCAGCAGCGGATACTCAATCTCCGGTTCGGTGTTACGGCGTTCGACCTTCTGCTGCTGGCTCCCGTTGCCATTGCGGCTGCTGTTTGCAATGCTCTGCAGACTGCCGCCTATGCCCTGCGCCACGACGTTCTGCATAGCCAGCACGAGAAGCAGGAGCAAGACTGCCAACCGTCGGCAGAGACATGGCTCAGCGGTGCTTGGGGTATATCTTGATGTTCTCTGTCCCATCTGAATTGGCTGTTGTGTTGGTGACCACTATGGAGTCTATATGGTGTGTGGTGTAGCTGATTCCCGTCAGCTTTTGGAGGACGGCATAGTTGCAGTCCATCGACAGGAAGTAGACGGTGTTGTCGTGGCTGAAGGTCACGGTGTCCTTGCTACCGGGTGTCAGCAATGTGTCGGCTGCACTCAGCGCGTAGCTCAATACCATTGTCGTGCTACCCTCGTAGAAGCGCAACGGCAGGCTCATGGATGTCACGTTCGTCTCGTCGTTTATGATCACCGAGTCGGTGCCGATGGCTGTGACGTAGAGTTCGGGGATGGTGTCGGCAGCGGTGAAACGCTCGTGTTCTGTCACGATGGTCTTGCAGACGGTGGCGTTCAGCATCTTGCGGGCATTCGCGCTACAGTCGTCCTCCTCCGCGCACGACACCATCACTGTTGCCATCAGACACACGCCGACAACGCACGCCAGCCCACGGAGCACTGCGGCGGCCTTGTGTCCTTTCATCTCACTCCTCATCTCTCTCCCTTTGCGTGTCATATCATCCTTTCAATCTGGTACTTGTTGCGTTCGGGCGAGTTGCGCGACACCAGTTCGCCAAGAAATCCGCCCACAAACAACTGCGAACCTATAATCATGAGTGTCAGTGCGATGTAGAAGTAGGGCGAGTCGGTGACAAGTGCGTGCGGCATTCCCTGACTCAGGTAGTACAGCTTGTTGATGCCCACGACGATGACCGCTGCCAGTCCAAGCAGGAACATCAGCGTGCCAAGTGTGCCGAAGAAGTGCATGGGCTTGATGCCGAACGTGGAGAGGAACCACAGCGTGATGAGGTCAAGGTAGCCGTTGACGAAGCGGTTCAGACCGAACTTGGTCTTGCCGTACTTGCGCGGACGGTGGTGCACCTCTTTCTCGCCTATGCGGGTGAAGCCGGCGTTCTTTGCCAGATATGGGATGTAGCGGTGCATCTCGCCATAGACCTCAATGTTCTTCACAACATCTATGCGGTATGCCTTCAGGCCGCAGTTGAAGTCATGCAGGTTATGGATGCCGCTCACCACACGTGCCGTGGCGTTGAACAGCTTTGTCGGTATGGTCTTCGACAGCGGGTCGTAGCGTTTCTTCTTCCATCCGGACACCAGGTCATAGCCCTCATCGTGTATCATGCGGTACAGCTCCGGTATCTCGTCGGGGCTGTCCTGTAGGTCGGCATCCATGGTGATCACCACGTCGCCCTTGGCCTCACGGAAGCCACAGTACAGAGCCGGTGACTTGCCGTAGTTGCGGCGGAACTTGATGCCTCTGACAGCCGTGTCCTCGTGTTGTAGCTGCTCGATGACGCTCCACGAACTGTCGGTGCTCCCGTCGTTGACGAAGATTATTTCATAGCTGAAGCCGTGACTGCGCATCACGCGCATAATCCACTGGTGCAGCTCGGGCAGCGACTCTGCCTCATTATATAATGGTATGACTACTGATATGTCCATCTCTCTTCCTCCATCTCTGTCTTGCTCGGTTTCTCTGCGTATGGCTTCAGTCGGCGGCATCCTGCTGCTGCGCGTCGTCATTGTCGGTAGCCGGTGGAGTGTTGCTGCCATACTTCTTGCGGCGCATCACGAGAGGAGCCGTTATCAATGCGATTATGGAACCGTAGAACACGTTCTGCGACAGCAGCTGCCACACGATGTCGATAGGTGTGAACTGGTAGAATACGTCTAACGCCAACTGCATCTGCTCGACCAGTGCCTTCTCACCGGCAGGCACTGCGGCGGCAAAGGCATCGAGCGTGTTCTGGTAGTAGCTCAGGACGTAGCCGTGGTCGATGAAGCTGAAGTAGACAAAGTGCGCCACAGCCGTCAGCATGGAGGCAAAGAGATACATCCACATCCCGAACACCCATGCCTGCGAGAAGCTCATCAGTCCGCCCATGGTGTTGTCGCGGAAGATGCGTGTCAGCCTGTAGCCGATGAACGGCACGGCACACGTCAGCACACCGAAGAGCATCAGCAGAAAAAGGTTGCCCAGTCCCAAGGGGAAGAATATGAACTTCACAATCCAGAACACACCCATCATCGTGCCTGCTCTCATGGCTCCCTGCATCATGCTTCCGCTTCTCTCTTTTGCCATATTTCTCCTTTGCTATGCGCTCGTTTAAGACGACAGCAAAGGTATAAAATTATCCATACACGTACAGCCAGGCACTTGCAATCTTTGAAAAAAGTGCGGCGCAGCGTTTGCACGTTTCAGGGGAATGTTTACCTTTGCAGCCGCAAAATGGGTAAGTCCTATACGGCCAGCTCCCTGCAATTCCTCCAGGGCTTGACCGCAGCAAAGGTAGTAGGTCGTAGCGGCGCGATATAGTAAGCTTACCCACCCGCCTCTTTAGCTCAGTTGGCCAGAGCACGTGATTTGT
>CAVHVD010000063.1:0-8308 GCA_963639425.1 Faecalibacterium prausnitzii
GTTAGGGGCTATAGTTATATATGATTGAGGTGTAACGATATATAACTGTGACCCCCACGGATATATATCTTCAGAAGCCATAATTATATATGTGTAGTGGGGCTGGTTGTGGACGTACAGTCACGGATTTATGGTTGTACGTCCACGGAGCTATGGCTGTACGTCCACAGAACTGTGGTTGTACGTCCACAGAGCTATGGTTGTACGTCCACAGATGGGTGGTCTGTCGGAGGAGAAGAGGGCGTTATGGTCTTGTGGCAGGTTATGATGGGAGGGGGCAGGCATCACTGACCGGTGTGGAAGAAGTGGCGGATGCTGTCGATGAAGGGCGTGAGGCGTGTGCGTATGCCGCGCGAGTTCTGGAGGGAGTAGCTGATGCAGAGCCGCCGCCGTGCACGCGACAGTGCCACGTAGAACTTACGCGCGTCTTCGAGCCGTTCCTGCCGTGCGTTCTCCACCTCCGCCTCCGTATGCCGCCAGGGTGCCTCCAGCACGTTGTTGACGGTGTAGAAAGGGTAGGTGCCATCGTTGGCTTCGAGGATGATTACGTTGTCGAACTCCAGCCCCTTGGCCTTGTAGACCGTCATGATGAACACGCGCTCGTCGACCAGCCCCGCGGAGCTGACCAGGTCGCCCTCGCTGATGCCCGACATCAGTTCGTTGGCATGTGCCATGATTTGTCCTCTCAGCGTCGTGCCGCCTGTGGCATCTGCCGTCCATTCGCTGCGCACGAAGCGCATGAAGGTGTCGAACTTGGCACCGAGTGGGGCGATGATGCCCTGTTCCTCCATTTGTCTGCGCAGGTAGTCCAGCTCATCGGCGAGTGCAAGCTCACCGGCACCAGTAGGGCTGTCCATGACGGCTGTCGCGTGCCGTAGCAACGGGAGCAGCGGCTGCATGCGCTTCACGACGTTCTGCACCCGCACCTGACCGATGAAGTCCGCCTGTGCCTCCAGCAGTGGGCGATACTGCCGACAGCAGTAGTCGACAAGTGCCTTCGTCGCCGCGATGTCCTCGTCGGCAAGGTGTGAGTTGCGGCCTTCAAGTCCCAGCTCATTGACAAGGAAGCCCAGCTTGTACATCCTCAGCCCGGGGCGCACACAGCGGATGAGGTGCAGCGAGTCGAACACGTCGTACTCCGGCACGGTGCCGAGCGTGCGCTGCACGTTGCTTCTGAGGATGCTGTAGTCGAAGCCGACGTTGTGACCGAGCAGGGCTGCGGTGCCGATGTAGTCGATGAACATCTGCAACCCCTCCTCGCGTGTGTGGTGGCGGCTCTCCGCATAGGCTTTGATGAGCGGGTTCACGCCCCCGCCGACGATGGCTGGCAGAGGCTTGTCGGTGTGCAGCATGATGTTGAAGTCCGAACCGGCGACACGTTCTCCGTTCACCACCTTGAAGGCTGCTATCTGCACGATGTCGTCGTTCAGCGTGTCCAGCCCTGTGGTCTCGGTGTCGAAGAAGACAAATTCGCGATGGCGGTATGCGTGGTCGAAGCGTGCGAGGTATGTGGTGCGGCTCTCACTGATGAGGTCTTGCGGGGTCATCATCAACGCCTTCAGCCGCTCCGTGAACTGCCGCACGGCCTGTCCCGTAGGGAGGGCATTGATGCCTTGCAGGAGGCGCGTCCATGCCTGCGTGTTGAACTCGTTGGCGGCGACGCACAGCAGCGACGATAGCGTCTTGTAGCCGCGTGTCTTGAAGAAGTCCGTGCCGGATACCTTGAAGTGGGGCGTGCCGTGGCGTAGCAGCACGTCGCTGATGCTGTCGGCGGCGGCGTTGGTGGGCACGAGCACCACGGTGCGGCCATTGGCATCGAGGCCGGAGTAGTAGTCGGTCATGCGCGGCAGGCGTTGGCGTTCCTCCTCCACGGTCTTGTTGCCGGTCAGTATCAGGCCCAGCCTGTCGTGCTCGTCACTGCCGGTGCAGCGAGGCAGCAGTTCGGGGCTGACGTGCAGCTCGTGTGCGGCATAGGTGTTGAAGATGTCGAGCAGATATTTCGGTGAGCGATAGTTGCGCCCGAGTGTCATGACGTGTCCGCGGCACCGTTCCTTCAGCTTGTCGAGCGAGCTGAGCTTTGCGCCGGTGAAGGAGAAGATGGCCTGCTGCTCGTCGCCCAGGTACATGGCTGTGCAGTCTGTTGCCGCCGTGTCTGTCAGCTGGTCGACTATCGCCATTTGTAGGGCGTTCAAATCCTGCACCTCGTCGACCTGCACCCATCTGTAACGGTGGAAGCAGCCGTCAGCATCGCGGCGCAGGAAGTCATAGGTAAGGACGAGCAGGTCGTTGAAGTCCATGAGCCGTCGTCGCCGCTTGTAGTCCCTGAGTGCCAAGGCGTACTTCACGAACTCGTGGACAGGCTCCACGCTTGCAGCGTCCATCCCTGCGTCGACGGCTGTACGGTAGAACTTCTCGTAGATGTCGCGCGGCAGTGCCAGAGCAGCATCCTCATGTCCGAGCACGCGTTGTGAGATGTAGCAACAGATGTTCGCCGTCAGCGTCACCTTCTGTCTGTCGGGCACGCCGTAGCGGTTGACGAAGAACGACGGCGACAGAGCGGTGAGTGCCTCCGTCAGCTCGTCGTCATCGAGGATGCCTGTGTCTTCAGAAATCAGTGCGTTGCCAAACAGGAAGTTGGAACAGAAGCGGTGGACATTGCCCACGAACAGGTGGCCATGCACATCCTCGTCCGTCTTCTGCTGCACGCGCTGCCGCATGCCGCGCGAAGCACGGTTGGTGAACGTCAGGCACAGCATGTCCTCGGGCTTCACGCCGCGCCGTGCCGCCGTGGCGACGCGTTCGGACAGGATGTCCGTCTTCCCGCATCCCGGAGGTGCAAGCACAAGATAGAAGCCCTCGGAGGCATCGATGGCTCGCTGCTGTTCGCTGTCGTAGACGTGTGGCACCCGTCAGGTTCAGTCCTTAAGCCACTTGTCGAGCCACTCGAAGAACGTCCGCTGCCACAGGATGCCGTTCTGCGGCTTCAGCACCCAGTGGTTCTCGTCGGGGAATATCAGCAGCTCTGCCGGTACGCCGCGCATCTTGGCTGCGTCGAATGCAGCCATGGCCTGATTGGCTGTGATGCGGTAGTCCTTCTCTCCGTGGATGCAGAGTATCGGCGTGTCCCACTTGTCGACAAACAGGTGCGGGCTTCCGGCGTAGGTGCGCTGTGCCACGGCATTGTGCTTGTCCCAGTAAGGGCCGCCGAGATCCCAGTTGGTGAACCATTTCTCCTCGGTCTCAAGGTACTGCATCTCCAAATTGAAGATGCCGTCGTGGGCGATGAACGCCTTGAAACGCTTGTCGTGATTGCCCGCAAGCCAGTAGACGGAGAAGCCGCCGAAGCTGGCACCGACGCAGCCCAGGCGGTCGCTGTCGACATACGGCTCCTTGGCCATCTCGTCAATGGCAGAGAAATAGTCTTTCATGCACTGTCCCGTGTAGTCACCGCTGATCTGCTCGTTCCACTCGAGACCGAAGCCGGGGAGACCGCGACGGTTGGGCGCAACGACGATGTAGTCGTTTGCAGCCATGATCTGCATGTTCCACCGGTAACTCCAGAACTGGCTGACGGGGCTTTGTGGCCCGCCCTCGCAGAACAGCAGGGTGGGGTATTTCTTGTTGGGGTCGAACTGTGGCGGGTAGATCACCCACGTGAGCATGTCCTTGCCGTCGGTGGTCTTTATCCAGCGTGCCTTCACGTCGCCAAGCTCCAGCTGGTCATACAGCTGCTGGTTCTCGCGGGTTATCTGCTTTGCCTGTGCGTAGGCTTCGTTTCGGCGTGCCTTGTCCACGACATACAGCTCGTCGGCCATCTTCATGGAGTGACGCTTCGCCAGCAGGCTGCCTCCGCACAGCTTGATGCTGCCGTAGTCATACTGTCCGTCGGTGAGCTGCGTCACCGTGCCACCGGCCTGCAGACCTGTGCTGTATATGTGCGTCGTACCGTGCCATACGCCGGTGAAGAACAGGCTCTGCGAGTCGTCATTCCAGATGAACTCGTCGACATTGCTCTCGAAAGCCTTGCTCACAAACGCCTTTTCGCCGGTGCTGAGATCCATGACCATAAGCCTGTTCTGGTCACTCTCATACCCGTCGCGCTCCATGCTCTGCCAGGCGATGTACTTGCCGTCGGGTGAGAACTGTGGGTTGGTGTCGTAGCCCTTTATCTCCTCACAGATGTCGGTCACGGTGCCGGAGGCAAGGTCGTAGATGTAGATGTCCGAGTTTGTCGACACGGCATAGTCCAGCCCCGTCTTCTTGCGGCAGGTATATGCCACCTTGCTCCCGTCAGGGCTCCATGCCAGCTGCTCCATGCCGCCGAAGGGCTTCATTGGACTTTCGTAAGGCTCGCCATCGAGCAGGTCCTTCACGTCCTCCAGACCATCGGCCGTCAGCCGCGCCACGTAGGGATGCGGAGCCGTCGTCACCCACTCGTCCCAGTGCTTGTACATCAGGTCTGTGACAATCATTCCGCTGCTCTGAGGCAGGTCAGGATATTTGTCGACGGTGCTCTCCTTAGTCTTCACCTGACTGACGAAGAGAACCATGCTCTCGTCGGGCGACAGGGTAAAGCCCTCGATGTCACTGCTGTAGTCGGTCAGCTGGCGGCGGTTGCTGCCGTCGGCATCCATCTGCCAAAGCTGCATGCTGCCACTCTCGTTGCTCAAGAAGTCAATCTTGCCGTCCTTGGTCCATGCGATGTTTGCCTCACGCCACTTGGTGTGCGTGATCTGACGGCTGTTGCTGCCGTCGGCATCCATCACAAATACCTCCGTGTTGCTCTTGTTCTGCTCGACGCTGTAGTAGGTGACGGTGTATGCTATCCGGCTTCCGTCGGGCGACACAGCGGTCTCGCCGAGGCGTCCGAAAGCCCACAGAGCCTCCGGCGTCATGCGCCGTCCTTCAATCTGTATGTCCGACCGTCCGATGATGTTCCCGTCGGCAGCAGAGCTGCCTCCGTTGTCTGCGCCGCTGCATGCGGCCAATGTCAATGCTGCTGACATGATTGTTAGATTGATGTATTTCATTCCCGTGTGTTGTTATGTGTGCATATAATAATAAGGTGTATGTGTATCTTCAATAAGGCCCGTAACCTCTGCCGACGCGCACCTGCACGCTGAACTTCCCGTCGGCGGACTTCAGCCGGAATGCTCCCTGAAAGTTATTGCGTTGCCATGGCAGTGCCGACGGATTGAGGTGCCGCCGTCCGTTGCTGTCATAGTCGCCATACGTGGTCAGCGTCATTCCGTTGTTCAGCTTGAAGTCTGCAAGGTGGAGGTTGTTGATGCCCATTCCTAATGGTGTGATGCTGATGCCGTAGGTGGCCTTGCTCTTCAGCTGCAACATCTTGTCGAAGTTCTTGTAGCTGTAAAGACCTGTCTGCGCTGGTGCTGTCAGGCTTGGAGTGGTCGGCATCATGGATTGCGACGGTTGCAGCATGGAGTTCATATCGAGCAGGAAGCCGTCATAGCTTCTCACGCCATCGTCGCTGATGCGTTGCTGTGATGCTGTCAGTGCGGATATGTCGGGTGTCTGTCGGGCGCGGAGTGTGTCCCCCGTCACTTCTGTCTGTGCCATTGCCGGAAGCAGGACGGAGATGGAAAGCAATATTGTCAGTGCGTCTCTCTTCATACGCATGGGGCATCGTCCTTGTCTCACCGTCTCAGCACCCAGGCCTGTTCGAACAGTCCCTGCTGCTGGAAGTTGTGTATCGAGCGGTAGGCATCGGCCTCCGCCTCGAACGACTGCACGCTCACGCGGATCTTGCCGTCACCCACAATCACCCTGGCTTCGTCGTAGCCTTGCGACTTCAGGCTCTGCACCATGCCATTGGCACCGTCTTCAGAACCCACGCTTGCCACGATCACGTTGTAGAGCTTCTTCTTGGCTGTCGGCTGCGGCTTCGCCGTCTCTTGTACTTCGGCTTCCGCGTCAGCCGTCACGGAGCCTTCCGTGCCGACGGGTTTCTCCTCGACAACTGCGGCAACAGTCTTCACCTCTTCCTTGGCGGTTTGCGTCTTCATGCTTTCGGTCTCAACAGTCTCCTCGGAGGGTATCTCGACGACGGGACTGAACAGCAGCGAGCTACAGTTGAACTTGTCGAATATCTCCTTTGGCAACATATTGGCATAGTTGCCATCGATCTCGGGGGTCTGCTCCAGCGGCGTTGCAAAGAAGAACGAGGCAATAACCAGGAGCACGGCAGCGGCGATGCCTGCCGCATACTGTCCTATGCGGCGCATACGGACGTAGACGGCCTGTCTGCTACCGTCATCACTCGTCTGCGGCTGCACCACTGCTGTCTGTGGCTCTCCGTGTGGCTGGGGCTGCTGTGCCGCAACATTCTTGCGTTCCTCCTCGGCCTGGAGTGCGGCAAGGTTGGGGATGCTGAAGCTGTCTGTGCCGTAAAGCTCAGGGGTTACAATCTTGTCCCTATATGGTATGAACCGATAGCGTCCGGAGATGTCATATTGTAGTTCACCGACACCGGGTAGCTGTACGTGCCCGTCCTCGAACAAGGCAGACATCAGAGCTTTCACCTCATGCTCTATCATCTTGCTTGCCTCGAAATAGCTGGTGCTGTAGACCGACATGTACGACTGGATGAGCAGGCCGTCGTTCAACCGCAGCAGCGGGTTGAAGCCGATGGTGCGGCACGGAGGCAGAAACACATCCTCATCATCGGCCTTCACAGAAGGCTGGTAATGAGTGATGAAGCCGCCCAATCCCGGAACGATAATGCAGTCGTTCTCAAGCAGCAGCACCTCAATATGTCGCGAAAGCTCATCCATACCGATGAGCAAAGGTAGGCAAATTTTTATTCCTCATGGCAAGTTTTTGCTATTTTTGCGACTGTTTACTGCGAGTGGAAATGTCAGTCATTATGAGAATCGGTATATCGGGCTTGGTCTTGATGCTGTGTCTGTCAGCATGCGGCGGCTCCGGCGGAACACGGGGTGAGTCGGGTGCCGTTGAGAATGTCGTGGCAAAGCAGATGCTTCAGGGCATTTGGCTCGACGATGCCACGGAGATGGCATTCATGGGTGTCGTCGGTGACAGCATATTCTTTGCCGAGCGCGACCGCCTGCCGATGTCGTTTCGCGTGGTTCAGGACTCGATCTACTTCATAGGACATGACACGCTGGCCTATAAGATTGAGCGGCAGTCCAACGACGACTTTTGGTATCGCACGTTCGCAGGAGACACGGTCAAACTTCAGAAACAAACGTCCGGCAGCATTGACATCTCTGATATTCGTGGGGGGGGGCACATCTTATGAGTCCGTCGGGCAGCAGCGCATGGAGAAAGACAGCATAGTCTTCTACGACGGTACGCGCTATCGCGGCTATGTCTTCATCAACCCGACATCGATGAAGGTGCTTCGCACCACATACGATGAGAACGGCATCGGAATCGACAACGTGTTCTACGACAACATCATCCACATCTGTGTCTATGAGGGAGCGAACCGTCTCTATGGACAGGACATCGAGAAGGGCATATTCTCCGGACTGCTCGGAGGCGACACGCTGTCCGACCTCATCCTTTCGGACATGGACTTCACCGGTGTCGATGCCGACGGCTACCACTATCGGGCTGTGCTCAGCGTCCCCGAATCTCCCGTTTCATTCATCATGAACCTCAACATCTCCTTCGGCGGAGAGCTTGCCATCACTCCGGCCTGAGAAGCCGCAGCTTCAGCGCATCCGACAGCCTGACAAACCGTGGGGCGTTGGCACATTCATCGCACGTATGCAAGCCCGTTCAAAAGCGTTTACTTTCTGTTTACTAACCGTTTACTATCCACCCCTCAGACGCGTTCTGAAGCCCCCTCCCGTTTACTAACCGTTCACTTTTCCACACTTCCGTTCACTAATTCCGCGTTTGCCCTTGTTGGCTCCCTAACGATGCCCATTCTAAGGGTCTAAGGATGGGCAAGCATAGCATCTAACGATGCCCGTTCAAAGGACCTAAGAATGCCCATCCTTGGAACGCAACGATGGGCAAGCTTGGACAGCAGCGTTGGGCGCCAATAGCACCCAATGCCAATGTTTCTTGATTATTCAAGGCGTGGTAAAGCTGCGCCCTTTCTTGTGAAAGAATAATACTCTTGATTTATCGGGTGAGCCATAGTTATTTATCGGGTGAGCCATAGTCTCGTTGCGTGTGCCGGATCGACAAATACGACACCCTAAAAACGAACAATCCCCGCAACCTCAACGAGGTTACGGGGATTACCTTTGGGTGGCAGGTGGGACTCGAACCCACGACATTCAGAACCACAATCTGACGCTCTAACCAACTG
>CAVHVD010000064.1:0-11375 GCA_963639425.1 Faecalibacterium prausnitzii
TAGAAAGCACAGCTCCGTGGACGTACAACCACAAATCTGTGGACGTACAGCCACAGACGGGCTGTTTTGCACCCACGGGAGACGCCCTCTCGGGGTGCTGTGCGGCGGGTTGCCGCTGTTTTGCCAAGTTGCGGAGAATGGCTAACTTTGCCACGTTAAACAACCGATGTAAAGACAAAAAACTGTAGTTATGGAAAACAAGAGACCTCTCATATTGATTTCAAACGACGACGGCGTCGTTTCAAAGGGAATAAGTGAACTGGTGCGCTTCCTGCGCACCGTGGGCGACATCGTTGTCATGGCTCCTGACCTGCCGCGCTCGGGCGTGTCGTGTGCCGTGACGCTCGACGCCCCCCTCCACTGCAAGATGGTACGTCAGGATGTGGGTCTTAACGTCTATCGCTGCTCCGGCACGCCCACCGACTGCATCAAGGTGGCTTTCTATGCCGGCGTGCTCGACCGCGAGCCGGACATCATCGTCAGCGGCATAAACCACGGCGACAACTCGTCGATCAACTCCCACTACTCGGGTACTATGGGTGCTGTGCGTGAGGGCTGTCTGCGCGGCATACCGTCGGTGGCGTTCTCCCTGTGCAGCCACGACCCCAACGCCGACTTCGAACCCGCAGGGCCGTACATCCGCGAGATTGTGCAGAAGGTGCTTGACCACGGGATGCCGCCGTTGACGTGTCTCAACGTCAACTTCCCCGCTGTGGCTCCGCTGAAAGGTGTCCGCGTGTGCGAACAGGCCAAGGGATGCTGGCACGACGAGTTCGAGCACTTCGAGCACCGTGGCGATTCCCACTACTACTGGATGAAAGGCGACTATACCGCCACCGATGTCGACAACGAGAAGAGCGACTACTGGGCACTGACCAACGGCTATGTCGCCATCACGCCGACCACCGTCGACGTGACCGACCACGGCTTCATCGCCGACCTCAGCACGTGGTTCAAGGAAGCGGAGTGAGATGAAGTACTACCTCATCGTCGGCGAAGCCTCCGGCGACCTTCATGCCGCCGGACTGATGCAGGCCATCAAGGGCGAGGACAGCGGCGCGGAATTCCGCTTCTTTGGCGGTGAACGGATGGCTGCTGTCGGTGGAACCCTGGTGCGCCACTACAAGGAGCTGGCATACATGGGTTTCGTGCCCGTGCTGCTGCATCTGCGCACCATCTTTGCTAACATGAGGCTGTGCAAGGAGGACATCGTGGCGTGGCAGCCCGACGTGCTGATACTCGTGGACTATCCGGGCTTCAACCTCGACATCGCACGCTACGTCCATGCCCACACGCGCGTCCCTGTCTACTACTACATCTCGCCGAAGATATGGGCGTGGAAGGAATACCGCATACGCAACATCCGCCGCGATGTCGACGAGCTGTTCTCGATACTGCCGTTCGAGGTGGACTTCTACGAGCGCAAGCATCATTACCCCATACACTACGTCGGCAACCCCACGGTCGACGAGATCGCGGACTTCCGCAGCCGCTACCGCGAGACAGCCGGTGACTTCCTGCGGCGCAACGGCCTGCAGCCCGACAAGCCCGTCATCGCACTGCTGGCAGGAAGCCGCAAGCAGGAGGTCAGGGACAACTTGCTGAAGATGGCAGAAGCGGCGGCAGCCTTTACGGACTGCCAGACGGTCATCGCCGGTGCCCCCGGGCTGTCGCCCGACCTGTACCGCCGCTGTCTTGGCGGACGGGACGTGCCGGTGGTCTTCGGACAGACCTACCAACTGCTGACGCACGCCCACGCCGCCCTTGTCACCTCCGGCACGGCGACCCTGGAGACAGCACTGCTGGGGGTGCCGCAGGTGGTGTGCTACTACATCGCAGGCGGAGCCGTGATACGTCTGCTGAAGCGTGCCGTGCTGTCCGTCAGATACATATCGCTGGTCAACCTCATCGCCGGACGTGAGGTGGTGCGCGAGCTTGTGGCCGACCACATGAGTGTGCGCCGCATACGTGCGGAGCTGTCACTGCTCGTCGGCGATGCCACATACCGCCGGCGTATGCTCGACGGCTACGCCGACGTCTCGCGCCGCCTCGGAGAACCCGGTGCTCCTGCACGTGCCGCCAAAATCATCACCGGCCTGCTGAGAGAGCGTTGACAGATGAGGCGGAAGATGATGAAAGAACTCGTACCTGACGGCGGCATCTCATGTGATATTCTCCCGTTGTCCACGTGGCACGCTGTGCGCGGGCGTGGGGTGGAACATCGGCGGATGGGACGGTGTCTGTCTTGTGGGTCTTGTGTTCGCTGTGGCCGGATTTGCAGTGACATGTCTGCGCATCCATGCCGATGACCGGAAACATTACGGTTCATAAAAAAGTCCTATATTTGCAGCCATGTTCGGGATTGCGACCATATTGGGTGTCATATTTAAGGGCATGCTCATAGGAATGATAGCGTCGGCACCTATGGGACCTGTCGGCGTGCTGTGCCTGCAACGGACACTGAACAAAGGACGGTGGTATGGCTTCGTGACGGGTTGCGGTGCGGCACTGAGCGACCTCCTGTATGCACTCATCACGGGCTACGGCATGAGCTTCGTGTTCGACTACATCAACAACAACATATTTTGGTTACAGCTCATAGGCAGCCTGTTGTTGCTGGCGTTCGGCTTCTACACATTCCAGAGCAATCCCATGAAGTCCATACGCCCGGAGAACGGGCAGAACACCAGAGGCTCATACACGGGCAACTTCATAACGGCATTCTTCGTCACGCTGTCCAACCCGCTCATCATCCTGCTTTTCATTGCGCTGTTTGCCCGCTTCTCGTTCGTGGACGAGGGGACGTTGCTTACGGAGTCGGTAGTAGGCTATGTGTCGATAGTGGCAGGGGCGTTGCTGTGGTGGTTCGTGCTGACATTCGGCGTGGGCAAGGTGCGCGGGCAGTTCAACGTGCGTGGCATCTGGATCCTGAACCGCATCATTGGCGGCACGGTGATGGCCGTGTCGGTGATAGGACTGGCGTTCACGCTGCTGGGGCAATCGTTATATTAGCACACATACATATCTAAGGCGGGAGCGTAAGCGATGAGAGTGGCAGAGGAGTTGAGAAGAACGAACATTGCAGAGTATCTGCTCTACATGTGGCAGGTGGAAGACCTGCTGCGTGCCAACGGTTGTGACATGGACAGGGTGCGGCAGAACATCCTGCCGACCTTTGCCGAAGCAGACCGTGGTGCCGAAGACAAATGGTTGTCCGAGCTGTGCAACATGATGCTGACCGAGGGTGTGGCAGAGCGCGGGCATTTACAGATAAACAAGAACATTCTGACCGAACTGACAGACCTGCATCTGTCGCTGCTGGCATCGCCGAAGTTCCCGTTCTACAGCGCGGCGTTCTACAACGCCCTGCCTTTCATCGTGGAACTGCGGGGCAAGGAAGGGGGTGATGTGCTGCCCGAGATTGAGACGTGCTTCAATGCCCTCTATGGCGAGCTGATGCTGAGACTGCAAAAGAAGCCAATCAGCGAGGAGACACAGCGTGCCCTGCGGTCAATATCGAAGCTGATAGCCATGTTGGCACAGTACTATGCCGACGAGCGTAGCGGCAAGCTGAAGATGGACGATGACGACACTGACTAAACAAAGCCATACATAAACTAAACGAAGTTCTACACAAGAGATGATGAAACACAACAAACACACAGATGCAATGCTTTCAATGCTGCCGGTGGCGGTGCTCATAGTCCTGTTGGTGATTGTGATACGCATATTCGGCAGTGCGGCTCTTGACGGAGCCAGTCAGGTGGCACTGACGATTTCGGCGGGCGTGGCCAGCCTCGTGGCGATGCGGCACTTCAACGTGCCGTGGCGTGAGTTGGAAACGGGCATCCAGGACAGCATCAGCGGCGTCACGTCGGCCTTGCTGATCTTGTTGCTCATCGGCGCACTGGCAGGAATGTGGATATTAAGCGGCGTGGTGCCGTCGCTGATATACTACGGCCTGCAGATAATGCATCCCAAGTTCTTCCTCGTGTCCACGTGCGTCATCTGTTGCCTCGTGTCAATGCTGACAGGCAGCTCATGGAGCACCATAGCCACGATAGGCATCGCGTTGCTGGGCATCGGTCAGGCACAAGGCTTCGACGAGGGACTGGTGGGCGGAGCCATAATCTCCGGCTCGTACTTTGGCGACAAGATGTCGCCGCTGTCGGACACCACGGTGCTGGCTTCATCGATGTCGGAGACACCGCTCTTCACCCATATACGCTACATGGTCATAACCACGGTGCCGGCGATAGTCATAACGTTGTTGATATTCACCGTACTCGGACTGACGCATACTGCAGCCGCCGGTGGTGATGTGGCGGTGTACACCGAGGCACTCAGCTCTCGCTTCAACATCACTCCGTGGCTGTTGCTCGTGCCGGCCGGAACATTCCTGCTGATAGCGAGGAAAATGCCGGCACTAATAGTCCTGTTCTTGGGGACACTGTTCGGCGTTGTCTTCGCTCTGATATTCCAGCCGCATATCCTTGCCGAGGTGGCGGGGACGATGCAGCCCGATGCCGAAAGCCTGTTCGTGGGCATTGTGCGTGGCATCTACGATTCGACATCCATTGATATGGGCAATGAACTGGTGACAGAGCTCGTGGCGACGCATGGCATGACGGGCATGCTCAACACCATATTCCTCATCATCTGTGCCGTGTCGTTCGGCGGGTGTATGACAAGCAGCGGCATGTTGCAGCACATCACGAATCTGGTTATGCCACTGACACGCAAGCGTGCAGGACTGGTGGCATCGACGGTCGGCACAGGCGTATTCATGAACGGCGTGGCATCAGATCAGTATCTGGCGATAATCATCACTGCCAATATGTACAAAGGCGTGTATGCGGAGCGCGGTTATGAAAGCCGTCTGCTAAGTCGCAGCATAGAGGACTCGGCGACGGTGACATCGCCACTGTTCCCGTGGTCGAGCTGCGGAATGACGCAGGCCACCATACTGAATGTGCCGACGATGACCTACCTGCCGTACTGCTTCTTCAACCTGCTATGTCCGGTGATGAGCATCATCGTGGCTCTGACGGGTTTCAAGATCTACAAGCGCGTTGCCGGCAAGGACGGCGGTCATGACAAATAAATAGCGCGCGCATCGTTGCGCAAGTATTGCATAAATGCCTAACTTTGCGAGAGTAAGGATTTAACTCTATGCAATATAATATGGAAAAGCTTAAGAAACACTTCTTGAGAGCTGCCGCCGTGACATCGGTCGCAGCCCTGTGTGCCGCTTGCGGTCCTACGTATGACGTGGCACAACCCCTCGACAGCTGGACATCCAGCACCAACGGACAAGTCAATGGAACGGAGATAAGCGTCGGTGGAGGAGAGACGCTCAAGGCTTCGGGCGACTACAAGAACTTCTGCCTCACGGGCGAAGCCCTGGCCGACAATGGAGCCACGGCGGGACTGATGTTCCACTCCGACGGCACTTCGGGATATGAGGTGCTGTTCCACAACGGCCCGATTGACGGGTCGCGCAAGACGGGCAGCCTCTCGTCGGTGCGCAATCTATATCGCTCACTGGCCGACGATGGACAGTGGTTCAACTTTGAGGTGGCTGTGCGTGGCAAGAACATATCCGTGAAGGTGAACGGCACGGACGTGGTCTGCTACACCGAGCCGGAAGCACCATACCGCACGGAGGAGCACTCGAAGCAGCTGCTCTCTCATGGTGCCTTCGCCATCGTTGGCAAGCAGGGCAACGTGAAGTTCCGCAACCTGCAGGCCACGATGCTGCGTGACGACGCTGTCAACCCGAACGACACCATGCCGGTCATTGACGAGCAGACCGACGACATAATCCGCCTGCAACAGCAGAACTTCCCCGTCATTGACTATCATGTGCATCTCAAGGGTGGTCTGACCAAGGAGCAGGCGCATGCCATGTCTATGAACTACGGCATCAACTACGGCGTAGCTCCCAACCTCGGTGAGGGCGGCGTGGGACGTATGCTTGCCAATGATGAGGAGGCGAAGGAATACTATAAGGAGGTGAAGCCACTGCCGTTCCTCGTGGGGGCACAGGGCGAAGGCCGCCGCTGGGTCGTGACGTTCTCGTCGGACGTGATAGGCATGTTCGACTACTTCTTCACCGACGCAATGACGGTCGTGGACAAGGGACGCATCTGTCGCATATACCGTCCTGAAGAGGAACTGAAGGACGGACGTACCAACCAGCAGTACATGGACATGATTGTGGATCAGACCGTGAAGATCCTGACCAATGAGCCTGCCGACATCTTCGCGAATGCGACCTACATCCCCGACGACATGAACGCCGACTACGACCAGTACTGGACCGGCGAACGTGTGGATCGTGTGCTTGACGTGCTTGAGAAGTATGGCATAGCACTGGAGATAAGCCCGCGCTACAAGATTCCGAGCATGGACGTGATAAAGAAAGCAAAGGCTCGCGGGCTGAAGTTCACGTTCGGAACGAACAATGTCGATGCCAACTTCGGCAAGCTGGAGTATGCGATAGAGGCCATCAAGGAGTGCGGACTGACGGCAGACGACATTTGGTTCCCGTCGATGAGCAAGCGCAAGGATCACAAGGCTGTTGACTACAATCATTTCGGTGAGAAGAAGTAGACTGTTCGTCCGTTCAAAAGCGTTTACTATCTGTTTACTTTCTGTTCACTAATCGTTCAATAATGCCCGTTTTCGTTCACTAACCGTTCACTTTTCCACACTTCCGTTCAATAATTTCATGTTTGCTGAAGGAAGTGTCCTAACGTTGGGCATCGTAACACTCTAAGCTTGGGCATCGTTGGTATCCAACGATGCCCGTTCATTCACCCCAAGGATGGGCAACGTTGGATAGCAACGTTGCCCATCCTTGTTCATCATCTTTGGCGTGTGCTGCTGTGGCTGCTTGCGTCACGGTGACAAAGGCCATGTTCTGACATTCAGGTCCTATGGCGGTGAGGTTGAGGAAGCCGCTACGTATGCGGCCGTCGTCTGTGACGACGAGCGGATGGGCGGTACGTTGTCTGCGGCAGAAGTCAGCCGTCTGCACGGCATCGTCGAAGTGCCTGACCTCGAATGTCCCGACAGAGTTGCGGTCGAGAAACCTGTCGGTAAGCTGTCGGCACACCATGCCCATCGTCATGCGCAGGTTGTGCTCCACAGCAGGACACACCCCGTAGCTGCCGTCTTCTTCCTTGTAGATCAGCATATCCACGCCCATGTATCCGCGATGTCTCAATGACGGCACGAAGGCCGCGATGCGGTCTCTGACTTGCAGCAGTGTCTCCTGCGAGACGTAGCGCGTCAGCTCATGCAGTATCGCGCTGTCAGGTGCCAGCACGTTGCCCTTGTAACGTCCTGCGCTGTCGGCACGGAACAGGGAATATCCGGCAAAACGGGCATCGCCGGACTGCCCGTCGGCGTGGAACTCCATGGCGAAGTCCAACACCTTATTATATATAGGAGATGCGACCAGTGCACCCTGCTCGTCTATTGCCTTGTGACACCAATTGGCATCGCGCTCGCTGAGCCTGCCGTCGCGGCACCACAGCAGTCCCTTGCCGCTGCTTGACCACGGCTTCTTGAACACTGTGCCGTGCGGCATCCTGCCGATAAGCCTGCGGCACTCGTCGACCGAGCGCGCGGAGAACAGAGATACGTCGCAATGCTCTGCGTCCGCATGAAGGCTGCGCTGCAAACCGAGGTCTGCCAGCACGCTCCTGGATGACATACGTCGGCATAGCGTCAGCTCCTCGTCCGACGGCAGGCGACGTGCATCAATGCCAAGACGGACAAGCCTGTTTCTCAGTGCCATGTTCCACCCCCACGGGCGGACCTCGGGCGCATCCACCTTCGGCAACTCCCCGCTCGACACCAGTCCTACTGGAATGTCAAGACGTGTTTTCAGCTCCGACAGATGGCGATGGTCGTGTTCCGAATCCGACAGCACCACGCTACCAGGTGCGGCATACCACACGGGCAACATCGCCAGGTCTTCGGCCATGCGCCTGATGTTTGTCGGTGGCGTATAGTTGGGCTTGTTGGCTGCCAAAGCCATGTCAGAGTCCGGATTGAACAGATATATTTTCATGAGACAAAGGTACGCACTCCTGCGATTATGGCAAAAGGCTCGGTAATGTGGTTGTTTTGCAATCTCCGGTTTGCAATAAAGGAATTTTGATATACCTTTGTCATCAGTAAGGAAGATGGGGATTCATGGATAAATTCTACAGGACACACGCTTATTTGGTCGAACACACCGATGTGCCGGTGCGCCGCGAGTTGATGGGACAGATAGATTGGGATTATCCGCTGATAGGCATCAAGGGTACGCGCGGGGTGGGGAAGACCACGTTCCTGCTGCAATATGCCAAGGAGAAGTTCGGCACAGACCGTTCCTGCCTGTATATAAACATGAATAACCTCTACTTCAGCACGCACAGTCTCTACGACTTCGCTGTCGGCTTCGTGCGCGAGGGCGGTCGCGTGTTGCTCATCGACCAAATATTCAAACACCCGGGCTATGCCGCCGAACTCCGTCAGTGCCATGACCTGTTGCCGGAGCTGAAGATCGTCTTCACCGGCTCGTCGGTGATGGATCTGGAAAGCCGTGAGGAAAGTCCGGGGATATGCGACATCATCAAGAGCTACAGCCTGCGCGGCTTCTCGTTTCGCGAGTTCCTGAACCTACAGACGGGAACTGCGTTCGGCTCGTGTACGTTGCAGGATGTGCTGGAACACCACGAGGAAATAGCACGCGAGGTGACGGCAAAGGTGCATCCGCTGGAGTATCTGCATGGCTACATCCACCACGGATTCTACCCGTTCTTTCTTGAGAAAAACAACTTCTCCGAGAACCTGCTCAAGACCATGAACATGATGGTCGAGGTGGATATATTGCTAATCAAACAAATAGAACTGAAATATCTGTCGAAGATAAAAAAGTTGCTATATTTGCTGTCCGCTGATGGCCTGAAAGCTCCTAACGTCAGCTCGTTGGCGACGGAGATTGAGACATCGCGGGCAACGGTGATGAACTATATCAAATATCTACAAGATGCGCGGCTCATCAACATGGTCTATCAGGACGGCGAGAGCTTTCCCAAGAAGCCGGTAACGATACTGCCGCACAACACCAATTTGATATACTGCATATATCCCGTGAGGACAGAAGAGCAGTATGTGCTCGACACGTTCTTCGTCAATAACCTGTGGGGAAACGGCAGCATAAGTGCGGGCGACAGGCGTTGCTCGTTCGTTGTCAACGGAGACCTGCGCTTCAAGCTGTGTTGCGACGGAGCGAAGATAAGGAAAGATGCCGATGCCATCTGCGTGATGCACAACGAGGAGGTCGGACACAAAGACAGGATACCGCTATGGATGTTCGGCTTCCTGTATTGAGAAAGCATACTATACAACAAAATACATTCATTATAAAAACACCAATTATGGCTAAAGAGAAAAAATTCATTACTTGTGATGGAAACACAGCCGCAGCCCATGTCTCGTACATGTTTACGGAGGTTGCAGCTATTTACCCCATCACCCCGTCGTCTCCCATGGCAGAGCATGTGGACGAGTGGGCTGCCGCCGGTCGCAAGAACATGTTCGGCGAGACGGTGTCCGTTCAGGAAATGCAATCCGAAGGTGGTGCTGCCGGAGCAGTGCACGGGTCATTGCAGGCCGGTGCGCTGACATCGACGTACACCGCATCGCAGGGCTTGCTGCTGATGATACCTAACATGTACAAGATTGCCGGTGAGTTGCTGCCATGCGTATTCAACGTCACCGCACGCACGCTGGCGACACACGCTCTCTGCATCTTCGGCGACCACCAGGATGTGATGGCATGCCGTCAGACGGGCTTCGCCATGTTCTGCTCCGGTTCGGTGCAGGAAGTTATGGATCTCTCCGCCGTTCCCTATATGTCTACGCTGGAGAGCGAAGTGCCGTTCATTAACTTCTTCGACGGCTTCCGCACATCGCACGAGTACCACAAGATTGAGGAGATGGATCAGGAAGACATCCGTCCGCTGGTCAACCCCGAGTGGATCAAGCGTTTCCGTGACCGTGCCATGAGTCCGGAGCGTCCCGACACGCGCGGTACTGCCGAGAACCCCGAGACATTCTTCACGCACCGTGAGGCTTGCAACAAGCACTACGATGCAGTGCCTGCGATTGTTGAGAAGCACCTTGCCGAAATCAGCAAGATCACCGGTCGTGAGTATCATCTCTTCAACTACTACGGTGCGCCCGACGCCGAGAACATCATCGTGCTGATGGGTTCTGCCACGGAGGCTGCACGCGAGGCCATCGACTACCTGACCAAGCAGGGCAAGAAAGTCGGCATGGTTGCCGTGCACCTGTATCGTCCGTTCAGCGTGGAGGCTATCCGCAAGGCCATCCCTGACACAGTGAAGCGCATTGCCGTGCTCGACCGCACGAAGGAGCCGGGGGCGGAGGGCGAGCCGCTGTATCTTGATGTCAAGAGCGCACTCTACGACGATCCGCGCAAGCCGCTGATTGTTGGCGGACGCTACGGCCTTGGCTCGTCGGACACCACCCCTGCCAAGATAATCTCCGTCTTCAACAACCTTGAGCTGCCGACACCGAAGAACCACTTCACCGTGGGCATCGTCGATGACGTGACGTTCACGTCGCTGCCGGAGGTGCAGGAGATACCGATGGGCGGCGCAGGACTGTTCGAGGCGAAGTTCTACGGTTTGGGTTCCGACGGTACGGTGGGTGCCAACAAGAATTCCGTACAGATTATCGGCAACAACACCGACAAGTACTGTCAGGCATACTTCTCCTACGACTCAAAGAAGTCCGGAGGCTTCACCTGCTCTCACCTGCGCTTCGGCGACGAGCCTATCCACAGCGCATATCAGGTCAACACGCCTAACTTCGTGGCTTGCCACGTTCAGGCATACCTGCACATGTATGACGTGACGCGCGGTCTGCGCGACAACGGCACGTTCCTGCTCAACACTATCTTCGACGGTGACGAGCTGGTCAACTTCATTCCTAATAAGGTTAAGCGTTACTTCGCCAAGCACAACATCACGGTGTACTACATCAACGCGACGAAGATAGGGCAGGAGATAGGTCTTGGCAACCGCACGAACACCATCTTGCAGTCTGCGTTCTTCCGCATCACGGAGGTCATCCCTGTGGAGCTTGCCGTGGAGCAGATGAAGAAGTTCATCGTCAAATCCTACGGCAACAAGGGCGAGGATGTGGTCAACAAGAACTATGCGGCAGTCGACAACGGCAGCAAGTACAAGAAGCTGACGGTAGACCCGGCATGGGCAAACCTGCCGGACGATGCTGTCGTTGAGGACGATGCTCCCGCTTTCGTGAAGGAGATTGTACGTCCTATG
>CAVHVD010000065.1:0-3961 GCA_963639425.1 Faecalibacterium prausnitzii
TCGAGGTCACCGACAAGACCTCTGAGACCGGTTACAAGAAGCTCTCCAACGGTACCATCAACCTTACTGCCGGTTCCACCTCCAGTGCTGTTGTTGATGACAAGTTCAACGTTGTTGCGGCTCATGATTGCGAGATGATGTCCTCATCTCACAACCAGGAGCCGCTAAATGTATGTTCGTGTAAGTCTGTCGGTAGGAGCTTACTTCTTGGAGTCAATCTCCTTCAGCAGTTCGTCGACGGCGGCTTTTAGCTGCGTGTCCATGCCTTTGACCACGGTCTCCGGTGAGTTGGCGACCTTGATGTCCGGCTCCAGCTGCGTGTTCTCAAGATAGGTGCCGTCTGCCTGACGGTAGCCGATGACAGGCACGCCGAATATCAGCGTCGGGTCTTGCAGCGTCTCCCACATGACGCTACTCATCGTCCCAGGTACCGGCATACCTACCAGCTTGCCTATGTGTTCGTGCTTGTAGACCCACGGCGTGCCGTGAGCGTTGCTGTAGTTGGCTTCGCACTGCACCATGATGCTGGGCTTGTTCCAGCGACGGCTGGGCATATCGCACGAGACGACACCACGGATGACCTGCTCCAGGTACTTGGTGCCGCTGAACAGCACCTGTATGTCTTCGTGCAGGCGTCCGCCGCCGTTCCATCGCGTGTCTATGACGATGCCTTCCTTCTTGTTGAACTTGCCCATTACGTCGCTATAAATGGTGCGGTAGCTGCCGTCGTTCATCGATTGTAGGTGTACGTACCCTAACCGTCCGCCCGACCACTTCTCCACGTCTGCGGCACGCTGCTTCACCCAGCGTTTGTAGAGCAGGCTGTTGTGCGTAGACTGGCTGATGGGCAGAACCACCTCGTCCCACCGTTCGCCGCTCTTCGGGCTGTAGAGCGAGACAAGCACCTTGCGTCCTGCCTTGCCGTTCAGCAGACTGTTATAGTTCGTGTCTTCGTCTATCTTCGTACCGTCGATTTTCTCGATTACGTCGCCCGCCTTGACGCGCGATGTCTTGTGGTCGAACGGCCCGTCGGCAATCACCTCGCTGATTTTCAGGCCGTCGCCGTCGTGGCTCCAGTCGTAGAACAGCCCGAGTGTTGCCGTCTGCTCACCACCGAGACGTGGCGAATAGCGGCCGCCCGAGTGCGACACGTTCAGCTCGCCGAGCCATTCGCTCAGCAGCTCCTGAAAGTCGTAGTTATTGCTGATGTGCGGCAGGAACTTGCGGTATGCCTTGGTCATCACGTCCCAGTCGGCGAAGGCAATCTGCGGGTCGAACAGCCGCTGGCGCACCTGCTGATCCACGCGGTTGAACATGTATTGGCGTTCGGCAGCCAGGTCCATGTGCATCTCCGCGCTATATGTTATGGGTGTCAGCTTGTCGCTCTTGAGATCCATCTTCTGCATGCGTCCGCTGCCGAGTATGAAGAGGTTCTTCCCGTCCTTGTCCATCTGCAGGTTGGCATATCCGGTGTTCATCTTGTTCAGCAGCTTTGTCTCGTGCTTGCGCAGATCCAGCTTCCACAGATCCATGCCGTCCTCGAACGATGCGAAGTAGTAGAGGTTCTCACCGTCCTTGTCGATCATCATGCCTCCCATGCTTGCCGAGTTCGGCGTCACGCGCACGATGCGGTCTTCGATGCCGTCAAGCTCCACGACGATGTCCTTCACCTTCTCGCTGTCGTCGGTGTCTTTCTTGTCTTTCTTATCTTTACCGTTGTCCTTTGCCTTGTCGTCTGCGGATGCGGATTTCTTCTCCTGCTCCTTCTCAAGCTCCTTGCGCAGCTCGTAGTCTTCCTTGCTGAGGCGGTACTTGTCGAAAGCGTCCTGGTTGACGAACACCATCAGTGCATCGTTCTGCGAACCCCATGAGGCGTGGCTGCGCATGCCGTAGCGGTTCGACTGGAACAGGATGGCATTGCCATCCATCACCCACTGCGGGCTGCCGTTTATGTATCCGCTGCCGGTGATGTTCGTGATCTTGCCGCCCTGTGCACTGACAATGCCGATGTCGCCGTAGGGGTCACGCCCGTTGCCTATGAACTCCAGCGTGAACCACTTGCCGTCGGGTGACCATGCGTAGTCGAAGCTGCCGTCGGTGCTTGGCCATGTGGAGCCGTCGGTGATCTGGCGCACCTTCTTCGATGTCAGGTTCAGCACCTTCAGCTTGTGCCGTCCTTCGATGTAGGCAAGCTCCTTGCCGTCGGGCGAGAAGCGTGGTGCCGTGCGCTCGATGCCGTCGTTTGTCGGGAAGAGAGCCTTCTCCTCGATGAGCGTGGCGTTGGGGAAGTTGGGGTCTTCCTCGCGGGCGATGGTGGCCTGATAGATGTTCCAATGTCCGTCGCGCTCACTGACGTAGACCAGCGTGCGGTTGTCCACGCCGAAGTTGACATCGCTCTCGCTCTCTGGCGTGTTGGTAATTCTCTTTGTCGTGTTATATTCCACGGACGTGACGAACACCTCGCCGCGCACGGTGAATGCCACCTGCTTGCCGTCGGGCGAGACCGCTGCCGAGCGTGCTCCGCTTGTGAACTTGAGGTCTGCCGGCAGGTTCTCCTCATCGCGTGTCAGCGTGATGCTGACCTTGCCAGCACGTCCCGTAGGCTGCTGCGTGTAGATCTCGCCGTCGTAGGCATAGCACAGTGTGCCGTTGTCTGCCACCGAGAGGAAACGCACGGGATGCGGGCTGTAGTTGGTGATGCGTGTGACGCTCTGCGGGTTGTCGAGCGGCATCGAGTAGACGTTCGACACACGTGCGTCGCCCCGCTCGCTCAGGAAGTACACCGTCTTCCCGTCGGCAGAGAGAATGGGGTTGCGATCCTCACCGGCACGGTCGGTCAGGTTTGTGTGCCGTCCGGTCTTGGCATCATAGAGCCAAATGTCGCGGCTCACCGACGAGATTTGATGCTTGCGCCACTGGTCTTCCATTCCCTTCTGATCCTGATAGAGGAACTTGCTGCCGTCGCGGCTGAAGCTGACCATCTCCGCCGGTGTGGCAAGCACCTGCGTGGTGCGTCCGCCGTCGACAGGCACACGGTACAGCTCCGTCAGCCTTGCACTGGGGAAGGTGGCACTCTCGGCAGGGTCCTGTATTGATGCCGAGAACAGCACGTACTTGCCGTCGGGCGAGAACGTCCACGGTGTCTCTGCTGCCGAGTTCGTGGTGAGGCACTTGGCAGAGCCTCCTGTCGCCGGCATCACGAAGATGTCGAAGTTGCCGTTGCGGTCGCTGGCGAAGGCAATCTGCTTGCCGTCGGGCGACCACACCGGATTGCACTCATAGGAACTTTGTGTGGTGAGCTGCACGGCTGTGCCTCCCTGTGAATTCACTTTGTAAATGTCGCCCATATAGCAGAACAGAATCTGTGTCCCGTCGGGCGAGATCTGCACGTCGCGCAGCCACAACGGTGTCACGGCCTGTGCTGCGGCTGTAGTCAAGGCAAGAGCCAGCAGTGCGATTGAACGTCTGAACATAATGTGTTAGTATAGTTTTATGATGATGATTGTTATAGCGCGTAAAGGTAGCTCAAATCGGGCATACCCGTGCCTTGCGAGCAAAAAAACGTTGCTTCCCATGTGTCTGTTTGCGGGAAAAGCGTATCTTTGCCGCCGTGTTGGGAGTGATGCGACTCTTTCTTTGGACTATGGTGTAATGGTAGCACAACAGGTTTTGGTTCTGTTTGACTAGGTTCGAGTCCTAGTAGTCCAACACACGGAGAGGACGCACGGGGGCGCATCGAGCGAAGAAGCTCGGTGCGCCCCCGCTGTTTCCGTATGTGCGTGGCTCTCCCGACAGACCGGTGGTGATAACACTTTCATCGCAGATACGCAAGTCCGTTCAAAAGCGTTTACTATCTGTTTACTTTCTGTTCAATGACCCCTCGTCAGGCGTTCCCTGAAGCCATGTCCCGTTCACTAACCGTTCACTTTTCCACACTTTCGTTCAATAAATCCCCGTTTGC
>CAVHVD010000066.1:0-7857 GCA_963639425.1 Faecalibacterium prausnitzii
GTGTCATCATCGTCACCACCAAGCAGGGTAACAAGGAAGGCAAGGTTCGCGTGTCCTACAACGGCTATGTCTCCGCTTCCACAATGGCAAACAGCGGCTACAACATGCTCAATGCCAATGACTATATGAAGGCCATCCAGCAGTCGCAGATCAACCAGGTCACCTACCGCAATGTTGACCCCTCTACTGTCGGCCACAGCCAGTTCGGCAGCTACTACCAGACCGATGCCAGCGGTAAGGTCACCGGCACTCAGGACTTGCAGATGCCATACCTCATCGTACCCGCCGGAACCTCCATCTCCGCTGCGGAGTCCATGTTCGGCGGCAGCTACAGCGACGGCTCACTCTATCAGAACATCGTCAACGCCTACCAGGCTGACGGCACCCATTCCTACGCCCTGTCGGCATACTACTATCTCAAGGATGTGCTCGGCAAGTCGGAGGAAGAAGCTCTCGCCGGTACCAACTGGTACGATCAGGTCACACAGACCGGTATCTCCACCAACCATGAGCTGTCCGTCCAGGGCGGTGGCGAGAAAGGCCAGTATGCCGTCTCTCTCGGCTATATGAACCGTGAGGGAACCATCAAGAACTCCAGCTTCGAGCGTTACAACCTGCGTGTCAACACCACGTTCAACCCCACGAAGCACTTCACCCTCGGGCAGAACACCAACGCCTCCACGATGAAGATGACCGGTGAGCGTGGCCGTCAGGGTGACTCGAGTGTCTTCGCCCAGACCTACACCATGAACTCATGGGTTCCTGCCTATAACGCAGGCGGTGACTTCGCCGGTTCTGTCGGCGGTGGCGGCCGTGACAACTCGGCACTCTCCACCGTCATCAACACCAAGAACGACTTCACACGCTTCTTCCGCATGCAGTCTGCCGTCTTCGCCGAGCTGAAAGACCCGTGGATCAAGGGTCTGTCCCTGCGCTCGCAGTTCTCCGTCAGCCTCATGGGCAGCTGGAGCACCACTATGAACGAGAAGAGCGTGGCATGGAACAAGGAAGGCTCCTCGCGTAACAACCTCTCCGAGACGGCATCGTGGAACTTCGACTGGCAGTGGACAAACACCGCTACCTACAAGCACACCTTCGCCGACGACCATGACCTCACCGTCATGATCGGTACCGAGGCCATCAAGTCCGGCATCGGCAAGAGCATGACCGGTACTGACTACGACTACATCTTCGAGCGCGACCCGAACACATGGACACTGAGCAACGGCGGCGGTGCCAGCCAGACCGTCAGCGGCTACTACCCGAGCAAGTTCACCATGTTCGGCTACTTCGGCCGTGCCGACTACTCCTACAAAGGCAAGTACCTCGCCACGCTGACCATGCGTCGCGATGCCTCGTCGAAGTTCTCCAGCAAGCACCGCTGGGGTACGTTCCCGTCAATCTCCCTCGGCTGGCGTATCTCTGATGAGAAGTTCCTCGAGCAGGCACGCTCCACATGGATGGACGACCTCAAGCTCCGTGCCGGTTACGGTACTACCGGTAACTCCAACATCGGTGCATATAACTATGCCTTCCAGTACAGCAACTCGCAGCGTTACCTCTGGAACGTCAGCGGTGGCAACTCCGGCGCATCGACAGGCTTCGCCATCTCCTCCCTCGGCGATACCGAGGCACGTTGGGAGACCATGAAGATGCTCAATGCCGGTGTCGACCTCACGGCCTTCAACAGCAAGCTGACCGCCAGCTTCGACTTCTATGTTAAGAAGACCTCCGACATGCTTGTCCCTGCCAACTGGACAGGTCTCGCCGGTAGCGGCACGAAGCCTAACGTCAACATCGGTGACCTGAAGAACACCGGTATCGACTTCCAGATCGGATGGCGCGACAAGATCGGCCAGGTAAGCTATAACGTCAGTGCCAACGCCAGCTGGTACAAGAATGAGGTGACACGCCTCGGCTCGTCCAACCTCTACACCTCCACGCGTATCACCGACCTCACCATCACCAAGGTGGGACAGCCCGTGTCCATGTTCTACGGCTATGTCGACGACGGCATCTACAAGTCTGTCGAGGATGTGCTGAACTACAAGAACGCCAACGGCGAGACCATCCTTCCCTACGGTGTGGCAGACTATGCGAGCCTCGTGTCCACCGCCTCCTCATGGGTCGGTCACTACAAGTGGAAAGACACCAACAACGATGGCAAGGTCGATGCTGATGACCGTACCATCATCGGTAATCCTCATCCGGACCTCACGGGCGGTTTCAACATCGGCCTGACATGGAAGGACTGGGATCTGAGCACATACCTGTACTACTCCCTTGGCAACGACCTGTACAAGCACTATGAGTACTACACCTTGTGGGGTAACCTGAGCAACTCGTTCTCATACGACCGCATCAGCCAGGCATGGAACCCCGACACCAACCCCAACGGCACACTGCCTCTCTGGGTATATGGTGACACCAATGCCGAGACCACGCAGTCGCACTCACAGTATGTACAGAACGGCTCTTACCTCCGTATGCAGACCCTCACCCTCGGCTACTCACTGCCGAAGAAGATCGTCAGCAAGATCGGCTTCAGCCGCATACGTCTCTATGCACAGCTGGCGAACGTCTTCACCATCACCGGCTACGACGGTCTTGACCCCGAGGTACGTTCCAACAACGGCGACTCTTCAAACGATATGATGAAGGGTATCGACTACGGCTCCTACGGTATGCCGCGTCAGTACCTGTTCGGTGTGAACATCGACTTCTGATACATCCATTTATATTCATAACAGAAAAACATTATACGTAACGATATGAAAAAAGCAATATTATATTCGGCGTTGGCTCTCGGCTCACTGTCGATGACCGGTTGCGGCGACAGCTTCCTCGAGATAGACCCTGTCGGCGCGGTCAGCGAGAGCACCCTGACGAGCGATGAGGGCATTGACTATGTCCTGAATGCCGCCTACAACACATTCTACGGAATGCAGACAAGCGTATGGGCCATGGGACACGCGTCCATGACAGACTGGATCTTCGGCGACATCATGGGTGCCGATGCCAACAAAGGCTCCACGGCAACAGACCAGTCGGACCTCACGGCCCTTGAGACATGGACCATCGTAAGCTCCAACTCCTACCTCACGGAGAAGTGGAACGCCATCTACGAGTCCGTGAAGCGTTGCAACAACGTCATTGACATGGCAGAGAAGATGGGCGACGCACTGCAGAACAAGGAGCAGGTCATCGCACAGGCGCGCTTCATCAAGGGTGTATGGATGTTCGAGGGCATACGTGTCTTCGGTGCTGCCATCCCCTACGTGACGCTTGAGGCATACCAGGCCTCCACAGACCCGCAGGTTGGTAACCTCGACGAGAGCGGCAACTATGTCTACGTATGGGACAAGGTCGAGGAAGACCTGAAGTATGCTGCCGAAAACCTGCCCGAGACATGGAACGACTCCGAGAAGGCACGCGCCACCTCATGGCAGGCAAAGGCTATGCTCGCCAAGCTCTACCTCTACTGGTCATCGCCATACAACGGCACCAACGGCACCGAGAATCACTGGAAAGACTGCAAGGATCTGCTCGATGCCATCATCACCAACGGCAAGAACGCAGAGGGCACCAAGTACCGCCTTGTCGACAACTATGCCGACCTCTTCGATGTAGAGACCTCCGACTGGAACGGTGAGGATGTGTTCGACATCCAGACCACCATCAGCGGTACGCAGATCTACACCTCCGCCGTCATCGCGGCATACTCCGTCTCGCAGGCCGGAGCCTCCGGCATCGGTGGCTGGGGCTTCTACCAGCCGACGTATGAGTTCGTCAACAGCTTCATCGTAGACGAGAACGGTCTGCCCGATGCTACATACCGCAGCAAGGCGGCACTGACACAGATGGTCAATGGTACCATCGTCTCCGACCTGGAGACATACACCGACCCGCGTCTCGACGTGTGCGCCGGACGTTTCGGAGTGCCGTTCCTCGACTATGGCATACCGTCGCAGGCAGCCATCACCGGATGGGTGCGCGACTACACCAACGGCGGTCTCTACATGAACAAGAAGCCGGAACCCAAGAAGTCGGACCGTCCGTCCTATGCGTCAGCGACCTACCCGGGCTCCACGGCAAAGAACTACCACATCATCCGCTATGCAGACATCCTGCTGATGCGTGCTGAGGTGGCTATCCATGACGGTGACCTCGCCACGGCATTGCAGTACATCAATCAGGTGCGCAAGCGTGCTGCCAACAGTGCCTACACCACTGCCGGCAACGAGAGCTACTACGCCGATGCAGACATCGCCGTTCCCGAAGGCTACACCTTCCAGGACAAGGTCAACAACCGCACGGTCAGCAACACCGTTGCCAACTACCGCATGGGTCTCTACACCTCGTTCGCCAACGCCACAGAGGCCACCACGGCTCTGAAGCGCGAGATGCGTGCCGAGTTCGGCATGGAGGGTCACCGCTGGTTCGACCTGGCACGCTGGGGTGAGGTTGCCGATGTGCTGAACAACGAGTTCAAGGCATATGAGACGCAGTACCTCAGCAAGTACTCCAACGTCTACGGTGCCAACTGGGTGACACTGCCAATTCCTGAGACGGAGATCATCACCGCAGCAGGACGCTTCAAGCAGAACGTCAACTGGCAGTGATTTTTCACTGTGCTGAAGATTGAGAGAGGCAGCCCTGCGGCTGCCTCTCTTTTTTTATCCGCCAATCTCGCCCGTAAAGCTCATTTTGCCCATTCGCCCGTTTTATTTACCTTTGCCCCCGTCAAACCCTAACGAACCGTTATGCAACAGAAAATCATCATCCTCGACTTCGGCTCGCAGACGACGCAGCTAATAGGCCGACGCGTGCGCGAACTGGATACCTTCTGCGAGATTCTCCCCTACAATAAGTTCCCTGCCGACGACCCCGACATCATCGGTGTCATCCTCAGTGGATCGCCATACTCCGTCTACGACGACAAAGCCTTCCGTCCCGACTTCTCGAAGTTCCTCGGCAGGTATCCCGTCCTCGGCATCTGCTATGGCGCACAGCTCATGGCCTCCGTCGGCGGGGGCACCGTGGAGCCGGCAGGCTCGCGCGAGTACGGACGGGCACATCTCACCTCTTTCGATGCCGTAGACCCCCTCTTCCGTGGCTTCAGCACAGACTCGCAGGTATGGATGAGCCACGGCGACACCATCACCGCACTGCCCGCCGACTGCCGTTGCATAGCATCCACAGAACATGTCCGCAATGCCGCCTATGCCTGCCCCGATCGGCGTGTGTGGGCTGTACAGTTCCATCCCGAGGTGCATCACTCCCTTCAGGGGTCACTCCTGCTGCGCAACTTCGTCGTGGACATCTGTGGTAGCCGTCAGGAGTGGAGCGCGGCATCGTTCGTGGAGACCACCGTGCAGGAGCTGCGTCGCCAGCTCGGCAGTGACCGCGTCATCCTCGGACTCAGCGGAGGTGTCGACTCCAGCGTCTGCGCCACGCTCCTCAGCCGTGCCATAGGCTCCAACCTCACGTGCATCTTCGTCGACCACGGCATGCTCCGCAAGGACGAGTTCCGGCAGGTCATGGACGACTACCGCGGCCTGGGACTCAACGTCGTCGGCGTAGATGCCTCGGCCAAGTTCTTCAAGGATCTTGAGGGTGTCACCGACCCCGAGCAGAAGCGCAAGATCATAGGGCGCGACTTCGTGGAGGTCTTCGATGCCGAGGCACACAAGGTCAAGGACGCACGATGGCTCGCACAGGGCACCATCTATCCCGACCGCATCGAAAGCCTGAGCATCACCGGCATGACCATCAAGAGCCATCACAACGTCGGCGGACTGCCCAAGGAGATGAACCTCAGCCTCTGTGAGCCGCTGCGCTGGCTCTTCAAGGATGAGGTGCGCCGCGTAGGCCGCCAGCTCGGAATGCCCGAACGGCTCATAGGCCGCCATCCCTTCCCCGGCCCCGGACTGGCGGTACGCATCCTCGGAGAGGTCACGCCCGACAAGGTACGCATCCTCCAGGAGGCCGACGACATATACATCAGCACCATGCGCTCATGGCTCCTGCCCGACGGCACGCCGCTCTACGACAGCGTGTGGCAGGCTGGAGCCGTGCTGCTCTCCACCGTGCGCTCCGTAGGTGTCATGGGCGATGAACGCACCTACGAACATCCCGTGGCACTGCGGGCCGTCACCAGCGTCGATGCCATGACTGCCGACTGGGCGCGACTGCCCTACGACTTCCTCGCGAAGGTGTCAAACGAGATCATCAACAAGGTCAAGGGTGTCAACCGCGTCTGCTACGACATCTCCTCAAAGCCGCCAAGCACCATCGAGTGGGAGTAGAATCAATGGGCATAATAGGCTTGACAGGCAAAATGCCCCTCCTGCCCATAAAGCCCATATCGCCCATTCTGCCCATCATGCCCATCCAACCGAATTTGTTTCACCCCCCCCCTAAAATAAAGCTCCATGCTCCACCCCCAAGACAATACCTTCATCCGTCAGGGCAAGGACTACCACTCGCTCATCTGCTACCGCAAGGCGACGTGCATCTACGACATCACCCACTACTTCGCCCACCGCTATCTGCAGCAGGGCGACAGAACCATAGACCAGATGATACAGGCGGCACGCAGTGGCAAGCAGAACATCGTCGAGGGTAACATCGACGGTGTCACATCTACGGAGATGGAGATAAAGCTCACCAACGTCAACCGTGCCTCGCTGCATGAGCTGCTTGAGTACTACAAGGACTATCTGCGTGTCCATGGCCTTGAGCTGTGGCCTGCCGACTCGCCCAAGGCGGTGCAGGCACGCGACTACTGCCGCCGCCATAACGATCCTGCCGACTACACCGGCAAGCTCGATGCACGCTCGGCAGAGACCGTCTGCAACATCGCCATCACCCTTATTCACCAGACCGATGCCCTCCTGCGTGGACTCATCGAATGGCAGAAGCAGCACTTCCGTGAGAATGGTGGCATCAGGGAACAGATGTCAGCCGAACGCCGCCGCTACCGTGCCACGCAAAACAACCAAACAGAAGAACATAATAATAAGAATCGCCCATAATGTCTATTACGCCTACTATGCCCATCAAGCCCATTCAGCCTATCCCTCTCACCTTCGAGACACGCGATGAGCTGGTGCGCGTCTGCCTTGACTGGCTCGCCTACTTCAGTGCCGACGGCAACCTCACCGATGCCGTCTTCGTCAACGGCGCGCGTGTCAAGGTCTCTGCCGCCATGGCTACCGTCGAGAGTCTCATAGCAGCCCGTTTCCCCGATCCCGCCGACAACCCATACCTGCGTGTGGGGCGCAGCCTCATCGTCAACTCGGCTCTCATCCTCAAGATCGATGTCCTCAAGCGGCAGCTCATCCTCACCGACTTCCACCACCCCGAAGTCTTCACCCTCAACATCTCACGCGAAGCAGCCAAGACCCTCAAAGCACGCTTCTCCCACCCCTGACAGCCTTTAACATTCCACTCATCCCGCAGTGCCGCGTGTCGTCTGTTTCCCCTCTTTTTATGCTGGAAAACAGGGTTGTGGAGCATGAAATGGGCACAAAATGGGGGTTTCCGCACACCCCGAAAAACTTATCGCGATACAGTGAAAAAGTTATCGCGATAAGTTTCCAAAAAGTACCCGATAAAGTGGGTACTTTATCGGGATAAGTTTTTGGCCGAATCCCGATAAATTTATAGGCTCCGATTTTGGTGCAGTGCGCACACCCAATGCTGCTCGTCCTGTGGCGTGTGTACCTCTCCGAGGGTGCACGGTGCACGCCCAAAGTAGCACATCCTCTGATGAGGCAGCCCACCATGCTTATTCAGCTTTGAGTGCCCCGACGGGGCACACTCATGCATAGCCCCTGACTAAGGGAGCGGAGC
>CAVHVD010000067.1:0-17754 GCA_963639425.1 Faecalibacterium prausnitzii
AAGTCCTTTGCTTATTATGCGGCTCCGCCGCAATCCTCGGCAAACTTAGAGGTTGTACGTCCACAAGTCTATGGTTGTACGTCCACAAATCTGTGGTTGTACGTCCACAAAAGTGCCATTTTACGTGCATAAAACGGCGTGCCAAAAATGTGTAAATTTGTAGCAGAACGGCCGCAACGGTGAACTTTATGCCTGCGCCATCCGCGGAATGTCTGATAAATATCTAATTTTGTGCGCAGGACGATGAAAGAAATATGGACGATGAAGGTAGCCATTGTGGACTATAATGCAGGGAACGTGCGCTCGGTGCTGAATGCCGTGCGGCGCATCGGTGTGGAGCCGTTGCTGACGCGCGATGCCGCCGAAATACGCTCGGCGGACAAGGTGATATTCCCGGGGCAGGGAGAGGCCGCCGGCACCATGCGCTTTCTGCGCGACACGGGTCTTGACCGTGTCATCACCGGCCTGCGGCAGCCCGTGCTGGGCATCTGCATCGGTATGCAGCTCCTGTGCCGACATTCGGACGAGGGCGACACCGACTGCATGGGCGTGTTCGATGCCGACGTGCTGCGCTTCGCTCCGCGACGGCATGAGGACAAGGTTCCGCACATGGGGTGGAACTCGCTCCGCGACGTGCAGGGGCCGCTGTTCCGTGGTCTCCACGACGGTGCCTACGTCTACTTCGTGCATAGCTACTATGTGCCGCTGTGCGGGAGTACCGTCGCCACCTGCGACTACATACAGCCCTTCAGCGCAGCCCTTCAGCGCGACAACTTCTACGCCACGCAGTTTCATCCGGAGAAGAGCGGCGGCGTGGGCGAACAGATACTACATAACTTCCTTGCACTATGATAGAGCTGATTCCCGCCATTGACATCATGGACGGTCGCTGTGTGCGGCTGGAACAAGGACGCTACGACCGCGTGACCGACTATGGCGACCCGCTGGACATGGCTCTGCGAATGCAGGACCACGGCATCGTGCGCCTGCACATGGTCGACCTCGACGGTGCGGCATCGAAGCACATCGTCAACTACCGCACGTTGGAACGGGTGGCGGCACGCACCGGCATGGTGATAGACTTCGGCGGCGGCGTGAAGAGCGACGACGACCTCCGCATCGCCTTCGACAGCGGAGCGGCCATGGTCACGGGCGGCAGCGTGGCGGCGCAGCAGCCCGACGTGTTCTGCTCATGGCTGCGGACGTATGGTGCCGACAGGATAATCCTCGGTGCCGACGTGCGCGGACGCGACATCGCCGTCAACGGATGGACGGAGCAGAGCGGCAACGACCTGATGGCGTTCCTTGACTTCTATACCGCCGAAGGACGAAGCGTCAGCACTGTCATCTGCACCGACATCAGCCGCGACGGAATGCTTCAGGGACCGGCCGTGGAGCTGTACGCGGAAATCATGCAGAAGCATCCGTCGATGCACCTCATAGCCAGCGGCGGCGTCAGCGGCAGTGACGACATCCACCGGCTGGACGAAGCGGGGGTGCCCGCGGTGATCATGGGCAAGGCACTCTATGAAGGGCGCATCTCGTGGCGCGAGATAGAGGAGATACTCGGACTGAAGTGAACACACATACACCCCATAAAGAAGAGAGGAGCAACACGTGCTGGCAAAACGCATCATACCATGTCTTGACATAAAGGACGGACAGACCGTCAAGGGCGTGCGCTTCGAGGGTCTGCGCCATGCCGGTGACCCCGTGGAGCTGGCGCGTGCCTACTCCGCCCAGGGTGCCGACGAGTTGGTGTTTCTCGACATCACCGCCAGTGCCGAAGGGCGCAAGACCTTCACCGGACTGGTGACACGTATTGCCGAAAACATCGACATACCCTTCACCGTGGGCGGCGGCATCAGCGAGTTGGCGGACGTAGACCGCCTGCTGGCGGCCGGTGCCGACAAGGTGTCGGTCAACTCGGCGGCGTTGCGCAACCCTGACCTTATAGATGCCATAGCACGCAGCTATGGCTCGCAGGTGTGCGTCCTTGCCATCGATGCACGGCAGACGGAGGACGGCAGCTGGGAGTGCTATCGTGACGGCGGGCGCGTGCCGGTGGGGCGTGAGCTGTTCCGGTGGGCACGCGAGGGACAGGAGCGCGGAGCGGGAGAGGTGCTCTTCACCAGCATGGACCACGACGGCGTGCGTGCGGGATTTGCCAACGGGGCGTTGGCGCGTCTGGCGGACGAACTACGGATACCCGTGATAGCATCGGGCGGAGCCGGCACGATGGAGCACTTCCGCGATGTCTTCGACGTGGGGCATGCCGACGCTGCTTTGGCGGCAGGCGTTTTTCATTTCGGCGACATCCGTATTCCCGAATTAAAGTCGTACCTTTGCGGCTGTGGCATAAAGATAAGGATTTAGAAGAAAACACGATTGTTTGACAGCTGAAAGACAGATATATGTTGGATTTTGACAAGATGGGCGGGCTGATTCCTGCCATAATACAGGATGCCGACACGGCAAAGGTGCTGATGCTCGGCTTCATGAACGAAGAGGCCTATGAGCGCACGCAGAAGAGCGGCCGCGTGACCTTCTACAGCCGCACACGCAAGTGCCTGTGGACAAAAGGGGAGGAGAGCGGTCACTATCTGGACGTGGTGTCCATCAAGTCCGACTGCGACAACGACACGCTGCTCATCGAGGTACACCCCAACGGCTCGGTGTGTCATCTTGGCACGGACACCTGCTGGGGTGAGGTGAACGTCGAGCCGGTGATGTTCCTGAAGGAGTTACAGGGCTTCATCAGCAAGCGTCACGACGAGATGCCGGTCGGCTCATACACCACGTCGCTGTTCTCGTCGGGCATCAACAAGATGGCGCAGAAAGTGGGAGAAGAGGCCGTGGAGACCATCATCGAAGCCACGAACGGCACCAACGACCGCCTGGTCTACGAGGGCGCAGACCTACTCTATCACCTCATCGTGCTGCTCACGTCGAAGGGTCTCAGCATCGAGGACCTGGCACGTGAGTTGGAGGAACGTCACAAACCCAACTGGAAGAAACACTGACCGGACAGGGAGACTCCGCGATTGAGAAGCCTATGGACGAATGTTTGGTGAGATATAAAGGTGTAGCCTTCAGTCAGGAAGCCGCGACGGTGCTCGGGGACGTAGACCTGCAGCTCTCGAAAGGGCAGTTCGTCTACCTCACGGGACGTGTCGGTGCAGGCAAGAGCAGCCTGCTGAAGACCATGTATGCCGAACTGGATATAGACAGCGGCGAGGCGGAGGTGATGGGCTTCAACCTGCGTCGGCTGAAACGTCGGGACATAGCGTTGCTGCGCCGGAAGCTGGGCATCGTGTTTCAGGATTTCCAACTGCTGACCGACCGCACGGTGCATGACAACCTGGAGTTCGTGCTACGTGCTACAGGATGGAGCGGACGCAAGGACATCGACGGGCGGATTGCCGTGGCACTCCGCCTTGTGGGGCTGGAAGACAAAGCCCGTAAGATGCCGCACGAGCTGTCGGGCGGCGAGCAGCAGAGGGTGGTGATAGCGCGTGCCATGCTGAATGCTCCGGAGCTGATACTGGCGGACGAGCCGACGGGCAACCTCGACCCTGACACCAGCCGCAGCATCATGAAGCTGCTGCACGATATCAGCCGTGCAGGGGCGTTGGTCATCATGGCGACGCACAACATGCAGCTCATTGACGAGTTCCCGGGCGATGTCTACTGCTGCGCCGACCACCGGCTCGTGAAGGTATCGGGCACGGCGGGGACTTGAAGTGCGGCAGACACAGAGACAGACAGAACAAATATACACAAGAACATAAAGAAGAGAGAGACAGTATGAAAGTATTGAAGTTTGGAGGCACGTCCGTAGGTTCGGCACAGCGCATGAAGGACGTGGCACGGCTAATAACGGCTGACGGCGAGTGCAAGATGGTGGTACTCTCGGCCATGTCGGGTACGACGAACACCCTTGTCGAGATTTCCGACTACCTGTACCACAAGAATCCCGACGGCGCGAACGAGTTGATAAACAAGCTGGAGTCCAAGTACAACCGTCACATCGACGAACTGTACAGCACCGATGAATATCGCCGCAAGACGCGCGAGGAGCTTAAGTCGCACTTCGACTATATGCGTTCGTTCACCAAAGACCTCTTCACCATGTTCGAGGAGAAAGAAATTCTCTCGCAGGGCGAGCTGATGTCCACAGCCATGATGAACTCCTACCTGCACGAGTGTGGCTGCAATTCGGTGTTGCTGCCCGCGTTGGAGTTCATGCGCATCGACAAGAACGGAGAGCCGGACCCGACATACATCAAGGAGAAGCTGGCGGCGCAGCTCGACCTCAACGCCGGTGCAGACCTGTACATCACGCAGGGCTTCATCTGTCGCAATGCCTACGGCGAGGTGGACAACCTGCAACGTGGCGGCAGTGACTACACGGCATCGCTGATAGGTGCAGCCATAGGAGCCGACGAGATACAGATATGGACGGACATTGACGGCATGCACAACAACGACCCGCGCGTCGTCGACCACACGTCACCGATACGCAATCTGCACTTCGAGGAGGCGGCCGAGATGGCCTACTTCGGCGCGAAGATCCTGCACCCGACGTGCATACAGCCGGCGAAGTATGCCAACATCCCTGTGCGTCTGAAGAACACCCTCGACCCGCAGGCTCACGGGACGCTGATCTCGAATGAGACCGTCAGCGGTACCGTCAAGGCCGTTGCCGCCAAGGACAACATCACAGCCATAAAGATCAAGTCGAGCCGTATGCTGCTGGCCTACGGCTTCTTGCGCAAGGTGTTCGAGATATTCGAGAGCTACCAGACATCCATTGACATGATCTGCACCTCCGAGGTGGGCGTCTCCGTCACCATCGACAACCAGAGCCATCTCAACGAGATACTCGACGACCTGCGCAAATACGGCACCGTCACCGTCGACCGCGATATGTGCATCGTCTGCATCGTGGGCGACCTGGAATGGGAGAACATCGGCTTTGAGGCCAGCGTGCTCGATGCGCTGCACGACGTGCCTGTGCGCATGATTTCCTACGGCGGCAGCAACTACAACATCTCGCTGCTGGTACGCGAATCCGACAAGAAGAAAGCTTTGCAGCAGCTCAGCGACAAGCTGTTTAACGGCAAGTGAACAGACGGTGACGCAGAGGACAGAAAGTATTAACCACAAATGCAGATACGCTTTTACAAGGACAAATGGAAGGAACATTCCCTTTAGATAAGTTTGAGAAGCTTCAGACACCGTTCTATTACTACGACACCCCGTTGCTGCGCCGCACGCTCGATGTCCTGCGCAGCGAGATGCAGAAAGTGCCGGCGTGTCAGGTGCACTATGCCGTCAAGGCCAACGCCAACCACAAGGTCTTGCGCCTTGTCAGCAGCTACGGCTTGGGAGCCGACTGCGTCAGTGGCGGCGAGATACGCGCAGCCTTGCAGGCGGGGTTCGCTCCGCGGAGCATCGTCTTCGCCGGAGTGGGCAAAGCCGACTGGGAGATAAACCTCGCGCTGGAGGCAGGCATAGGGTTCTTCAATGTGGAGTCCGTGCCCGAGTTGGAGGTCATCGACCGGCTGGCGACGGCACGCGGGACGGTGGCACGTGTTGCTCTGCGCATCAACCCCGACGTGGGGGCACACACGCACGCCAACATCACCACCGGCCTGGCGGAAAACAAGTTCGGCATCAGCATGGACGACATGGACAGCGTCATCGACGCGGCACGCTCGATGCACGGCGTGTCGTTCGAGGGGCTGCATTTCCATATCGGCTCGCAGATTCTCGACATGGGCGATTTCCAGGCTCTCTGCAACCGCATCAACGAACTAACGTCGCGCCTGGAACGCAACCACATAGAAGTCCGCAACATCAATGTCGGCGGCGGGCTGGGCATCGACTACCGTCATCCGGACCGCAATGCCGTGCCCGACTTCGGCGCATGGCTACGGACTTTTGGCACGCACCTGCACCGCCGCGAGGGGCAGACGCTGCATCTCGAGCCGGGGCGTTCCATCGTGGGGCAGTGTGGCTCACTGGTGTCGCGTGTGCTCTACGTCAAGCAGGGCAGGAACAAGCAGTTTGTCATTCTCGATGCGGGCATGTCCGACCTCATTCGTCCGGCACTCTATCAGGCTTATCACAAGATTGAGAACATCAGCTCTCTGCGCCCCGCCGAGACCTATGATGTCGTGGGACCCGTCTGTGAGTCGTCCGACGTGTTCGGCAAGGCCGTCGACCTGAACGGAACCGTGCGCGGCGACCTCATCGCCATCCGTTCCGCCGGTGCCTACGGGGAGATCATGGCTTCGCAGTACAACTGCCGCCCGCTGCCGCAGGGCTACACCACCGAAGATTTGCAGGCACTGTGACGGTGTGGCGTGGACGTGCCGCCGCTGCACGGGTCAAGGAAAACGAAAAGAAAAAGGACATTCGTCTCTGAACGAAATGATGTATCTTTGCGCCTGCAAAAATGAGACAGCCGGTAAAGATATTCATGTTGTTGTTCCTCATCGGGACGGCGTTCTCCTGCAACACGGGGAAGGGTGGCCGTGACCCGTTTGCCGCCATCACGGACATGGTCGACTCGGCAGCTTTGGCGCGTGCCGACTCCGCTGCTTTGGCCGACAGCCTCAGACGGATGGAGGAAGAGGTGAGACCCGTCCGCGCCGACGAGCTGTTTGAGGACTTCATGTATAACTTCTCGTCTGATGCCCGCTTCCAACGCCGCCGCGTGGCGTTCCCCCTGGAGTTCCATGATGCCGACACCGTCTATCACATCGAGCGCAAGTACTGGAAGCAGGACACGACGTTCAGCCGCAGCAACACGTTCTACATACTCTTCGACCGCGAGGCGGATCTCGACCTTGAGGGCGACACCTCGCTCAGTGCCGTGCGTGTGGAGTGTGTCTACCTGAGCACGATGATGGAGAAGACCTACCTCTTCGAGCGCGTGCGCGGCGCGTGGATGCTCAACAGCATCGACCTCAAGCCGTTGGCAGCGGCAGAGGAGGGCTTCACTGGCTTCTACCGCCGCTTCGTCACCGACAGCCTGTTCCAAAGCCGCCATGTCGCCAACCCGCTGGAGTTCGTCACCGTCGACCCCGACGATGAGTTCTCCATCCTGCACACCACGTTAGGGGTCAGCGAGTGGTTCGCCTTCCGCCCCGAGCTGTCCGCCGACGTGCTGCCGAATATCGACTACGGACAGCAGAACGACGAGACCTCGCCCACGAAAATCATCAAGCTCAACGGCTCCGACGGCTACTCCGCCATCCTTTACTTCCACAAGCGGCGTGGCGAGTGGATGCTCTATAAATTTGAGGACACCAGTATATGACGACAACCCTCGGCTGCCGACCGGCAAGAATACCAAACACCTTCGGCCTTGATGTCGTGGCCGACAGCATCCGCGACTACTCCTCGGCAGAAGAGCTGCGGCAGCTCATAGGTAGCGGCCTGATAGCTCCGCGCCACCTGCACGTCGGCGGCGGCAGCAACCTGCTGTTCCTCACCCCGCACTATCACGGCACCGTCCTGCATTCGCGCATCTGCGGTGTCAGCGTCGTCGGCGAGAGCGACGACGCTGTCCTTGTGCGTGTCGGTGCCGGTTGCGTGTGGGACGACTTCGTGGCACTCTGCGTCGTCCACGGATGGCATGGCGTGGAAAACCTGTCGCTGATCCCTGGTGAGGTCGGTGCCACCGCGGTGCAGAACATCGGAGCCTATGGCGTGGAGGTGAAGGATGTCATCAGCCGTGTTGAGGCTGTCGACATTCAGGGGCGCAGCCGCGTGTTCGATGTCTCCGAGTGCGGCTACGGCTATCGCGACAGCATCTTCAAGCGACCCGACATGAAGGATATCTTCATAACCCACGTGACCTATCGCCTCAGCAGGCACGGCACCCTGCAGTTGGGCTACAAAGCCATCGCCCAGGCTCTGGAGGGACGCAGCGGCATCACCCTCTCCGACGTGCGGCAGGCCGTCATCGGCATCCGCCGCTCCAAGCTGCCCGACCCCGCCGAACAGGGCAGTGCCGGTAGCTTCTTCAAGAACCCCGTCGTCGGTGCCACAGAGAGAGACAGCCTGCTGCGCCGTCACCCCGCTATGCCGTTCTATCCGCTGCCCGACGGCGGTGCCAAGATTCCCGCGGGGTGGCTCATCGAGCAGTGCGGATGGAAAGGCCGCTCATTGGGACCGGCAGCCGTCTATGACAAGCAGGCGTTGGTCATCGTCAACACCGGCGGAGCCACCGGCGGCGACATCATGCGCCTGGCCGCGGCTGTGCAGCACGACGTGCTCTCGGCGTTCGGCCTGCAGCTCATCCCCGAAGTCAACATCATTGAATAGGCACGACGCGATGGACACGACCATGACCATACGGTTTCTCGGCACGGGGACATCGGGAGGCGTACCCACGCTGGGGTGTACGTGTCCCGTCTGCACGTCGTCCGACCCGCGCGACAGCCGTCTGCGCTCCTCGGCTGTGGTCACCGCCGCCGGTACGCGTCTGCTCATCGACTGCGGCCCCGACTTCCGCCAGCAGTGGCTCGCCGTGCGCCCCTTCGTCGCCCCCGATGCCATCCTGCTCACCCATGAGCACTTCGACCACATCGCCGGCCTCGACGACCTGCGCCCCAATCAGGCATTCGGCAGCGTGCCCATCTATGCCGAGCAGCGCGTCATCGACCAGCTGCACAGCCGCCTGCCCTACTGCTTCGGGCAGAAGCACTACCCTGGGTCGCCGCTGCTCGATGTCCGTGCTGTCGAACCCCTCCGGCCGTTCACGGTAGGCGGCGTAGACATCCTGCCCGTCCGTGTCATGCACGGCGCGCTGCCCATCCTGGGCTATGTCGTTGGTGGCCGCCTGGGCTACGTCACCGACATGAAGACCATGCCCGCGGAGAGCGGCGCCGCCCTCCGTGGTCTGCGTGTGCTTGTCATGAACGCGCTGCACGTCCGTGAGCACCCGTCACATCAGAACATTGCCGAGGCCGTCGCCACCGCCCGCCGCCTCGCCGCCCGCGACACCTACTTCATCCACATGAGCCACTACGCCGGCCTCCATGCCGAAATCGAGGCGGCACTGCCGCCGAGCATGCACTTCGCCTACGACGGGCTGACGGTAGAGGTGCCGTGAACCCCGCTGTGCCTCATCTGTTCCCCTTCGCGCGGTTATGTGTCTTGCAGAGCATCTGGCAGTTGCTCTCGTCGGTGACGCCGCCCGCGCTCCATGCCTGCACGTGGTCGGCATCCATCTCGTTCAGTGCCCATATCTTCTCGCGGTTAGCGTCGTGGCCGCAGGCACAGAGCGGGCAGTTGCTCTCGTGCAGAGCCTTGGCGGCCGCCGTCTGCCGACGGTAGACGCGCCCCTTCACGTTGTCGTCGAACACGCGCACGTTCAGCAGCCGCGTGTCCTGGCAGCCGCCGAGCACGTACTCAAAGACGTTCTTCGTGTCACGCACGCACGGGTCGTCATAGAGCTTGCGCACCGCCGCCGCCACCGCCGCATGGTCATAGGGCGTGGTGTGGAAACGCTCGTACAGCCGTCCCCAGTCCAGGCCGCACATCTTCGGATACACGTCGTCGAACGTCTGCTCTATCCACGCAATGACATCGCGGAAGTAGAGACGCATCTCGTTGATGTCCGTGTCGCGACGGTGCTCCTGCATGTACTCCTTGATGTGGTCGTGGCTCACCCACCGCAGTGCCGTCTCCAGGAACTCCTGACGGTTCACGGAGCCGGCGACGTAGTGCTCCCACTTCTGCACGCGCGTGTCCTCCTTGTTGCTGAACTCACGGCGCGCGGCGGTGACGAAAGGCCCCGAGTAGATGGCGTTCAACTTCTCCTGCTCGTTCAGGCGTATGCCGCCGATGTTGATGATTTTGAACCACTCCTTAATCTCCGTCTCCGTGCCCTCACAGAGGTAGGCCAGCAGCTCCGTCTCCTCAATGCGCCGCCGCTCCTCGGCGTTCAGCGCATCGAAGCGGTAGGGCATGCCGTCCTTCACTATGGAGAACTTGCCAATCAGGTAGCGACCCAGGCTCGTTATGCGCTGCTGCCCGTCGAGCACCTCCAGGCGGCCGTCGGGCAGCCTGTTGAAGTAGAGCAGCCCCAGGGGATACCGCTTCAGCACGGAGTCCACGACGGCAATCTCCTTCTCGCTGTTGCCCTCGCTGTACAGGTAGTTGCGCTGATATTCCGGCTGTATGGTCAGCCGCCCCGCGAGGCCGTACAGACCCTTCCCGTCCAGCTCGCTGTAGGTGAAGCCCTCACACAGCTCCTTCACGGTATATTTCCTCAGTTCTGCTTCCATATATATTGCGTGTTTTTAGTGTTGCCGTCTGCGGATCAGTAGACGTGTGTACATTCTCTTTCCGTCAATGTATGGGCGGTCGTATTTCTTGAACCCCGCCATTCTGTATGGCTGAAGGGCATCGTTGTTTTCGGTTATTCCCAACAGCTCAAACTGTTCGGGGCAGTACTTGTCGAGGAAGGAGATGGGCACGCCCATCACGCCGTCGTAGTCGTCGGGTATTGCCTCGGTGTATGGCACCTCAATGGCGTCGTAGTTGTCGTAGTGCCGGTATCCCGTGCCGCGTATCTCCTTGTGGCGGCTGTACTTGATGTTGTCCGCCATCGTCATCAGCAGCAGCGGACGGTGACGGCGGCCATGCTCGATATTGGTTAGCCAAAAAGACGGAACGTTTTTCATTCGTTCTCCGTGTTCAATGCGGTCGTAGTCGTCTTCATCCGCTGTCTTGAACCACATTCCGCCCGACCAACCTCTGCAGCCTGTCCATATCCTGTTGTTCATTATCAGCGGGAACACCTCCTTATATGTAATGCAATTCTTGTTGCTGATGATGACGAACTGCTTGTTCGCCTCCATGATCCATGCCAGGAACTCACGAAACAGGGAGAACGGCGGGTTGGTGACGATGACATCCGCCTCATCGCGCAGCCGCCGCACCTCCTCGCTGCGGAAGTCGCCGTCGCCCTCGAGGTAGTCCCACTGCAGGTCGCGGAAGTCAATCCTGCCGTCGCCGGTGCAGTCGCGGTCGAGGACGAAAATCTTGCCGTGTGTCTGCGTCTTGCTGCTGTCAAACTGCGGCGAGGCGGTCTCGAAGAGCGTCAGCTGCACGCCGCCCTTGCAGTTCTTGCTCTCCTGGGCATAGCTGGTGGAGATTAGCTTCCGCAGCCCCAGTGCCTCGAAGTTCTGCGCGAAGAACTTCGTGAAGTTGCTCCACTCGGGGTCGTCGCAGGGCAGCAGCACCGTCTTGCCGCGGAAGGCATCGGGGTCGTAGTCGAGATATGCCTCCATCTCCCGCTCGATGTCGTAGAACATGGTGTAGAACTCATCGTTCTTCGCGGCCTTAGCCTTGCCGAGGGCGTTGTTGTTTGCCATAGTGCTCTCTCTCTCTTGTTGAAAAAAAATTTTGTATGCCGTTGTAACGTGTTGTAACGTGCTGTAAACTAAACTGCGAAAATATCAAAAAGCCGCGGAAAAGGCAGCACCACCGTGTTGTTTTTTTCTCTATCTTTGCCACAAACCAAGGCCAGAGACTATGACAAGAGCAAAGACAACTTCGATGACAGTGAAAACAATAGTAACGGTGGGCGTGACAGGCCTGAGAGACCCCCAAAAATTTAACACATATATGTCGGCATTTTAACATTTGCCACGGGAAAACCCTCTGAAAACCCTCTGAAAGGCCTTAGAAAGGCCTTAGAAAGGCCTCTGAGGGCATAGATAGGCGACACATAGTCCGTGCAGCTACTCCGGCTGCACGGACTTTTTTGTTCGTGCCCGTCGGGGAGCCATAAATTTATCGGGAAAACGTCACAAACTTATCGCGATAAGTTCACCACCATATCGGGTACCTTTTCGAAAGTTATCGCGATAACTTTTTCGCTGTATCGCGATAACTTTATTTTTCCGTCCGGAAGCCGCCGGAAACGCCCCGCACGGCCCCCGTTCCTCCCGCCTCCGACTGTTAAAAATTTAACATTTAAGGCTGTTTTTAACACTTCCGCCCGCAAAAAAAAGCAACCGCGGCCAGACCCTCCGGTGCCGTAGATGCGGGGGGTGAAAAAACTTGCGCCGTGCGGAGGCACGGCGCAAAAGTCAGAAGGGCAGGTCGTCGCTGCCCGCCGGTGCTGCGGCGAACGGGTCGGCCTCCGAAGCGGGCGGGAACGGCATCTGCTGTGTCGGTGCCTGTGGCGTTGCCGCCGCCGCCGGTGCCTGCTGTGCCGCCGGTGTGCGGTCTACCTTCCATGCGCGGACGGAGTTGAACCACTTGTCCTGCCACTGGCGGGCGTCGATGTCGAACGACACCGTCAGCTCCTCGCCGGGCTGGATGTTGAACTGGCTTATCCTGTCGGCACCGAACACCTCGAAGCACATCTTGCGCGGATATTCTCCGTGGCTCTCGATGACATATTGCTGAACCTTCCACTCGCTGCCGCTGTTCTTGCTCACGCCGGAACGGACGGGCAGCACCTCGATGATCTTTCCCTGAAATTCCATAAAAAATTCTTTTTTCTTTGTGTCTTGTTTCCGTATGCGAAGGTACGACTTTTGACACAACCGCCATCTGTCCGCCAAGGTTTTTTGCTGTGAAGTGTTGCATTTAGAAAAAGACTGCGTACCTTTGTAAATATAACGGGCGGCGAAGCCTCCCCGTGCAGGAATACTAACATTTACACATAAGAATTATGAAGTTTATAATCTCAAGTGCAGAGCTATCGGCGCATCTGCAAACCATAAGCCGCGTGTTGAACACCAAGAACACGCTGCCTATCCTCGACTGTTTCCTGTTTGATGTCCACGGCGACGAGCTGGCGGTGACGGTGTCGGACGGCGAGACGGTGATGACGACCTCCGTCGCCCTCATCGAGAAGGACGGCGACGGACGCATAGCCATAGCGGCGCGGACGCTGCTCGGCGCGTTGCGTGAGGGTGCCGACCAGCCGCTGACGTTCAATGTCGACGAGACCACGCTGGCGGTGAGGGTGGAATATCAGAACGGAGAATACAGCCTGATGGGGCAGAATGCCGATATGTTCCCCAAGATGGCCGACATGGGCGAGGGTGCCACGACGGTGGAGATAGATGCTGCGGTGCTGCTGTCGGGCATAAGCCGCACGTTCTTCGCCATCGCCGACGACGAGCTGCGTCCGGTGATGAACGGCATCTGCTTCGACATAACGACGGAGAACATAACAATGGTGGCATCGGACGGCCACAAGCTGGTGCGCAACCGCACCTCTGCCGCCCACGGCAGCGGCAACGCCACGTTCATCCTGCCCAAGAAGCCCGCCGGCCTGCTGAAGAACATCCTTGGCAAGGACGGCGGCACGGTGTCGCTGGTGTTTGACGACCGCAACGCCATGATAGAGGCCGACGGCTACAAGCTGCGGTGCCGCCTCATCGAGGGCCGCTATCCGAACTATAACTCGGTGATACCGCAGAACAACCCGTACCGCGTCACCGTGGATCGCCCGACGCTCATCGGCGCGCTGCGCCGCGTGTCGATCTTCTCGTCGCAGGCCAGCAGCCTCATCAAGCTGGTTCTGGAGCAGAACAAGCTGACGCTGTCGGCACAGGACATCGACTTCTCCACCTCCGCCAAGGAGGCTATCAGCTGCCAGTATGACGGTGCCGACCTGAAGATTGGGTTCAAGGCCACGTTCTTCATCGACATGCTGACAAACATCGCCTCGGAGGACATCATCATTGAACTGGCAGACCCGTCGCGGGCGGGAGTCATCGTGCCCACAAATCAGGAGGAGGACGAAGACCTGCTGATGCTGCTGATGCCGATGATGCTGAACGACTGACGCGAAGAGGAGAGACGATGAAACTGGACTTGCAGAACCCGCTGGTGTTCTTTGACCTTGAGACCACGGGGACAAACATAATCACAGACCGCATTGTCGAAATCAGCCTTCTGAAGGTGTGGCCCAACGGCAACGAGGAGACGAAGACCATGCGCATCAACCCCGAGAGACACATACCCGCGGAGGCCACGGCCGTGCATGGCATAACGGATGAGGACGTGAAGGACTGCCCCACGTTCAAGGGCGTGGCACGCACGCTGGCCGCCGACATTCAGGGCTGCGACCTCGCGGGGTTCAACTCCAACCGCTTTGACATTCCGCTGCTGGCGGAGGAGTTCATACGCGCCGGCGTGGACATTGACCTCACGCGCCACCGCTTCATTGACGTGCAGGTCATATTCCACAAGATGGAGCAGCGCACGCTGTCGGCGGCATATATGTTCTACTGCGGCAAGAACCTCGACGATGCCCACACCGCCGCGGGCGACACCCGCGCCACCTATGAGGTGCTGAAGGCACAGCTCGACCGCTATCCGCAGCTGAAGAACGACGTGCCGTCGTTGTCGGCGTTCTCGTCGTTCACGCGCAATGTGGATTTCGCAGGACGCATGATCTACAACGACAAGGGCGAGGAGGTGTTCAACTTCGGCAAGTATAAGGGACAGGTGGTGGCAGAGGTGCTGAAGCGTGACCCGGGGTATTACAGCTGGATACAGAACAGCGATTTCTCGCTGAACACCAAGGCCGTGCTGACGCGCATACGTGTGCGTGAGTTCGGCAAGAAATGAACGGATGCACACACATGCTGCTGTCTGTCGACATCACGAATTACGCACTGATTGACAAGCTGCGCATAGACCTTGAGGCGGGGTTCACCGTCATAACGGGCGAGACCGGCGCGGGCAAGTCGATAGTGCTCGACGCGCTGAACCTGCTGCTGGGGCAGCGTGCCGACAGCAAATCCATAAGAGAGGGAGAGCACAAGTGCGTCGTCGAGGGACGTTTCGGCATCGGCGGCTTCGGGCTGAAGCCTTTCTTCGACGAAAACGATCTCGACTATGACGATGAGACCATCCTGCGGCGTGAGGTCTACGACAGCGGCAAGAGCCGTGCCTTCGTCAACGACGTGCCCGTGTCGCTGGCGGTGATGAGGGAGCTCGGCGCACGGCTGATTGACATTCACTCACAGAACCAGAACCTGCAACTCGGCAGTGAGGACTTCCAGACGGATGTGCTCGACACCGTGGCGGAAGCCAGCGGCGAGGTGCAGGGGTTGCACGCGGCATACCGCCGCTGGAGAGATGCCGACGGCGAGCTGTGCGCGTTGCGCGACCGTCTGGAGAAGGCTAAGAATGATGAGGAATATCTGACGTTTCAGCTCGCACAGCTGCAAGACGCAGGGCTGCATGGCGGTGAGCAGGAGGAGCTGGAGCAGGAGGAGGAGATGCTGGAGCATGCCGAGGAGATAAAGCAGAACCTGTATAAGGCCGCACGCCTGTTCTCGTCGGAGGACAGGGGGCTGTTGTCTGACCTGCGCGAATGTTGCAGCCTGCTGTCCGACATCGGGCAGGTGTATGCCCCCGCAGAGGAGCTGCACGCACGCATGGAAAGCGCGCTCATAGAGCTGAAAGATGTGGACTATGAGCTGGAGGCGATGGGGGAGGACGTGGAATACAATCCGGAACGCCTGCAGGCCGTGACAGACCGGCTGAACCTCATATATTCCTTGCAGCAGAAGCATCATCTATCGACCATAGAGGAGCTGCTGGACTTGCAGCGCGACATGGAGCGTAAGCTCTTGGAGATAACGTCGGCGGACGACCGCATAGAGGAGTTGCAGCAGAAGACCGCCCACCTGCATCGCGTGCTGGAGGAGCAGGCAGCCATCGTGACGGCGCGGCGCAAGGCGGCGGCGGAGACGATGCAGCAGGCCGTGGCCACCAGCCTGATGGAGCTGGGAATGCCTAACGTGCGCTTCGGCGTGGAGGTGTCGCCGCGGAAGGAGATAGGCCCCAACGGTGCGGACAGGGTGTGCTTCCTGTTCTCTGCAAATAAGAGCACACGGATGCAGCCGCTGCAAGAGGTGGCATCGGGCGGCGAGCTGTCGCGCGTCATGCTGGCCGTGAAGGCGTTGGTGGCACAGCTGAGGCAGATGCCCGTCCTCGTGTTCGACGAGATCGACACGGGCGTGTCGGGAGAGATCGCGGCACGCATGGCGGCAATGATGGAAAGCATGAGCCGCAACGGACGGCAGGTCATCTGCATCACACATCTGCCGCAGATTGCGGCCAAGGGCACGGCACATTTCCGTGTCTACAAGCAGGACGGCGAGCACGGCACCGTGAGCCGCATGCAGAAGCTGAGCCACGAGGAGCGTGTGGGAGAGATTGCCCAGATGCTGAGTGGCACCGCCGTGACAGAGGCTGCGCTGAACAATGCGCGGACGCTGTTGGACAACGGGTAAGGACAGAAGATATTAAGAGCATTTTTTCTACTGATGAAGACAAGATTACTGTTACTGATGACATTGGCGGCGTGCCTCGCACAGACCGCTGCCGCACAGACACCGCGCTGGGCAAGCAAGGCTCGGCAGGCTGTGTTTTCGGTCATCACCTACGATGCCGCCGACAAGCTGTTGGGCACCGGCAACGGGTTCTATATCGCCGCCGACGGCACCGCGCTGTCGGACTATGTGCTGTTTCGTGGTGCCGTGCGGGCGGAGGTGATAGGCTCTGACGGCAAGACATATCCGGTGTCGGAGATCCTCGGTGCCAACGAGATCTATGACGTGGTGAAGTTCCGCGTCGGGACAGGGACGGAGTGCCCGTCGTTGCAGCTGGCAGCGAAGGCTCCTGCCGTGGGCGACCGCGTGTATCTGCTGCCTTACTCCACGCAGCAGAGCGGCGACATAGTGCAGGGAAAGGTAAGCGGGGAGACGAAGATAGAGACCTCATACGGGTACTACACGCTGGAGCTGACGCTGCGCGACAAGATGGCAAGCTGTCCGTTGGTGAACTCCGAAGGGCAGGTGTTCGGCATAGCACAGCTCCCGTCGTCGGCCGACGACAGCAGCAAGAATACGTGCTACGCCCTTGACGCACGCTACGGTGCGGCTTTGGGCATCAACGCGCTGTCGCTGAACGACGGCTCGCTGAACGGCATAGGCATAAAGAAAGGACTGCCGGAGACAGAGAGCCAGGCTCTGGTGATGCTGTATGTGGCATCGACCAATGTCAGTGCGGCGGACTACCGCGTGATGTTGGACGACTTCATCAGGAAATTCCCCAACTCCGCGGATGGCTATCTGCGGCGTGCGCAGTTCTGCTTCGCACAGCCTGATGCCGATATGCCGTCCATCGATGCCGATATGCAGGAGGCCATAGGGCGTGCTGACGATGACAACCGCGCCGATGTGCTGTACCAGTGTGCAAACATCGTGTACAACTACTGCCTGCTGTCGGCGGACAAGCCATACGGAGACTGGACGTGGGACAAGGCTCTCGCCCTCGTGAAGCAGGCCGAAGGCATCAGCGCAACGCCTGTCTACAGCCAGCTTGAGGGTGACATCTGCTTTGCCAAGCAGGACTATGCCGCAGCGTATGCGGCCTTCGAGAAGGTGAACAGCTCAAACATCGCTTCTGCAAGCTCCTACTACAGCGCGGCACACAGCAAGGAGATGATGCAGGCACCCGTGGAGGAGGTGGTGGCACTGATGGATAGCTGTCTGAATACTTTTGGCAAGCCGTACACGCAGTCTGCCGCACCTTATCTGTTGGAGCGCGCGCGCATCTATATGCAGGCAAACATGGCACGTCCCGCCATGCTGGATTACGATGAGTATTATAAGGTCGTGAATGGACAGGTGAATGATGTCTTCTACCAGCTGCGCGGGCAGGCCGAACTCCGTGCCCGTGCCTACC
>CAVHVD010000068.1:0-3485 GCA_963639425.1 Faecalibacterium prausnitzii
TGTCCGCACAATCGGAGCAAATTGTCCGCACAATCGGAGCAAATTGTCCGCACAATCGGAGCAAATTGTCCGCACAATCGGAGCAAATTGTCCGCACAATCGGAGCAAATTGTCCGCACAATCGGAGCAAATTGTCCGCACAATCGGAGCAAATTGTCCGCACAATCGGAGCAAATTGTCCGCACAACGAGAGCAAATTGTCCGCACAACGAGAGCAGATTGTCCGCACAATCGGAGCAAATTGTCCGCACAACGTGAGATGATAGCCCGAAGTGGACACGCGTGGCGACAGCGCACACAGGATGCGGCACAATGACGAAATATTGCACGTCTCACCGCTTTGTGCTACATTTGCTGCGGAAAAACAGGACTTACAGCAGGAAGCAATGAAACGTCTTTTCTTCATCATAGCGGCACTCGTGCTGTGCCTCGCCTCGGCAGAGGCACAGTCCCCCACCCCTCGCCAGCAGCGCAGAGGCAGCCTGCCGGTCGGTGTCAACCTGTCGCTGTGGAAGGGTGCTTCGACACAGCGCACCGACACGGTGGGAAGCACGGCACTGAACATCGGCCTCATCTCGGCCATGAACAGGCTTGGCGGCGTGGGCGTGAACATCCTGGCAGGCGTAGTGCAACGGGATGCCAACGGCATGCAGCTCTCCGGCATTGCCAACATCGTGGGCGGCAGCATGCGCGGCGTGCAGGTCAGTGCCATCAGCAACATAAACGGAGACAACATGACGGGCGTGTCGCTGGCAGGCCTCATGGGACTGTCCGGCAGGAACGCACGCGGCGTGATGTTCTCCGGACTTACCAACATCACCGGCGACAACAGCCGCGGACTCATGGCTGCCGGACTGGTCAACATCGGTGCCGGCAGGTCGGGAGGCGTGGAGCTGGCAGGACTATCGAACATCAATGCCGCCCACTACGACGGGCTGCAGCTGGCCGGACTGATGAATGTCGCAGGCGACACGCTGCGTGGCATACAGGCAACGACGATACTGAATATGGCTGCCAAGGAGATGAGCGGCGCACAGATAGGCATGCTGAACTTTGCCATACGTGCACGCGGGCTGCAGATAGGCCTGGTGAACTTCTACTCCGAGAAGCTCGACGGCTTCCAGCTCGGACTGATCAACGCCAACCCTGACACACGGGTTGAGTTCATGGCAACAGCCGGCACATCGACGCTGCTGAACGCGGGCTTGCGGTTCAGAAACAGGCTATACTACACCATACTGTCCGTGGGATACGGCTACCACAAGATAGACAAGACGAACCTCGCCGCCACCTATCGCGCCGGACTGCGCGTGCCTCTGTGGGGCGACGTGGCTCTGAGCGGTGATGCCGGCGTGCAGCACGTCGAGACGTTCCACCGCGGACGCGGCTCACAGCCCGGGCATCTGTTCTCCTTGCAGGCGCGGCTCAACGCAGAGTATCAGATAAGCCGCAGGACGGGCGTGATGCTCACCGGAGGCTATGCCCACAGCCGCGACTATCACGGACACCGCTTCCACAGCGGCCTATTCATGGAGGCGGGCACATACATCAGCCTCGGCACATTCGGCGGGAGGGATTAGCGCATGGGGCTGACGGTCTACAAGGCATCGGCAGGCTCCGGCAAGACGTTCACCTTGGCGGTGGAGTACATCAAACGCCTGGTGCTCGACCCACCCGCCTATCGTCACATCCTGGCTGTGACCTTCACCAACAAGGCCACTACAGAGATGAAAGACCGCATACTGCAGGAGCTGTGGGGCATCGGCAACGGTCTTGCCGCCGCGGAGCCCTACATGTCGGCAATCAGGGAGAAACTGACGGAGAGCGGGCACAACACGGACGACGAGATGATGCGCCGCCGTTGCCGCGAGGCACTGCATAACATCCTTCACGACTACAGCCGCTTCCGCATATCGACCATCGACTCCTTCTTCCAGACCATAACACGCAACGTGGCACGCGAGTTGAGCATAGGCTCTGACATGAACATCGAGCTGAACACGGCACGTGCCGTGGGCGATGCCGTGGACCACATTCTCGAAGGGCTGGACCGCAATCCCGACACACTCGGATGGATAACGGACTTCATAGGCAGCAGGCTGGACAACGACAAGTCGCGCCACGTAGAGCGCAGCCTGAAGGACTTCGGACGCAACATCTTCGACGAGGAATATATGGAGCACGGCTCCGTGCTACGCAGGCAGATTGAGACCAAGGACTTCATGCGCCAGTACATTGCGTCGCTGAACGCCGCCAAGCAGGGTGCCCTCAACAGCCTGAAGCCGTACCATGACCGCCTGCACCGCACGCTGGCAGACAACGGGGTCGACCTGAGCGAACTGTCAAACAAGGGGAAGCACATCGAGCCATACTTCGTCAAGTTGCGCGACGGACGCGACATCGACAAGCCCGGCACGACCATCGACGGCATCGCCACGGATGCCGAACGCTGGGTCAACAAGACATCGAAGCGGCACGATGCCATCGTGGCACTGGCAGCCGCAGAGCTTGTGCCCCTGGCCGCAGAGGCGGAGAGCGCGCGACGCAAGGCTCTGCACGTGGTGAACAGCACCGACATGACATCGCGCTACCTGTATCAGCTGCAGCTGCTGAATGTCATAGCCGAGCAGGTGGGCACGGACAACCGTCGCCAGAACCGCTTCCTGCTGCCGGAGACGAACAGGCTTCTCTCCGGACTGCTGGCCGACGATGACTCTTCATTCATATATGAGAAGATTGGCGCGAGCATAACGAACATGATGATCGACGAGTTCCAGGACACGAGCCGCATGCAGTGGGCAAACATGAAACCGTTGCTGCGTGAGGGGCTGGCACAGGGAGCCGACAGCCTGATTGTGGGAGACGTGAAGCAATCCATCTACCGATGGCGCGGTGGCGACTGGAGCATACTCAACGACATGCACGAACAGCAGTCGCCGTTTGGCATCAGCATCTGCAATCTCGACACGAACTGGCGCAGCGAGACAAACATCGTGAACTTCAACAACGCGGTGTTTGCAAGTGCCGCAAGCTACTTCAATGCCGTGGAGAAAGCCGACCGCAACCGCGGCTGCGAGGCACTGACGAAGGCATACAGCGACGTGGTGCAGCACAGCAAGAAGCAGCAGACGGCAGGAATGGTGAAGGTGCGGTTCATCGACACCGACGGCTACAAGGCCAACATGCTCGAAGCCCTGGGACACGAGGTGCAGGAACTCATGGCAAGCGGCATCCCAATGAAGAGCATAGCACTGCTGCTACGCAAGAAGTCGGGCAACCTGCCGTTGATAGCCGAATATTTCGAGAACGTGCTGCACCTGCCTGTGGTCAGCGACGAGGCGTTCCGTCTCGACGCATCGACGGCGGTCAACATAATGATAAACGCTCTGCGCGTGATTGTCAACCCCGATGACGGCGTTTCACTGGCAGCACTGGCGGCAGACTACATATCGCTCGACGGCAACGACACGCCGCCGTTCGGCGCA
>CAVHVD010000068.1:3540-10444 GCA_963639425.1 Faecalibacterium prausnitzii
CGGCGCAGAAGCCGTGGCGCAGCTGCCCGTCACATTCACGGAACACACGGAGCGTCTCGCCATGATGCCTCTGTACGAGCTGACGGAACGGCTGTATGGCATCTTCGGCCTGGGCCGCTGTCATGCGCAGGATGCCTACCTGCTGAAGTTCTTCGACGAGGTGAGCACGTTCCTCGACAGCAACGCTTCGGACATAAGCACGTTCCTCGACCACTGGGACAGCGATATGTGCAGCGCGACAATCCCCGGCGGCGAGGTTGACGGCATACGCATACTGACCATACACAAATCGAAAGGACTGGAATATCACACCGTGATTGTCCCTTTCTGTGACTGGGCGCAGACCACGGTACGCACCGACGAGCTGGTGTGGTGCAGCACCGACGAGCAGCCGTTTGCCGCACTCGACATGGTGCCGCTGGCATATTCCTCAAAGACGATGCCCGAGTCCGCATACAGCGAAGACTACTACCGCGAACGCATGCACCTGTGGGTGGACAATCTGAACATGCTCTATGTCGCATTCACACGTGCCGGGAAGAACCTCGTCGTGCTGGCTCGCTCCGACGAAGCCATGAAGCAAAGCGGCAAGACCGCGCACGGCTCGCGCGTCAGCATAGGAGACATGCTCTTCAGCGTGCTGCCCGATGTTGCAAGGCAGACGGGGGCGGAGTGGGACGACGAACGGCAGGAGTTCCTGCTGGGAACGCTCGTGACGGCACGGGCGCAAGACCGCAGAAGCAGCAAGAGCGCGGAGAACCCTCTTGCGGCGCAGGCCGAGGAGAAGACGGTGGAGATGAACAGCAGCGAGCCGGACGTGACATTCCGCGAGTCCAACCGCTCTGCCGACTTCATCGCCGGTGCGAGCGGTCAGGAGAGCAGCCACCGCTTCATGGATCGCGGCAACATAATGCACCATCTGTTTGCCGCCATCGGTACAGCGGACGACATAGACCGTGCCATCGATGCACTGATGGCCGAAGGCATCATGGCCGCGGGCGACGGCCTTGCCGAAGACATTAGGCAGGAGACACACCGCGCCTTTGCCGACGAGAGAGTGCAAGCGTGGTTCGACGGCTCATGGACACAGCTGTTCAATGAGCGCAACATCGTGCAGATGGCAGACGGCAGACTGAAGCAACAGCGTCCCGACCGCGTCATGATGCGCGGCAATGACGTGGTGATCATCGACTACAAGTTCGGCAAGCCAAGCAGGAAGCACCTCACGCAGGTGCGGGGCTACATGGAACTGCTCGCGCGCATGGGATATGCCGACAAGAACATCACGGGCTATCTGTGGTATGTGGACAGCATGGAGATAGAACAAGTGGTGTGAAAAATATGGAAACATTTCTGCAACTTGTGGCGAAAGACCTGTATGGCAAGGCCGGACACGACCTGAGCCATACGGCGGTGGTCTTTCCCAACAAGCGTGCCAGCCTGTTCTTCGACGAGAGCCTGGCCTCCGAAGCCGACGGCACGCCACTGTGGTCGCCTGTCTACAGCAGCATCAGCGAGCTATTCCGGAGCCTGTCGCCCTACACTGTCGGTGATCCCATACGCCTTGTGTGCCTGCTCTACAAAATCTACAAGGAACAGACCGGCAGCGACGAGACGCTCGACGAGTTCTTCTTTTGGGGCGAGCTGCTGATTAGCGACTTCGACGACATCGACAAGAATATGGCCGATGCCGACCGGCTGCTCGGCAATCTGCAGGAACTCAAGGACATGGACGACTACAGCTTCCTGACCACGGAGCAGGAGGCCGCCGTCCGTGAGTTCTTCCGCAACTTCTCCATCGAGAAAAGCACACAGCTCAAGCAGAAGTTCATGACCATCTGGAACCATCTCGGCGGCATCTACATGGCTTTCAGACGGACACTGCACGAGGCGGGAATAGCCTATGAGGGCATGCTGTACCGCGATGTCACCGAACGCATCGACGTGTCTGCCCTGCCCTACGAACGAATCGTATTCGTGGGCTTCAACGTTCTCAACAAGGTGGAGCAGCTTCTCTTCAGCCGTCTGCGCGATGCCGGCAAGGCCTTGTTCTACTGGGATTATGACACCTACTATGCATCCGCACACACGAGTGCCACCGCGGAGCTGCCTCTCGCCCGCGAAGCAGGAGAATTCATCATGCGCAACATGAGGGAGTTCCCCAACAGCCTGCCGGAAGAATGTTTCGACGTGATGCGCCGGCAGAAGACCGTCCGATATGTCGCAGCACCGACAGAGAACGCACAGGCACGCTACATCCCGCAATGGTACAACACCATCAAGACCACGGAACCGCACGGGTCAACCGAAGACAAGACCTGCGAGAAGGAGAACGCCGTGGTGCTGTGCAACGAAGCCCTGCTGCAACCTGTCCTCCATTCGTTGCCGCGCGAGGTGCAGAGCGTGAACATCACCATGGGCTTTCCGCTGTCGGGAACACCCATATCGGGACTGATTGGCGTGCTGACCTCCATGCAGACAGAAGGCTACGACGCGCAGAGCGGGACGTATGCCTATCGGTATGTGGCACCCGTGCTCCGACATCCGTACATACAGCAACTAAGTCCTGCGGCTGTTGCCACGGACAGGGAGCTGACGCGGGACAACCGCTTCAACGTGCAGCCATCGGAGCTGTGGCGCGACGAGGTGCTGTCCGCAGTGTTCCGTCCGCAGAGCGGCAATGCAGCCGTCTGCCGCTGGCTCAACAGCGTGATAAGCGACGTGGCGACGCTCTACCGCAACAACGATGATGCCGACGACAGCCGCGACATGTACCGCCAGCTCTACCGCGAGTCGCTGTTCAAGGCATACACGCTCGTCAACCGCCTGCAGACACTGACGGAGAGCGGCGAGCTGAACGTCACGACACAGACATTCGTCAGCCTGCTGAACAGGCTGCTTGCCGCTGCCAGCATACCGTTCCACGGTGAGCCGGCCATAGGACTACAAATCATGGGCGTACTCGAGACGCGCAACCTCGACTTTCGCAATCTGCTGATGCTCTCGGTCAACGAAGACAAGCTGCCGAAGAACGACGGCGACGCATCGTTCATTCCCTACAACCTGCGGCGGGCATTCGGGCTAACCACGGTGGAGCACCGCATGTCGGTCTATGCCTATTACTTCTACCGCCTGATACAGCGTGCGGAGAACGTGACGCTGATGTACAACACCTCCGACGACGGTCTCAACCGCGGGGAGATGTCGCGCTTCATGCTCCAGTATCTTGTCGAATCGGGACAGCACGTCAGCCGCTACAGCCTCGTGGCAGGACAGATGCCGGAGGCGGCACGTACCGTCGCCGTCGGCAAGACCGCCGACATGCTGCAACGGCTGGCAAGGAAGTACAGCCCTGCAACGGCCGGTGACGGCTATCTGTCGCCGTCGGCCATAAACAAATACCTGGACTGCCACCTGATGTTCTACTACCGCTATGTCGCCGGCATACGCAGTGACGACACGGTGTCGGCGGACATCGATGCCGCCATGTTCGGCAACGTGTTCCACAAGGCCGCAGAACTGCTATACACCGACTTGGCGGCACGGGGCGGCGTGGTGAACGCCGCGAGCATAGACACCCTGCTCAAGGACACGCACCTCATTGGACGCTATGTCGACGACGCTTTCCGGCAGGAGTTCTTCCACGCGGAGACGGGACAGGCCGTCCACTATAACGGCACGCAGCTGATAAGCCGTGCCGTCATCATGCGGTTCATCGCAAACATGCTGCATGCCGACCGCGAATATGCTCCGTTCACCATAGTGGCACTGGAGCAGAACGTGACGGAGACCCTTGACATCGACACATCGGCAGGACGCATCAGCCTGCGGCTCGGCGGCAAAATCGACCGCATGGACAGCAAGGACGGCGTGCTGCGCATCGTGGACTACAAGACCGGCGGAGACACGCCCCGAAGTCCGACGATGGACAAGGCGTTCACCGACAAAGACCGCGACGGACGGCTGTTGCAGACGTTCCTCTACTCCGCAATGGCGTGCCACAGCCACGAAGGCTGCAAGGTGCGTCCTGCTCTGCTCCTGGTGAGCAAAAGGCAGGGAGCCGACAGACCCGTGGAGCTGAAGTTGGGGACGGAGACCATTGACGACTTCCGCCAACATGACGAGGAATACCGCAGAAGGCTCACCGCGGTCATCCGCGAAATCTTCGACATCTCCGTTCCGTTCTCGCAGACCGACAACAAGGACAAGCGTTGCGCCAACTGCGACTATGCACGCCTGTGCCACATAAGGATATACGACAACAACGACAGATAAACAAAAGTAAAGGAGAGACACAATGAAAAGACTCTTGTTCTGTGCTCTGACGCTCGGCAGCGCACTTGCAGCCACGGCAGAAGACATAAACGTAACCACAGTGATGCACGCCGGCCCCTATGCCGTCCGGCAACCGCTGATGATAGACAGTGTAGACGTGAACTCACGCACGTTCGCACCGGCAGACGTGCTCGACACCGCCGTGCCTGCGGATGCGGTGTTTGCCGACGGCAGCAATCGGCTTCGCAGCCGTGCCAACGGCATCCAGCTGCCACAGACACCGTCGGACTATGCGGTGCAGCTCCTGGGCTTCACCGCCGACAATGAGACTTACGGCAAGGCCAAGGTGACGGTGGACGGGCTGACAGACTATGCCGTCTACGTCGACGGCACCAAGATTGGGACAGACAGCATCGCCCTGGAGCCGGGCACACACCGCATCGTGCTCAAGTGCCTCACGACACACGGACAGCCGACAACGGTGAAGATTGGCATCGGCAGTAACAAGGACGGGCTGCTGTCTGTGGGCGACGGCGGCAAGCGTAAGTACACGCTGCGCGACGTGCTGCTCGGCCGCCGCTTCAGCAGCGTAAGCCTCTCTGCCGACGGACGTTATCTGCTGACCGACTACACCAACACCCTTGAGGGCGGCGACACGGAACGCATCACGCGCCTCACCGACTTGCAGACGGGCAACATCCAGGAGTTTACCGACGCTCCTGCCGCATGGATGCCACAGCAGGACAAGTACTACTTCGCACGACAGGCGGCAGACGGGCGGCAGCTTGTCGCCGTCGATGCCGCCACGGGTGCGGAGACCATCCTTGCAAGCCGATTGCCCGAAGGCCGCTTCATCATGTCGCCCACGGAGGACTACCTTATATATATGGTGGAACAGTCGGGGCCGAAGGAGCGCAAGGACATCTACGAAATTCTCGAGCCCGACGACCGTCAGCCCGGATGGCGTGACCGCTACAGCCTGTCCAAGTACGACCTGAAGACCGGCGTCATGCAGCAGCTCACCTACGGCTTTCATAACACGATACTTCAGGACATCTCCGCAGACGGCAGGAAGATCGTCTTCGCCGTCAGCCGCGAACGCCTGACGCAGAGACCCACGACGCTTGGCGACTACTACGTCATGGATGTTGCCACGATGCAGACAGAGAAGGTCATCGACGGCGACGGCTTCGTCGGCTCGTGCAGCTTCTCGCCCGACGGCAGCCGGCTGTTGATACAGGGTTCGCCCGAAGCCCTTGGCGGCATCGGCAAGAACGTGCGTCCGGACCAGATACCGAATATGTATGACGTGCAGCTCTACCTGATGAACCTCAGCGACAAGTCGGTGCGCCCCATGACGAAGGACTTCAACCCCAGCGTCGACCACGCCGAGTGGAGCCACGCCGACGGAATGATATACTTCACGGCGGAGAACAAGGACAGCGTAAGCCTCTATCGCATGAACCCCGACAACGGACGCATACAGCAGCTCGACGTGCAGGAGGAGATGGTCAGTGACTTCACGCTGGCACGCAATGCGAAGATGATGGTCTATGGCGGTCAGGGAGCATCAAACTCCGACCGCGTTTACAGCGTCGACCTGACCAACGACAGCAGCACACTGCTCGACGACCTGAGTGCGCGCATCCTCGACGGCATAGAGCTTGGACAGTGCCTGCCGTGGAACTTCGTCAACAGCCGTGGCGACACCATCTGCGGACGCTTCTACCTGCCGCCGCACTTCGACGCATCGAAGAAATACCCGCTCATCGTCAACTACTACGGCGGATGCAGCCCCACGAGCCGCAACTTCGAGAGCCGCTATCCGCATCATGCCTACGCGGCATTGGGCTACGTGGTCTACGTGGTCAACCCCAGCGGAGCCACCGGCTTCGGGCAGGAGTTCTCGGCACGCCACGTGAACACCGCCGGTGAAGGCGTGGCACAGGACATCATAGAGGGCACCACCAGGTTCCTCGCCGAACACGCCTACGTCGATGCTTCCAAGGTGGGATGTATCGGAGCGTCATACGGCGGCTTCATGACACAGTATCTGCAGACCAAGACAGACATCTTCGCGGCAGCCATCTCCCACGCCGGCATCAGCGACCACACGAGTTACTGGGGCGAGGGATACTGGGGCTACTCATACAGCGAGGTGTCTATGGCGGGCAGCTATCCGTGGACGAGAAAGGACCTGTACGTAGACCGCAGCCCGCTGTTCAACGCCGACAAGATACACACGCCCCTACTCTTCCTGCACGGCAGTGCCGACACCAACGTTCCCGTGGGCGAAAGCATACAGATGTTCACCGCCCTGAAGCTGCTGGGACGCCCCACGGCCTTCGTCGTCGTGGACGGGCAGAACCACCACATACTCGACTACGACAAGCGCATCCGCTGGCAGAACACCATCTTCGCGTGGTTCCAGAAGTGGCTCAAGGGCGATGACTCGTGGTGGGAGAGCATGTACAGCAAGAAAAATCTGTAAGAATATCCGCCAATCTGCGGACGTACAACCACAGCTTTGCGGACGTACAACCACAGCTTTGCGGACGTACAACCACAGCTTTGCGGACGTTCAACCTCTAAGTTTGCCGAGGATTGCGGCGGAGCCGCATAATAAGCA
>CAVHVD010000069.1:0-7664 GCA_963639425.1 Faecalibacterium prausnitzii
GCCATACAGAACGGCACTGCGTCCCATACTGTCTGTGCCGATGAGCCACACCTCGTCGCCGCGCTTATAGCATTGTGCGGCGGCCGACACGTTGTCCACCTCGATGACTTTCTCTTCCGCCCCCGCGGTGGAGCAGTGTCCCTTGATGCTGCAAGAGGCACACGACGATGCTTTCATTATCTTCACGCTCAAGCTTGAGACTCCGACATCCTGCACCACACCTCTGTACCTGACAGCTTCATTAGTCATTTTGCAATCTCCACATTACAACTGACGCAAAAGTAAGTACATTTATCATAATCGGCAAACTTATGCAATAAATTTTACCATCTGTAGTTGATACCAAAGCTCAGCAATTCACTCAGCTGGAAATGACTGTCACCACTGATCGGTGCGGCACTGTCGTCATAGCGGGCATGCACGTAAAGCTTGGTGGAAAGATAGCGGTTGAGCGTCATGTTAAGCGTGTTTTCCCATTCGATGCGCACCCAGTCATAACTGGTCAGATAGTCCAGGCGCGAGTCCAGGGTTATGTTTTTCGCAATCTGCCACTGCAACGTCGGCTGTATCTGCGAACCAAGGTTATGCTTCACGCTACTGCCCTCACTGAGTCCGTATGTCGTCTCGTCGACATTCTTGTCGCCCACATACCTCATGGTCCAGTTCAGCGGGGCGAGAAACAGGGAGAAGGTGTAGCGGTTCTCTTTCTTGCGCTTGTAGTCGAGACCGACGGCCACCGTCACATCGGCAGGAGCAAAGAACGAAGATATCAGTGTGGGATTGTTCGACTTGTATCCGCGGACGAACTGTGTCTTGAACTCCGCCGATATGGTGTAGTACCAGTGCTTTGATGCCTGCACACCCAGTTTGCTGTATATGCGCAGCTGGTCGGTGTTGGTCAGATAGTCATGCACGGTGTCCGACGGTGTCGATGCCAAACCGAGCTTGGCATCGAGCAGGCTCTCCCACTGCACTTTCTCCTGATCGTTATAGTTTGCCGTGACCTGGAATGTGGCCAGCATGGAATTGCTGCTCTCACCACCCTTGTACCAGTTGTCGGAAAGATAGAGCTGCGACAGCTGCAATGAACCATTGCCTTTCACCGTCCACCAGTTCGGCTTCTTTATCTCCACACGCGCCGCCGCGTCAATGACCGGTGCCGGTTCCATATCCAGCTTTTGCTCCATCCTGTTCCTGACGATGCGCTGTGCCGTCTTCTCCTCGGCTTTCAGGTCTTCGGCAAATTCGGAGATGGCATCAAGCTCATCCTGCGTGAACATCACCCTGTCCGGACGGCTCAGGTAGACACTCATGAGGGCATCGTCAATCTGCCTCTGCACGCCTATGCTGTCGGCAAGATGCAGTGTCCTGACGGGTGCGGTACGCAGTGTATCGTTTATCGTCACACTGACATTGTCCTTCGGCGGACATCCCAGCTGCAAGAGAGGGTTGGGCGGTGTCTCTATGACAGAGCTTTGCCCTATGGCCGAGCGATAGTATGTCAGCGGAACAAACAGCCTGAAATATTGCGGATTGATAGGAATGTAACGCTGCGGTGTTGTAGGGTCATTCAGATAGTTCAGCTCACCCAACAGGCGTTCATGCAGTATCGACACTGTGTCGAGCACAAAGTTATTGTTGTTGTCGAACGGCACCAGCTTGAGCACGAAGTAGCGTCCCATCAGCCCCGCCAGTCCCTCATTATTAGGCGTGGCGGCTGTCCGTTCTGCCACCGTCCGTCGCGTCACAGTGTCGGCGGGCAACGATGTTTGGGCTGAGGCAGGCATGGCAATGCAGAAGACGACGGCGACGACTGCCATATATATAAGGTGTAGTCTCTTCATATCAAACCTTGATATTAACGGGTTAAGAGCAAAACCAATTTTTTCTTCCCGCAAAAATATCACAAATCCATCTATGCAGCAAGAGGATTGAAAATTTTCAGCAGCCGTTGGCTCATCAGCGGTTTTTTGCCTACTTTTGCGCTTTGATGTTTACAATCGTAAAATAATCCATAAAAACAGTACTACTGTGAGCGAAACAAAATATATCTTCGTCACCGGTGGCGTTGCCTCCTCACTGGGCAAGGGCATCATCTCCTCATCCATCGGCAAACTGCTACAGGCCAGAGGCTTCAGGGTAACAATCAAGAAGTTCGACCCATATCTGAACATCGACCCCGGAACGCTGTCGCCCTATGAGCATGGAGAGTGCTACGTCACAGCCGACGGCACCGAGACCGACCTTGACCTGGGACACTACGAACGTTTCCTGCAAATACACACGTCGAAGGCCAACAACTTCACCACGGGCAAGATCTACAAGACCGTGATTGACAAGGAACGCCGTGGCGACTACCTGGGACGCACCGTGCAGGTCATTCCGCACATCACCGACGAGATCAAACGCTCCATCCGCATGAAAGACGGCAAGGAGTATGACTTCATCATCTGCGAAATCGGAGGCGTATGCGGCGACATCGAGTCACTGCCTTTCCTCGAAGCCATCAGACAGATGAAGTGGGAGCTGGGACGCAATGCCCTCAACGTGCACCTCACCTACGTGCCCTATCTCTCCGCCGCCGGAGAGCTGAAATCGAAGCCCACACAACATTCAGTCAAGGAGTTGCAGAGCGTCGGCATACAGCCCGACATCATCGTGCTCCGCACCGAACACCCCATAAATACCAGCGTGCGCCGTAAGGTGTCACAGTTCTGCAATGTCGACGAGACTTCCGTAATCGAGAGCCTCGACGCGCCAAGCATCTACGAGGTACCCATGCAGATGCACGCACAGCATGTCGACGAGACCATCCTGAACAAGATGGGCGTGCCTTTCAGCGGCGAGCCCGAACTGGACTCATGGGAGGCATTCCTGAAACGGCGCATCAAGGCCGAAGAGAGTCCGGCACTGCACATCGCGCTGGTGGGCAAGTACGACTTGCAGGATGCCTACAAGTCCATACGCGAGGCACTGTCACAGGCGGGGACGTACAACGACCGCAAGGTGAAGGTAGACTTCATCAACAGCGAACGCCTCGACGACAACAACGTGGCAGACCGGTTGCGTGGCAAGGCGGGGATACTCATCGGCCCCGGCTTTGGCGACCGTGGCATACCCGGGAAGATTGTTGCCATCCGCTATGCCCGTGAGAACAACATCCCCTGCTTCGGCATCTGTCTTGGCATGCAGATGATGGTGGTGGAGTTCGCCCGCGACGTGCTGGGCTACGGCGATGCCAACAGCAGCGAGATGGACAGCAAGACATCCCACAACGTCATCGACCTCATGGAAGAGCAGAAAGCCGTGACAAACATGGGCGGCACCATGCGTCTCGGCGCATACGAGTGCCTTGTCCGCAAAGGCTCACGCGCCTACGAGGCCTATGGCAAGGAGCACGTGCAGGAACGCCATCGCCACCGCTATGAGTTCAACAACGACTACAAGCAGCAGTATGAGAGTGCGGGCATGCAATGCACCGGCACCAATCCCGAGTCGGGGTTGGTGGAGATTGTCGAGATCCCGCAGCTGCGCTGGTTTGTCGGCACGCAGTTCCATCCTGAATACAGCAGCACCGTGCTTAGCCCCCACCCTCTGTTCCTGTCGTTTGTCAAGGCAGCGATTGCCAACGAAGCACAGGGCAGTGAGGCCAAGTGAGGGGCGGCGGTCTGTCCCGCACGCGATTAGGGTCACTGGCTGAGAAGCCGTCACAACAACACGAATACGTAAAAGAGTAAAGAAGAAACAAGAATGGATAAAAACACCATAACAGGGTTGGTGCTCATCGCCTTAGTGCTGGTAGTGTTCACATTCCTGAGCCGTCCCAGCCAGGAGCAGTTAGAGGCGCAGCAGCGTTACTACGACTCCATTGCACAGGTGGAGCAGCGCAACGCCGACCTGCAAGCCAAGGCCGAGGCAGCATTGGCCAACGAACGCGCCGCCGGTGCCCGCCGTGACTCCGCCGCGCTGTTCTTCAGCGCGACGACAGGCACCGAAAGCCATGTCACCATCGAGAACGAGGTCTTGGCACTCACGCTGAGCACCAAGGGCGGTGCTCCGTGGCAGGCGGTGCTGAAAGACTATAAGGAGCAGGACAAGACCACACCCGTGAGCCTGTTCAAGGGCGAGGACGCGTCGCTCAACTTCCTCATGTACGACGCGCGCAGCATCTTCCAGACCACGGACTACTACTTCACGCCCGTGCAGCAGTCCGACAGCTCCGTGACCATGCGTCTCTCTGCCGATGCGTCCAGCTATGTGGACTTCACCTACACGCTGTCAGGCGCGGACTCCTACCTCGTCAGCCTCGACATACGTGCCGTGGGCATGGAGGACAAGCTGGCACGCAGCAACGACCACATAGACATAGAGTGGCGCGAGCGTGCGCGCCAGATAGAGAAAGGCTACACCTATGAGAACCGGTTGGCCGAACTGACATACAAGACCGAGGAAGACGGTGTCGACAACCTGTCTGCCTCGAGCAATGAAGACAGTGAGGAGATTGAGTATCCCGTCACGTGGGTTGCCTTCAAGAACCAGTTTTTCTCCGCAGTCATGATCAGCGACGACGGCTTCCGCGACACCAAGGTCAGCTCGACAATGGAACAGCGCGGCAGCGGATACATCAAGAGCTACGCGTCGGAGATGAACACGGCCTTCGACCCCACGGGAGCCAAGCCGACGACGCTGCACATGTACTACGGGCCCAACCATTACAAGATACTCTCGTCGCTCGACGACGGCAGCCACAAAGACTGGGGCATGAAGCGTCTTGTCTACCTCGGATGGCCTGTCGTGCGCTGGATCAACCAGTTCTTCACCATCAACGTGTTCGACTGGCTGTCGCGGCTCGGCATGGGCATGGGGCTGGTGCTGCTGTTCATGACGCTCATCGTCAAGGCTGTCGTCTTCCCCGCCACGTGGAAGACCTTCATATCGAGTGCCAAGATGAAGGCACTGAAGCCCAAAGTCGACGAGATAAACCAGAAGTATCCCAACGATGCCGATGCCATGAAGAAGCAGCAGGAGATCATGACCCTGTACAGCCAGTACCGCGTCAGCCCCATGGGCGGCTGTCTGCCTATGCTGATACAGTTTCCCATACTCATGGCACTGTTCCTCTTCGTGCCGAGTGCCATCGAGCTGCGCCAGCAGAGCTTCCTCTGGGCCGATGACCTCAGCACCTATGATGCCATCCTGACGTTCCCGTTCAGCATCCCGTTCTTGGGCAATCACCTGAGCCTCTTCTGTCTGCTCATGACCGTCACCAACCTGATGTACATGACATACACCATGAAGATGCAAGACACAGGAGCCAACCCGCAGATGGCGGCAATGAAGTGGATGAACTACCTCATGCCGGTGATCTTCCTGTTTGTCCTCAACGACTACCCCGCCGGACTGAACTACTACTATTTCCTCAGCACGCTCATCAGTGTCGTGACGATGATCGTCATGCGCCGCCTCACCGACAACACGAAGCTTCTGGCACAGCTCGAGGCAAACAAGAAGACGGCAAAGGAGATGCGCAAGACAGGCTTCGCCGCACGCCTTGAGGCCATGCAGAAGCAGCAGGAGGAGCTGAAGCAACGCCAGCAGCAAGGCGGACGCAAGTAAAGAGGAGGCCGCCACAGGAGAGCAGACTGCCGATGGACAGCAACAACCAGCGTCACATAGTGTTTGTGGTCAATCCCGTCTCGGGCACGCAGGACAAGGAGTCTGTGCTGCAGGCCGTGCGCGACGGCATCGACAGGGAGAGGTACACCTTCGAGATACGCGAGACGGAATATGCCGGACATGCCACGGAGATTGCCGCACGGTGTGCCGCGGACGGCGCATTTGCCGTCGTGGCCGTCGGCGGCGACGGCACCGTCAATGAGACGGCACGCGCACTGGTACACACCGGCACCGCCCTCGGCATCATCCCCTGCGGCTCGGGCAACGGGCTGGCACGCCACCTGCAGATAGGCATGAGCACACGCAAGGCCATCGACACCATCAACGAGGGACGGCTCGAGAACATCGACTACGGACGCATCAACGACCGCTATTTCTTCGTCACCTGCGGCGTGGGCTTCGATGCCTTTGTCAGCCTCAAGTTCGCACAGGCCGGCAAGCGCGGCCCGCTGACCTACGTCGAGCAGGCACTCAAGGAGAGCCTCAAATACAAGCCGGAGACCTACGAGCTAATCGTCGACGGCAACACCGAGCACCACAAGGCGTTCCTCATTGCCTGCGGCAATGCGGCACAATATGGCAACAACGCCTACATAGCACCGAAAGCCACACTCACCGACGGCCTGCTCGATGTCACCGTGCTCCAGCCGTTCACGCCCCTCGATGTGCCGGAGCTGGCGGTGCAGCTCTTCACCAGGACCATCGACCAGAACAGCCACATCAAGACCCTGCGCTGCAAGAGCCTGCACATCATACGCCGGACGGCAGGCGTGGTGCACTACGACGGCGAGCCCGTGATGACCGGCACCGACATCGCCGTCAGCATAGTACCGGCAGGACTGCGCGTCATTGCCCCTGCCGAGACAAGAGACCCCAACATGCTGGAACGCGCACAGGAGGTCATCAGCGGCCTGAAGCAGTTCAACGAGGAGTTCTTCGACGGCATAGCACAGCGCAACAAGGAAATCCTCGGCAAGGGCAAAGAGCAGATCAGGCGCATAGCCAAGCAGTGATTATTTTACCTTCGCGCCACCGATGAAAATCTGATACAGAATGAAGAAAGCACTGCTCACAGCCATCATGGCACTGACGGCAACACTTGCCGCCGTGGCACAAGGCCAGGACTTCGGCATGTGGCACGAGATAGGGGTGGAGAAACGCCTCGGCAGCCGCTGGACAGCCTCCCTCCTCGGAGAGGTGAGGCTCATCGACAATACGCACAAGGTAAACCGGTGGGGCATCAGACCCAGTGCCACCTACCGCCTGCGGCCGTGGCTGACGGCAACGGCTGGCTACGAGCTGTTCCTCGTGAAGTCACACTCGCTGAACGCCGACGGCACCTACAACAAGCGCGGCCACTACACGCAACATCAGGCCAATGCAGCCCTGCAAGCCAGCTACAAGATTGGGCCGGTGCGCCTCTCGCTGCGCGAACGCTGGCAGTACGATTACCGCCCGCAGCAGACAAACCGCCAACGCTACGACTACGGCCGTAGCAGCTGGGACGGAGAGGAATATGTCTTCCACGGCAACGCGAGCCACATGCTGCGCACACGCCTACAGATGGACCACAGCATAGCCGCCCTGCGCCTGCGCCCATACGTCAGCGTGGAGCTGTTCAACGCATGGAACATACAGAGGGCACGCTACACCGCGGGCGTGGACTGGAACGCCGCGCGCCACAGCTCCATACGCCTGCGCTACTTCTACGACGACGTGCACCGCAGTGCCGGCAGCACATACGCCTACAACTTCCACATCATCGCCCTGGGCTACTGGCTTCTCTTCTGACGCGCCACGCGCACGGGGGGGGGGGGAAAAGCAGCATGAGAGAAAAGGTGGAAAAGTGTTAAAAACAGCCTCAAATGTTAATTTTTTAACAGTAGGAGGAGGGAGGAACGGGGGCCGCGCGGGGCGTTTCCGGCGGCTTCCGGAGGGGAAAATAAACTTATCGCGATACAGTGAAAAAGTTATCGCGATAACTTTCG
>CAVHVD010000070.1:0-16218 GCA_963639425.1 Faecalibacterium prausnitzii
AAGCTGTACAGTTCAGAGGAAGTGCTTGACAAGCATTTCGGCAAGGTGGGCACCCAAAGGCGTGACGACTTCGAGCGCAGCGTGGCTGCTTCAGTCCATGCCTACGAGATTGGCGAACTCATCAAGAAAGCGAGGCTTCAGCAGAACCTAACGCAGGGGGAACTGGGCGAGCGCATCGGTGTGAAAAAAGCCCAGATTTCAAGGTTGGAAAAAGGCAGCAACATTACCCTGCCGACCATGAGCCGCGTGTTCCGTGCGTTGGGGGTTGCGACGGCAACAATCGACCTCGGGGCGGTCGGCAAGGTCGCCCTGTGGTAACTTATTTCACTTAAATCTCCAGGCGTGCGCCGCGCACCGTCAGACCAGCTTGCCGAGTGCGTTGCCGAGTAGTGCGGCTATCCTTACTGTTGGCTCTCCTCCGCGCGTGCGGTGGTGGTGAACTTGAAGATGCAGCGGCTGTGGTATGTCTGGCCGGGGTCGAGCGTCACCGAGGGGAACTGCGGCTTGTTGGGCGAGTCGGGGAAGTGCTGTGTCTCGAGACACACCGATGCACGCTTGGGATACTTCGTGCCGTGCTTGCCGCTGACGGTGCCGTCGAGGAAGTTGCCCGCATACATCTGCACGCCGGGCTCGTCGGTGTACAGCTCAAGCGAGATGCCGGTGTCGGGGCACGTCAGGCGTGCTGCCAGCTGCGTGATGTCGCCTGCCGTGTTGAGAATCCAGTTGTGGTCGTAGCCGTTGCCGTTGTGCAGCTGTTCGAAATCGGCGTTGATGTCCTGCCCCACGGCCTTGGGTGTGGTGAAGTCCATCGGCGTGCCCTTGACCGTGGCTACCTGTCCCGTCGGGATGAACAGCGTGTCGACAGGTGTGTATGTGTCGGCATTGATGTAGAGGATGTGCTGGGCATTGCCTGTGGCGGGGTCGCCGCTGAGGTTGAAGTAGGAGTGGTTGGTCATGTTTATGACCGTCTTGCGGTCGGTTGTCGCGCTGTAGCTGATGTCGATGGCATTGTCGGCTGTCAGGCGGTAGGTGACGGTCGCTGTCATATTGCCGGGAAATCCCATGTCACCATCGGGCGAGTGCATGGTCAGCGTCAGCAGGCTGTCGCCGCTCTGTTGTGCGTCATACACCTGATACTGCCACCCGCGCGAGCCGCCGTGCAGGCAGTTGCTCTTGTCGTTGGCAGGCAGCTTCACAGTGTCGCCGTCGAGCACGAACTGTGCACCGCCGATGCGGTTGGCGTAGCGGCCAATGGCTGCTCCGAAGTCGCTGGGGATGTTGAGATAGTCGGCGATGCTGTCGAAGCCCAGCACCACGTCGCGGAAGGTGCCGTCTCTGTCGGGCACGTCGACAGAGACGATGCGCCCGCCGAAGTTGGTTATGCACACCTCCATGCCACTCTTGTTGCGCAGCGTGTAGAGAGCCACGGGCTTGTTGTTGACAGTTGTTTCGAATTTCGCAGGGTCGAGACCCGACTGCGTGAGTTGCGTGGCGTTGCCGCCGTTCGTCGACGGTGAGCAGCTGCACAGTGCAGCCATGACGGCTGTCACGGCGAGTGCAGCCAACGGTGATGTAGACAGACTTTTCATTTCACTTTGGATTTTGTTTGTTCAAGTGCGGCAAAGTTATGCCTTTCCCGACTGAAAAAAAAGAACGGCCGCGCCTTAATTCCGACGGCAGAAACCCATATATTTGTGTCTTGTAATGAGGATATGGACAGAAGAACCTTACATATAGCTACTGCCGTCGTGTTGTTGATGCTCTCTGCACCGCCCGTTATGAGAGCACAGGAGCAGCCGCACTACCGCCAGCCGTTCGACTTTCCCGTGGCCTTTGCCGGCAACTTCGGCGAGATCCGCTCCAATCACTTCCATGCGGGACTCGACTTCAAGACGCAGGGTGCCGTGGGCAAGCCCGTCCGTGCGCAGGCCGACGGATACGTCTCGCGCATCCGTGTCAACACGGGGTCCGGCTATGTGCTGAACGTGATGCACGGCGACGGCCACGAGCTGATCTACCGTCATCTGTCGCGCTTCACGCCCGACATTGACCGTCGCGTCAAGGAGCAGCAGTATGCCAACGAACGTTGGGAAGGCGTAGACATTGTACCTGCGCCGGACGAATACCCCGTCACCGCCGGACAACTCATCGCTTACAGCGGCAACACCGGCTACTCCATGGGGCCGCACCTGCATCTCGATGTCGTGGAGACCGCCACCGACGAGTTCATAGACCCACTGCCGTTCTTCGCCACAGCCGTCAGTGACCACACGCCACCGACCGCCGAGGGCATCATGGTGTTCCCGCAGGCAGGGCAGGGAGTGGTGGACGGACAGAGCGAAGCCCGTGCCTATCCGGCGAAGCCGCAACGCACCATCACGGTGTGGGGCCTGATTGGTGTGGGGCTGAAAGCCTACGACCACATGGAGGGCGTGAACAACCGCTATGGCGTGAAGTATGTGACGCTTGAGGTGGACTCCACAACGGTGTTCACCAGCACCGTCGACCGCTTTGCCGAGAGCGAAAACCTGTACATCAACTCGTGGACGGAGGGGCAGTACATGAAGTCGTTCATAGAGCCCGGTAACCGTCTGCGCATGCTGCGTGCCATGAACGGGCAGCGTGGACTGATCACCATAGATGAAGAGCGTCCCTACCACTTCCGCTACACCATGACCGACGGACTGGGCAACACCTCACACCTCAGCTTCACCATCACCGGTCGCAGGAGCGACATCCCCGAGCCACAGGCCACGCACATCTTCCGCTGGAACCAGACCAACATATTGCAGGAGCCGGGGCTGGATCTAATCATCCCGCGCGGTCGTCTCTACGACGATGTGTGTCTCGACTACAACGTCAGCGGCGATGCCACGGATCTGTCGTCGACCTATCGCATCACGCGCCGTCGCGTCTTCATGCACGGCGATGCAGAGCTACGCATCGGCGTGCGCCGGATGCCGGTGGCCGACACCACGAAATACTATGTCGCGACAGTCCTGCCCGACGGGAAGCTGAGCAGCGTCGGCGGCAGCTACAACGGCGGGTTCGTCAGCACACGCATACGCCGCCTGGGAACCTTCAAGGTGGCTGTCGACACTGTGGCTCCGAGCATCGTGCCCGTGCGTCCGCAGTCGTGGCGCAGTGCCGGTAGGGTGCAGCTGCGCGTCACCGACGGGCAGACGGCTGTGGCCTCATTCCGTGGCACCATAGACGGCGAGTACTCCCTCTTCGGCAACTACAACTCCGCGTCGCCGGTGCTGACGTGCATACTCGACCCCGACCGCGTGAGGCGCGGCACCACGCACACGCTCGTCTTCACCGCCACCGACCAGTGTGGCAACACCGCCACGGAGACGATGACATTCACATGGTAGCAGGTACATATACATAAGGATACAAGAACCAAATAAACATATAGAATTATGATTGTGAAGAAACTTCTGTTGGGTGTGCTGATGGCTTCAGCCGCCACATTCAACGCCTTGGCATGCACCAACCTGATAGTTGGCAAGAACGCATCGGCCGACGGCTCGGTGCTCATTTCCTATTCCGCCGACTCCTATGGCATGTTCGGCTTCCTCTACCATTCACCTGCCGGAAAGCACGAGAAGGGCGAGATGATGGATGTCGTCAATTGGGAGAACGGCCGCCACATGGGACAGATAGCGCAGGCAGAACAGACGTACAACGTCGTTGGCAATATCAATGAGAACCAGGTGTCGATAGGCGAGACCACCTTCGGCGGTCGCCGCGAACTTGTCGATACCACGACGGGTATCATCGACTACGGGTCGCTCATCTACATCGCACTGCAACGCTCGCGCACAGCCCGTGAGGCCATACAGATCATGACCGACCTCGTGCGCGAATACGGCTATGCCAGCGGTGGCGAGTCGTTCACCATCGCCGACCCCAATGAGGTGTGGGTCATGGAGATGATCGGCAAAGGCCCGGGCATACGCGGTGCCGTGTGGGTCGCTGTCCGTATCCCCGACGACTGCATCTCCGCCCATGCAAACCAGAGCCGCATCCACAAGTTCGACCTCAACGACAAGGAGAACGTGCTCTATGCCTCTGACGTCATCTCGTTCGCACGCGAGAAGGGATACTTCGACGGCGTGAACAGCGAGTTCGACTTCGCCAACGCCTACAACCCGATAGACTTCGGCGGACTGCGTGCCTGCGAGTCGCGCGTGTGGAGCTACTTCAACCGCTTCACCGACCGTGGCAGTGAGTTCCTGCCCTACATCGAGGGCAAGAGCAGCGAGCCGATGCCCCTCTATGTCAAGCCCAACCGTAAGCTCTCTGTGCGCGACGTGCAGAACATGATGCGCGACCACTACGAAGGTACGCCGCTTGACATCACGCAGGATGTCGGTGCCGGTATCTATCACTCGCCTTACCGCCTGTCGCCACTGACGTTCGAGGTCGACGGTGAGCGTTACTTCAACGAACGCCCCATCTCCACGCAACAGTCGGCATGGGTCTTCGTGTCGCAGTTGCGTCAGAACCTGCCCGATGCTGTCGGCGGTGTCCTGTGGTTCGGCACGGACGATGCCAACATGACCGTCTACACCCCGATATACTGCTGCACCGACATCGTGCCGGATGTCTACAAGGACGGCATCGACGGAGCAGGGGAGACCTCATTCTCATTCAACAGCGCGTTCTGGGTGATGAACTGGGTTGCAAACATGGTTTATCCGCGCTATGACCTTATGATCGACGATGTGCGTGCCATTCAGTCTGGACTGGAGGACAACTACTTCGCATCGCAGAAGAGCGTGGAAGATGCGGCTGTGAAGCTGTTGGAGGCCGACCCCGAAGCCGGACGTGCGTTCCTCACCCGATACAGCGTCAGCGTGTCCGAAGACGCCATCAACACATGGCGCAAGCTGGGCGAGTATCTCGTCGTGAAGTACAACGACGGTGTCATCAAGCGTATGTCGACAGACAACCTGATAGGCCGCAGCACCAAGCAACCCGAACGTCCGCTGGTACGCCCCGGCTTCCCCGAGGAGTTCAAGAAGGAGATTGCACGCCAGACGGGCGACAGATATAAAGTCTACGACATTACGAACCCCTAAACGCATATAGACATATGGAAAACAAAGAATTGCTCGAACAGGTGACGGCGCGTGCCCAGCAGTGGCTCACGCCATCCTACGACGCTCAGACACAGGCTGAGGTCAGACGGATGCTTGACAATCCGGACAAGACGGAGCTGATAGACAGCTTCTACAAGGTGCTTGAGTTTGGCACGGGCGGTCTGCGTGGCATAATGGGTGCCGGCAGCAACCGCATGAACATCTACACCGTTGGCACAGCCACACAGGGATTTGCCAACTACCTGAACCGCAACTTTGAGGGACGTGGGCAGATAACGGTCGTCGTCGGCCATGACTGCCGCAACAACAGCCGTCTCTTTGCCGAGTCTGTGGCAAACATTTTCTCGGCAAACGGCATCAATGTGCTGCTCTTCGAGAGCCTGCGCCCCACGCCGGAGATCAGCTTCGCCATACGCCACTACGGTGCACAGGGCGGCGTGAACGTCACTGCCAGCCACAACCCGAAGGAGTATAACGGCTACAAGGCCTATTGGGAAGACGGCGCACAGGTGCTCGCACCACACGACACGGGCATCATCGACGAGGTCAACAAGGTGAAGGTCGAGGACGTGAAGTTCCATGGCAATCCGGACATGATACGTATCATCGGCGGCGAGACGGACTTCGACTACATGACAGCCGTCCATGAAGCCTTGATAGACCAGGAGGTCATCAACAGGCAGAAAGACCTGAGCATTGTCTACAGCCCTATGCACGGTGCCGGACGTGTCGTCGTTCCGCTGTGTCTGCGCAGCTGGGGCTTCAGGAACATCAATGTGGTGCCGGAGCAGATGGTCATCGACGGCAATTTCCCGACCGTCGTCAGTCCGAATCCGGAGAACCCGGAGGCCATGACGCTGGGCATCAAGCTCGGCACGAAGCTCAATGCCGACCTTGTGATAGCTTCCGACCCGGACGCTGACCGCCTTGCCATCGTCTGTCGCAACGACAAGGGAGAGTGGGTCATCATCAATGGCAATCAGACGGTCATGATGTTCTGCTACTACATCATAAAGAACAAGATTGCCCTCGGACAGCTCCACCCCACGGATTTCCTGGTAAAGACCATCGTCAGCACCGAGGTCATCGCTGAGATGGCAAGGAAGAACCACGTCGAACTGCGCGACTGCTACACGGGCTTCAAGTGGATTGCACGTGAGATAGCCATCAGCGAGGGCAAGCAGAAGTTCATCGGTGGCGGTGAGGAGAGCTTCGGCTTCCTGCCCTATGACAAGGTTCGCGACAAGGACGCTCCCGCCTCCATCTGCCTCATCTGTGAGATTGCTGCTTGGGCGAAGGACCACGGCAAGACGCTCTACGACCTGCTTGTCGATATATATTGTGAGTATGGCTTCTCCAAGGAGTTCACCGTCAACGTCGTCAAGCCGGGACGCACCGGCGCACAGGAGATACAGCAGATGATGGACACCCTGCGCCGCAACCCGCCCAAGGAGATTGCCGGTTCGCGGGTGAGCATCGTCAAGGACTACAAGGCACTGCGGCAGACGGTCGACGGAGTGGAGAGCGACATCACAATGCCGTCGACCTCCAACGTGCTCCAGTTCTTCACCGAGGATCACACCAAGGTGTCCGTCCGTCCGTCGGGCACGGAGCCTAAGATCAAGTTCTACATCGAGGTGAAGGGACACATAGGCGGTGTCGGCGATATGGATGCCGCCAATGCCGCTGCCGACAAGAAGATAGAGGCTGTCCGCCAGACACTCGGCATCTGAGGCACTGGCGGCACGGGGCGGCCTGCCCACGGTGCCAAGTCTCCAAATCAGCATTTCTGCGGACGCACGTTGAGAAAAGTTTGAACGTGCGTCCGCTTTTTTGTGGCTGTACAACCACGGTTCTATGGACGTACAGTCACAGTTCTGTGGACGTACAACCACAGACTTATGGACGTACAGCCACAGACTTGTGGACGTACAGCCACAACCGCGCCGTTTTTCACCGCCAATCTTCCGAACGGAAAAGCCCATTCTCTGTGATTTTCTTTCATCGGTCATTCATTTTCGTTCAATATATTCAACGGATTTGCTTTTTACATAACTTTACGCCCATATAGAGTAACAACCTTAAACGATACAGAACGATGAAAAGACTGATTATGAAACATGCGGCAGCACTGCTTGCCGCAGGAGCGTTGTCGGTGGCAACCGCGCCTACCGCCGCCGCCCAGCAGCGCAGCTTCCTTCCGCCCACGATGGGCTGGAGCTCGTGGAACACCTTTGCCCTCGACATCAACGAAGAGGTCATCTGCGGACAGGCCGACCAGATGGTGGCCAAGGGACTCGACAAAGTAGGCTATAAGTACATCAACATCGACGACGGCTACTGGGACGGACGTGGCAGCGACGGCAACCTCATCGTCAACACCAAGCTCTTCCCCAACGGCATGAAGCATGTCGCCGACTACATCCACAGCCTCGGCCTCAAGGCCGGCATCTACTCCGATGCCGGTGACAACACGTGCGGCTCGGGCAACAAGAAAGCCTACGGGCTGAACGTCGGATTTGCAGGCCACGAGCAGCAGGACAGCCGACTGTACTTCAGTGACTGGGGCTACGACTTCATCAAGGTCGACTTCTGCGGCGGCAGCCACCTCGGCCTCGACGAGCGCAAGCAGTACACGAAGATCAGTGATGCCATCGCCCAGTGTGAGAAGGAGACGGGACGCAAGATTGTCTTCAACGTGTGCCGCTGGGCATACCCGGGCACATGGATCAGCGACGTGTCCGATTCATGGCGCACCACGGGCGACATCACCAACTCCTGGCGTCGTCCCGAAGACCTGTCGTGGGCAAACGGCGTCAGGGAGATAGTGCTTGAGAACCTCTACATACAGGCATACACCGGCGGCGGACACTACAACGACATGGATATGCTCGAGATTGGACGACTGAACGATGCCGCCGCCGAAAGGACACACATGGCATACTGGTGCATCGCCAGCTCGCCACTGCTCATCGGTTGCGACATGAGCACGCTAAGCGACGAGACACTGGCACTGCTCAAGAACACCGACCTCATAGCCATGAATCAGGATGTGCTGGGCATAGGTGCTCCCGTGGTGCAGCGTGAGGGCGATGTCTACGTCGTGGCCAAGGACATGGAGCAGCTCCACGGCTCCAAGCGTGCTGTTGTGGTCATGAACCTCACCGACCGCCAACAGACCATCGCCGTCGACCTCAAGGCATTGCAGTATCAGGGTACGGTCAGCGTACACGACTGCTTCACCAAGGCCGACACCCGCGAGAGCGGCAGCACCATGACCGTCACCATCCCTGCCCACGGCTCTCAAGCCTATATCCTCAGCGGCACACGTTGCGACAAGACCCTCTACCAGGCCGAGGAGGCGTGGCTGCACGACTATCAGGAAATCTCCGACAAGAAGACGGCAATGCCGATGATGAACGCCGCCGCCGACCAAGGGGTCTATGTCGGCAACATCGGTTGGCGCGACAGCAACTACCTGGAGTGGCGCGATGTGTACGTCGGCAAGGCGGGCAAGTACAGGCTCTCGTTCAGATATGCCTCCGCCAAAGACCGCGACATGAACGTCTCCGTCAACGGACACGCGGTGAAGAACTTCGCCGGACTCAACAGCGGCAGCTGGGATGCACAGTGGTCTGTCTGCACCGTCGATGTCGACCTCAAGGCAGGAGCCAACACCGTCTCCATTGCCAATGCCGACGACTACGCGCCCAACATCGACAGCATGAGCGTCGAGAAGCTGTAAGTCCGCGAGGCAGGATGCCAAGCGTCAGATTGCAAGAACAGCCGAATTTTGTGTAAGAGCCAGGGAGAGCATGACACTTACCTTTGCCAGCGAGTAAGAACACATTGTTTAATCAAAAAGTGGCAAAATCCTCACTTTTTTGGCTACCTTTGTAGTCGGGCGAACCGCTGTGCGACATATTAGGTTCATCAACAATGAACCTTTCGGCAGAAGCAAGTATGCACCGACTTGGTTCCGCCAACGGGTCACCAGAAACAAAAAACAAACAATACAATTATGAACAAGAAACTATTGCTTATTGCCGCGTTCGTCGGTCTGACAACGGCGGCTTCCGCTCAAGAGAAGATGGGCATCTTCAACCACGTCGGAGCCGGAGTAGAGGTCGGTACCACTACCGGTATTGGTTTTGAGGTGGGAACATGCCTCACGGACTACGTGCAGGTGCGTGCCGGTCTGTCGGTGCTGCCGTCGTTCACGGTAGACGACATCAGTGTCGACCTGAACGTCAACAGCAGCGACTGGGCACTCATCAGCCAGACACCAGGTTCGCCTCTCTACGGTGAGGCAGAGCCTGCCGACCTGCTAATTGCGGGCAAGGTAACAAAGACCGATGGCAAGTTCCTCATCGACGTATTCCCGTTCAAAAGCTCATCGTTCCACGTCACAACAGGCTTCTATGTCGGCAATTCCAAGCTCATAGATGTGTACAACACAAACAATCAGAGCATCCTTGCCAAAATCAGCGACTACAACGAACATCCATACCCGCAGGTTGGTGAGATTGGCCTTGCTGTCGGCGACCACCTCATCACCCCTGACGCTGACGGTACGGCAAACGCCATCTTCAAGGTAAACTCCTTCAAGCCTTATGTCGGCATCGGTTTCGGACGTGTCGTCCCGAAGAAGACGCGCCTCGCCTTCGCTTGCGACCTCGGCGTGCAGTTCTGGGGAACACCTGAAGTATGGTTGCAGGACACAAAACTGGACAAGGACACAAGCGTTGATGGTGCCGGTGGTTTCGTGAAAACCATCTCGAAGATTACCGTCTACCCCTGCTTGAGCTTCCGCCTCACAGGCAGGATATTGTAAGTCGGAGGAGTCTCTCCTGTTCGCGTGTTTATTGCCGGTAGGTGTGTCAACGAACCGGCAAAGCGTGACGCACAAGCCCCGGTTCGGGGTAACATATAGAAAATGACAGAGGACGTGCCATGTCTATTGACAGGCGGCACGCCCTCTGTCGTTTAGTTCCGTATCCCATGTTGTCGCGTGTCTCCCTTGCCAACCTCATTCGTTTGCAGCCGGTGAGGAGCTGAACCCCGTGCTGCCGTCGCGGAGTCTCTCCTCTTTTGTTCGTGGAGCGGATGTCCCACCCGCCTTGAACCTCTCGTGTGCAAAGTAAATTGAAGCAGGACACGGGAGAAAAAGGAAAATATAGTGGATAAAAGAGTAAGAATCTGTCTGTGCGCACTTCGTTTCTTTGCATTGGAAAAGCGAAGGTCTATCTATCATGACGGAAAAGAAACAGCAACAAATAACAGGTAATGAGACAATGAACAGAAAGATTATTGCAACTGCACAGGCAGTGCTGGCAGCAGGGGCTGTCATGGCTCAGCAACCCATAACCATCGTCAAGCAGGGCGAGTTCACCGTGGGCGGACAGACCGTACAGCGTGACGGTGTCTATGACAACAGCAAGTTCGTGGGCTGGGCTGAACAGGACGAGACAGGACAGAGCTATCGCGGAGACCATGCGTATGTGGAATATCAGATTCCGCAGAATGCACACAGGACATCGCTCATCTTTATTCATGGCTATGGCGGCAGCGGTGCCTGCTGGCAGACTACACCCGACGGTCGCGACGGCTTCCAGACACTGATGCTTCGCCACGGATGGCCGACATACGTGATGGATCTTCCGGGGCGCGGACGTGCATCACGTGCCGTCAATGAGGCGCAAGTCAAGCCTGTGGCCGATGAGATGTTTTGGTTCAACATTTGGCGGATGGGCATCTGGCCCAAATGGAATGAGGGTGTGCAGTTCCCGCGTGACTCCGTGTCGTTGTCGCAGTTCTTCCGCCTCATGGTGCCGAATCTCAGCAACGGACAGCAGGACGTGCCGACGATAAAGCAGACCGTGGAACGTGTGGGTGAGAGTGTTCTTGTGACGCACTCAGCAGGCGGAATTCTGGGATGGTTCGCCGGAATTGACCCCAAGGTGAAGGCTATTGCTGCCTATGAGCCTGGAGGATATGTATTCCCCACAGGTGAGGTGCCGGATCCCATACAGGGTCTGACCGGCGGCGTTCGTGGCGTGGAGGTGCCGACGGAACAGTTCGCCGAATTGTGCAAGAAGCCGATGGTGCTCTATTTCGGTGACTACATACCTGACACGGCATCGGACAAACTGGGCGATGAGAACTGGCGTGTGCGCTTACAGATGGCACGCCTGTTTGTGGAGTGCGTGAACCGTCATGGCGGCAGGGCGACGTTGGTGGAACTGCCCAAAGAGGGCATCCATGGCAACACCCACTTCCTGATGCTCGACCTCAACAACGATGCCCTTGCAGATATGCTCGACAAGTGGCTCGACGAGAATGTATCCATGACGACAGACAAAACGGTAAGACATGTGAAGAATCCGGCACAACGCACAGATATGCCGTTTGAATTCGGACGTATGTTGCCGGCCGACCGCTTTCATGGCGAAGCCTGGCGCAACGACATTATCAACCTTGACTCGGTCTATAACTTTCCGCAGACCAACGTCATAACATTCTCTCCGGGAGCACACGGCGACTGGCATCGCCACGGAGCCATGGATATACTGGTGACGGCAGGTGCAGGGATATATCAGGAAGAGGGTCAGCCGGCACAGATAATAAGACGTGGCGATGTGCTGCACATACCTGCCGGCGTGCGTCATTGGCACGGAGCGGCACAGGGGAGTTGGTTTCAGCAGATTGTGACCTATGACTCCGCATGGCATCCACTGACAGACTACGCCGACAACACCGTATCCGACGAATACTATGCGTCCATGCAGATGGTGGAGTATCGTCATCAGAACAAATCTGACTTGAGCATGTTTGCTCCCGGTGACTCTTTGTTACAGTTGCCCACATTCACCGGCCTTGTACGCCTATCCACCACATTAGGCAGTGACAATGTGTCCGGAGCACCGGAGGTGCATAACGTGGTGTTCGAACCGGGAGTCTACAATGCATGGCACGAACATGCCGGTGGACAGATTCTCCTAATCACTGACGGCACGGCCTATCATCAGATAGAGGGTCAGCCGGTCGAGGTGCTTCATGCGGGTGATGTGGCGAAGTGTCCTCCCTGAGTCAAACACTGGCATGGGGCGGCACCTGGCAGCAGGATGGCACATTTGGCCACAAACACCAACCCTGACAGAAAGGGCGTGAAGTGGTATGACTTCCTGAGCAAGGAGGAATATGACAGGATAGAAGACACGAGTGCAACAAAATGAAATATGAACATAACGATGAACAGATTTAAAACCGTATTGGCAATTATGGCAACATTTACAGCAATAGGCAGTGCCACGGCACAGCAGCAACAGTATGGCGATGAAGGTCCGACACTGGTTCCCAACAAGTTGGGATTGGTGTATGAGAATGCTATTGAAGAGAACGTACCCGGTGAAGTGAACATACATCGCGTGTGCTACATGGTCGACGGCATACCCGTCATTGCCAACGTCTACACCCCTGCGGGCTATGACCCACAGAAGAAGCATGCGGCAGTCGTGGTGGCTCATCCCAACGGCGGCAGCAAAGATCAGGTGGCAGGGCTGTTTGCACAGTTGCTCGCCGGTGATGGCTTCGTCACCATTGCCTTCGATGCACGCTATCAGGGTGAAAGCGGCGGTATGCCGCGTCGTACCGACAAGCCTGCAAACCGTATCGGTGACATCATGGGGGCTGTGGACTACATACAGAACTATCCCGGTGTTGACCCTGCGCGCGTGGGGGCTATGGGCATCTGTGGCGGTGGTGGATATACCTATGCCACAGCACAGCGCGACCATCGCATCAAGGCCGTGGCAACGCTGAGCCTATTCAATACCGGTGACGTGCGTCGCAACGGATATATGCGCACGCAGACCAGAGATACGATGCAGCGTCTGTATGAGGCTGATATGGCACGACAGAAAGAGGCGGCAGGAGCCGAACCTGAGATGGCCGGTTTCATGAACTGGACACCCGAGGAAGCACGCCGGATAAAGGTCGACCTCTATCGCGACGGTTACTTCTACTACGGCGTGACGCACAAGACCCCCAATGCCCCGGGTACATATCTCAAGAGTTCGCTTATCGACATGATGGCATGGGATGCTACGGACCACGCCGACCTACTCACACAACCTCTGCTTATCATGGCCGGCAGTGGAGCCGACAGCAAGTACATGAGCGACGAGGCGTTTGAGAAAGCCGTCAACGCCAAGGACAAAGAAGAGTTCATCATCGAGGGTGCAACGCACATCCGCACATACTTCGTCAAGGAGTATGTGGATCAGGAACATGCCAAGGTGCGCGATTTTTTCTTGTCAAGGCTGTGAGCCAAGGCACGCGGTCATGACGCACGTGTGCGCGGCAGTCGGCGGTGTGACGGCCGCACACGTGGAGGCGTGGCGTTCAGCGCGTGACGGTGTTCAGCTCCAGCTCGTGCTCCACGCAGGTCAGCAGGCGTAGCTGGTTGCGTGTGCGCACGAGGTTGTGCGTGGGGTAGAGCGTGCGATAGTATGTGTCGCCGTTGAGGTAGTCGGTCAGGAAGCGCACGCACTGCATATAGGGGAACAGGGCTACGGCGTATGGCAGCATCTCCCTTTCGAGCGGCGTGATGAAGGCGGCCGCCCCGTGCAGGTAGCCCTCGGTGAAAGCGCGGTAGATGTCATGGCGGAAGCGGACGTGGCTGAGGTCGGCATCGTCCTCGGTCGTGGCGTTGGCGGCGGTGCGCAGGAAGTCGCCGTAGTCGGAGAAGATGAAGCTGGGCATGACGGTGTCCAGGTCGATGATGCAGAGCACCTCGCCCTGTGCGTCGAACATCATGTTGTTCACCTTCGTGTCGCAGTGGCAGATGCGTTTCGGCAGCAGTCCCTGCCGGTGCAGCTCCTCGGCACGGCACATATAGGCCGCTCGGCGGTGTATCTCGCCGACAATGTCCTGCACCTCATGCAGGCGGTCTGCGGCATCGGCGTGTGTGGCGTCATTGAGCTGTCGCAGGCGGAACGGCATGTCGTGGAAGTGGGGGATGGTCTCTCCGAGCGGCGTGTCCAGGTCGGCGAGCATCGACTCGAACTCTCCGAAAGCCTGTCCGGCGCAGCGCGAGTACTCTGGGTTCACGAGGTCATAGGTGTGGGCATCGGGGATGAACACCATCAGCCGCCAGTATTCCCCCGCCGCATCGCGCCACCACGTGCGTCCGCTGTCAGAGGGCACGAAGCGCAGCACGCGGCGGTCTATGTCCGCGACTCCTGCGGCCAGCAACTTGGCGCGTATGTGTGCGGTGACGGTCTCGATATTGCGTTGCAGCAGCTCCACGTCGCCGAACACCGACGTGTTGATGCGCTGGAGCACATAGTCGGGCGCAGACGGCGGCGCGGTGGCCACCTTGTAGGTCTTGTTTATCAGCCCTTTGCCCAGCGGGGTCACGCCCGTGGCTGTGCCGTCAATGGCAAAGTGTGCCACGACGCGTGTCAGGTCGCTCTCACTCATAGATGTCTCCTCCTCCTCATGGATGTAACCGCCGATGTGTGTCTCTCACTCCGCAAATGCGTAGGAGAAGCCTTTCACCTTGTCCTGTCCGCCGCGTGTGAAGTCAGGCACTTCGACCGGCGCACTGCCGTTCTCAAGCGAGATGGCCGACAGCTCGCTGACGCAGCACCACTCTGCCAGGTCGTAGACATCCATGTCGAGCGGCAGCCCGTTGCGCAGGCAGTAGACCAGACGATAGTCCATGATGAAGTCCATGCCTCCGTGTCCGCCCACGGTCTTTGCCGTTTCCTCAAGGTCCGGCGTAAGTATCGGGCTGCGGTACTGCTCCATCAGCTGCTGCTTGGCAGTGCCGTCTATCATCACCTCGCTCTCACTCTCAGCACCCTCGGGCAACAGCTTGGCGTCTATCTGCGACGGCTTGAAGCACAGCTGCTCCACGGGATACTTGCCGGCATAGCCTTTCGTGCCCACGAGCTGGTACATCCGGCTGTATGGGCGTGGCGTCATGACGCTGTGCTCCAGCAGGATGGTGGCACCGTTCTCCGTGCTTATCATGGTGGTGGTCTGGTCGCCGTTCTTGAAGCCGTCGGCGGTGCGTCCACTGTTCTCCTTGATATGTGCAGGGCCGTTCACCGTCTTGGTGTCCATCGCCACGAGCGTCTTCATCCTGTCGCCACGGTGCAGGTTCAGTGCCTGTGCTATGGGGCCGAAGCCGTGCGTCGGATAGACATCGCCGCGGTGTGTCTCGTTGAAGTCCATGCGCCAGTTGTTCCAGTATTCTTCCCAATACGGGTCGAGATTGTGCAGGTATGCACCCTCGGCGTGCAGGATCTCACCGAACAGGCCGTGCTGCGCCATGTTCAGAGCCGTCAGCTCAAAGAAGTCATAGCAGCAGTTCTCCAGCTGCATACAGTGCCGCCGTGTGCGCTCCGAGGTGTTGATGAGCAGCCAGATGTCGTTGAGCGACGTTGCCGACGGCACCTCGATGGCGGTGTGCTTGCCGTGCTCCATGGCATAGACGGCCACCGGCACGTGGTGTACCCAGTCCGTAGCGATGTAGACCAGGTCTATGTCGTCGCGTCGGCACAGCTCCTTGTACACGGTGTCGTTCCCGCTGTATGCCGCCGCCTCGGGAAGGCCTGCCCGCCGCAGTATCTGCTGGCTGGCATCCACGTTCTCCGGCACCACGTCACACAGAGCCACTATTTTCGTCCCTGGAATGTGCGTGAAGCGTTCCACGGCACCAGGGCCACGCATTCCCAGTCCCACGAAAGCCACGCGCACGGTGTCGAGTGCGGGTGCCGTGAGCTGCAACACGTCCGTCTGTCCGGCCGGGCGTTCCGGCACTGCCACTCTTATGGGTTCACGGGCTGTGCCCTCGTTCTGTTGCCGCCCTCCCGTCGTCGTGCATGCGGCGACAACGAGGCCGACAAGCACTGCTGTGCAGATTCTTCGTATCATGTTTGTCCGATGTTTTTGAGTAATACGCCTCAAAGTTAGACATAAATCCGAGCATCTGCAACCGCCTTTCCGTGGCTGTACGTCCACAGATCTGTGCTTTCTATGTTACCATCCAACTATTTTGACCATTATTTTTGTATCATGCAGGGATTCTATATTCAGG
>CAVHVD010000071.1:0-2593 GCA_963639425.1 Faecalibacterium prausnitzii
ATATATATATATTTATATATATAAACGTTGTATTCACTTTTTTGGTGCGGCATTTTTCTTGTGCATTGCACACAAAAAAAAACTGATACTGAGACTAACTGAGACAAACTGTGCATAAAAGGCAAAATATAATATACGCGGTTAGCAACGACAGATAAACACGTGCTCAGCCACTTGTGTTTCCGTGGTTTTGCTGTCAGAAAGCACAGCGCGGGATATGAGAAAGCACGCGCCGCCAGAACGAAAAAAATCTGTTGACGCAACACACTGTGGTTGTGCGCGTTGTGTCTCCTCGGCATCGCAAAATGCAGTTTTTTTGTCGAGGGGTATTGCAAAGCGGGCATCGCATGTAGTATCTTTGCATTACGAGCCACGAGAGAATAACGACAACCGTTTTTTGCAAACCACACACGAACAACAAAACAAAGGAGAACCGCAATTATGACAACAAGAACAAGAGCAGTAAGGAAAGAGAAAAGATAGCGGAGTACGGGCGCAGGATGTCCTAAATCTGCGCAGCCAGCAGGCGCGACACGATGGCATGCAGACAGTGCTCAACCCAGCCGGACGGCGGTACGCTCTGCGGGCGCACGAGGGGGACGATGCGTGCTTCTGCCCTGCGTGCCCATTGAGGGAACTCGGCGTTTGGCTTGAACGAGCGAGCCGCCTCCGCCAGCTTGCCGAAGTCGAACGTGTCCGCAGCAATGCCCGCTCCCGCCATCACCGCATCGGCAGCGTTGCAGTCCTGCTCCGCGTGCGCAGGCACCATGAGGATTGGCTTGCCCAGGTACATGGCCTCGCAGATGCTTTCAAAGCCGGCAGTGCTGGCATAGGCCGAACAGGAACGCATGTAGCCGAGAAACAGCTTGTCGTCGACCTGATGGAACGTCAGGGTGTCATCAACTTGCTTCGTCGTCGGCTCGCCGTCCTTGTCCCAGAACACGTGCAGGGGCACGGCGGCATTGGCCTCGTGGAAGCGGCGCATCTCTGCCGCGAAGCCGGCATTGACCATGTAGCCGAGGATGTAGTTGCCGTGCTCCGGCTCCAGCCCAAGGATGTCACGGCGCAGCAATGGCGGCACCACGGAGATGTTGTGCCCATCGTCAGGATTCATGTCGCGAAACGACAGTGCCAGGCGGCGTTGGCAGTTCAGGCTGGTCAGCCGCGTGAAGAGCCGCAGCAGGAACAGGCTGTGCCGATTGATGTCGGGCGCACGGAAGTCACGGTGCAGGAAGACATACTGATGTCCGATGCAGAAATACGGCTTGTCGGGGCGGCAGATGGCGTAGGTCAGTCCCGTGAGAAACTCGTAGAAGTTCACCACCACGTCGGCACCGGAGGCGTTGATCTTGTCGTGTATGTAGCGGATGGTCTGTAGGTAAGCACCTGTCCGTGCGATGTTGTAGACGGCACTGCGCAGGATCTTCGAGCGGCGGTTCTCCGCTGTGGGCAGGAAGTTGACACTCTCGAAGGTCGTGATGTCCGTGCCCGCCTGCTCGCAGAAGAACTGTGGCAGGTGGCGGTTGTTGCTGATGCCCACCATCATCTCCGTCACCTCGTGTCCGCTGCGTTGCAACATCTCTTTCAGTGACAGGGCCTGCGTCAGGTGTCCCCGCCCTTCGCCTTGCACAATAAACAGATACTTCATGTTCCCTCCTCGTATCTTTTTTGCGGGATATGATTCGGTTGTAAAGGTAGGAATAAAAAACAAGAAAGATGCGCCCCGCAAGCATGAACTTGCGGGGCATATCCCAATGTAGCGGGGCTGAGACTTGAACTCAGGACCTCATGATTATGAATCATGCGCTCTAACCAGCTGAGCTATCCCGCCATCGTCTTTCCTTGCTCCCTACGGAGCCTCTCTCCGAGATTGCGGGTGCAAAGATAGGGCATTGGCGACAATCTCCAAAAAACTTCGGACGATTTTTTCAGAATAAAAGATGCGGAAAACCGTTGCATGTATGAAATTTATCTATCTTAGCGACGGAAAAGAAGACAGCTTTGAGTTATGAAACGCGTGAAAATTGTGTTGGAATACCTCTTGAACACCACCTCAGACGACATCCTGTGGGAGTTCATCGGCACGGCTGCCGGGCTGGAATCGTGGTTCGCGGATAAGGTCGTCATCAACGGGAAGGATGTCACTTTCACGTGGGAGGGCGACGAGCCGCGCAAGGCCAGGATAGCGAGCATGAGACCATACCAGAACATCACGTTCAAGTGGCTCGACAGTCCCGACGTGCATGAGTTCTTCGAGCTGAAGATGGCTGCCGGCGACCTGACACCTGAGTACATCCTGCAAGTGATTGACTTTGCCGGTGAGGACGAGGTGGACGACATGAAGGAGCTGTGGAACACGCAGATAGAGGCACTGCGCCGCACGGCAGGCTTCTGACGATACGGATTCCAAGTGAGAGATGCTGCACATTAAGAAATTAGACATATTCATACTGAAGAGCTTCTGCCTGCTGTTTGTCGGCACGTTCCTCATCTGTCTATTCATCTTCATGATGCAGTTCCTGTGGAAGTACGTGGACGACATGGTGGGCAAAGGACTGGACGTGACTGTCCTGGCGCAATTCTTCTTTTACGC
>CAVHVD010000071.1:2603-13142 GCA_963639425.1 Faecalibacterium prausnitzii
GGTTCCTGCTTCGCTGCCGCTGGCGGTGTTGTTGGCATCGCTGATCACCTTCGGCAACTTCGGCGAACGCTACGAGCTGCTGGCCATGAAGGCGGCGGGAATATCGCTGCTTCAGATCATGAGACCGCTGATTGTGTTCGTCGGCATCATCTGTTGCGTGTCTTTCTTCTTCCAAAACTACATTGGTCCCAAGGCGCAGACAAAGCTGTGGACGCTGGTCATCTCCATGAAGCAGAAGTCGCCGGAGCTGGACATCCCCGAACGTACATTCTACGACCAGATTGACGGCTATAACCTCTACGTCGAGAGCAAGGACCGCGAGACGGGAATGCTCCACAACGTGATGATATACAACTTCGCCAACGGGTTTGAGAACGCACAGATAATACGCGCCGACTCGGGGCGCATGGAGATGACCGCCGACAAGCAGCACCTCTACCTGCACCTCTACCACGGAGAGCAGTTTGAGAACCTGCAGTCGCAGAACATGCGGCAGCGGAACGTGCCCTACCGTCGTGAGTCGTTCGACGAGAAGAACGCCTTGATCGAGTTCAACGCAAACTTCAACATCATCGACGAGGGCTTCATGACGAGCCAGTCGAACAGCAAGAACATGTCAATGCTCGAAGAGAGCATCGACTCGATGCGCCTGCAGGTGGACAGCATGGGACAGTATAACTACAAGACCGCCGTCAGCAACACCTACCGAGTGCTGACACGTCTTGCCGACGTGGACACGCTGAAGCTGGCCGACGCTGTCGCCACCGGCGGGTATGACATCGACAGCGTGCTGGCACGTGCCCCACTGTCGGACAAGCAGACATACTACAACGAGGCTCTGAACAACGCCACGACAGTGCAGTCGGACTGGAGCTTCCGCGGCATGAACATCAACCAGACCATGACAAGCCTGCGCCGCCACCAGACGGCATGGCACGAGAAGATCACGCTCTCGCTGGCGTGCCTGATATTTTTCTTCATCGGTGCTCCGCTCGGCGGCATCATCAGGAAGGGCGGATTGGGGATGCCCGTGGTGGTGTCGGTCATCATCTTCATATTCTACTACATCGTCAATAACACCGGCTACAAGATGGCACGCGACGGCAAGTGGCCCATCATGGCGGGCATGTGGCTGAGCACGGCTGTGCTGGCTCCGCTCGGTGCGTTCCTGACATACAAGTCGAACAACGACTCCGTGGTGCTGAACATGGACACATACGTCAACTGGATGAAGCGCGTGCTGGGCATACGCACCAAGCGGCATTTCTTGAGAAAGGATGTGATCATTCGGGACATCGACTATCGGCTGTTGCCGGACAAGCTGCGTCGGCTGTCGGCCGACCTGGAGGAATATTCGCGCCGGAGCAGGCTGCGGAGTGCACCCAATTACCTAACTTTGTGGACGAATGTGGCCGACGACGAGAGGCTTGCGTCCCTGTGTGCCGAGATGGAGGAGATGATAGAGGAGATGTCGAACTCACGCTCGCTGCATCTGCTCAGCGTACTTGAGAAGTATCCCGTCATGACCGACCTGGCATGCAGCCGTCCATTCAGGAGAACGTGGCTCAACGTGGCGTGTGCTGTGATGCTGCCCGTCGGACTGTTCTTCTACGTCCGTATATGGGTGTTCAGAACCAGGCTGGATAGGGACATAAAGGACATTGTGAATGTCGACAACGAAGCTATAAAGATAATCAACAGACTGTCGGAAGAGGAAATATAAAGTTGCAAGATGAAGGATATAAAACTTGATACAATCGAAGAGGCCATTGAGGAGTTCAAGGCCGGGAATTTTGTTGTCGTCGTCGACGATGAAGACCGTGAGAACGAGGGCGACCTGATTGTCGCCGCCGAAATGATCACGCCCGAGAAGGTAAACTTCATGCTGAAGCATGCACGTGGCGTGCTGTGCGCGCCTATCACCATCTCTCGGTGCGAGGAGTTGCAGCTGCCACATCAGGTGATGGACAATACGTCCATACTGGGCACGCCGTTCACCGTCACGATCGACAAGCTGGAAGGCTGTACCACGGGCGTGTCCGCCAATGACCGTGCCGCCACCATAAGGGCACTGGCAGATCCGGCCTCCACGCCGGAGACTTTCGGCCGTCCGGGACATGTCAATCCGCTGTATGCACAGGACAAGGGCGTGCTGCGGCGTGCCGGACACACGGAAGCGGCTGTGGATCTGGCGCGTCTTGCCGGACTGTATCCTGCAGGTGCACTCATGGAGATAATGAACGAGGACGGCAGCATGGCACGCCTGCCGGAGCTGCGCCGGTTTGCCGACGAATTCGGGCTGAAGCTCATCAGCATCCACGACCTCATCGCCTACAGGCTCAAGGAAGAGTCGATGGTAGAACGCGGAGTGGAGGTGCATCTGCCGACGGAGTACGGTGACTTCCAGCTCATCCCGTTCAAGCAGAAAAGCAACGGGTTGGAGCACGTGGCACTGTTCAAGGGCACGTGGAAGCCGGAAGAACCCATACTGGTGCGCGTACATTCGTCGTGTGCCACAGGCGACATCTTCGGCTCGAAACGTTGCGACTGCGGCGAGCAGCTGCACAAATCCATGCAGATGATCGATGCCGCCGGCAAGGGCGTGGTGGTATATCTCAATCAGGAAGGACGCGGCATCGGGCTGATGGACAAGATCCGTGCATACAAGCTGCAAGAGGAGGGCATGGACACCGTTGATGCCAACATCTGCCTGGGACATCTGGCCGACGAGCGCGACTACGGCGTCGGTGCACAGATCCTGCGCGAACTGGGTGTGCATAAGATGAGGCTGATGACAAACAATCCCGTCAAGCGCGTCGGGCTGGAGGCCTACGGGCTGGAGATCACGGAGAACGTGCCCATAGAGGTCACACCGAACCCATATAATGAGGTCTATCTGCGCACAAAGAAGTATCGGATGGGACACACATTGCATTTTAACAACAAGTAAACAAAAACGATAGTTCAAAGAAACATTATGAATCAGTTATCCGATCGTTTGAATAGTCTGTCGACTTCGGCCACGCTGGCCATGTCGCAGAAGAGCTCTGAGCTGAAGGCACAGGGCGTTGACGTGATAAATCTCAGTGTCGGCGAGCCGGACTTCAACACGCCCGACCTGATCAAGGAGGCTGCGAAGAAGGCCATTGACGACAATTATTCGCACTACTCTCCGGTGCCGGGATATATGTCGCTGCGCGAAGCCGTGGCGGCGAAGCTGAAGAATGAGAACGGGCTTGACTTCGCGCCGACGCAGATCTGCGTGTCCAACGGCGCAAAGCAGGCTGTCTGCAACACGGTGCTTGCATTGGTAAACCCCGGCGATGAGGTCATCGTGCCTGCACCCTATTGGGTCAGCTACACGGAAATGGCAAAGCTCGCAGGCGGTGTCCCTGTGGTTGTCTTTGCGGGCATCGGGCAGAACTTCAAGATTACTGGCGAGCAGCTCGAAGCGGCAATCACGCCCAAGAGCAAGCTGCTGATACTGTGCTCGCCGTCAAACCCCACGGGTGCCGTCTACAGCAAGAGCGAGCTGAAGGCATTGGCAGAGGTCGTGGCACGGCATCCGCAGCTGTACGTCATCTCCGATGAGATCTACGAGCACATCAACTACATCGGCAAGCACGAGAGCATTGCCCAATTCGAGGAGATACGGGATCGCGTCATCATAATAAACGGTGTGTCGAAATCGTATGCCATGACGGGTTGGCGCATCGGATATGCTGCCGGACCGGAGTGGATCATAAAGGGACTGAACAAACTTCAGGGACAGTACACGTCGGGACCGTGTTCGGTGTCGCAGAAAGCTGCAGAGGCTGCATACGTCGGAAGCCAGCAACCGGTCGAGGACATGCGTCGCCAGTTTGAACGCCGCCGCGACCTGATAGTGAAGTTGGCGAAGGAGATACAGGGGCTGGAGGTCAACGTGCCGGAAGGAGCATTCTACCTGTTCCCGAAGTGCAGCGCGTTCTTCGGGAAATCTGCCGACGGCAGAACCATCGGTAACGCCGATGATTTGGCGATGTATCTTCTTGAAGTAGGCCACGTGGCTTGTGTGAGCGGCAATGCTTTCGGAGACCCCGACTGCTTCCGAATGAGCTATGCCACGAGCGACGAGAACATCATCGAGGCGATGAAGAGGATTAAGGATGCACTTGCAGCGTTGAAGTAAGCACGCACCTTAATATATACGGTATAAAGAAAGAGCCTGATCTCCGTGAGGTCAGGCTCTTCATTTTCTCTATGTCCTCTCGACAAGCACCGCTCGTCGGGAGGCTGTCGTCAAGCAGCCCTTGCCGTCAAGGCAGGCTGATTGCCTCCTGCGGACAAACACTTGCGCATGTTCCGCACTCCGTACACATATCGGGGTTGATAGAATACTTTGTATCGCCCTCTGATATTGCTCCAACCGGGCACTCGTCGATGCAAGTTCCGCAGGTCACACAGTCGTCTCCAATTACGTAAGCCATTTTCTTTAGATTTTAATTAGTTAATCACTTTGGTTTATATGCGGCAAATGTATGCGTTTTGCCGTTTGGTTGTTCACGGGGCTGTGCTGTTTGTTCCCAATTTATAAGCCGTCTAAATAGCGGTCAGCTCAGCTCGAGATTGAGATCTTTCTTGAATTTCAGGAGCAGGCTGTTCTTCTCTGCCATCTTCTTGAATTGCTCTGCACGGTTCAATGCTTGTCCGCTCTGCTCCGTCGCGGACACGGTGATGCTGATTGTCAGGTCTTTGTTTCGAAGACGCTCCTGCATGAACGCCTGCATCGCCGGACGCAGGGCGTTGAACTCCTTTGATGCCAGTTCGTTGTCGACGCTAATCGTCACCGTGTTCCCATTCAGTGTGGGCTGCATGGTCTGCATCCGTCTCGCCAGAGCCACCTGCTCTTGCGGCAACGCGGAGGCATATTCCAGCCAGCTTCTGCTTATGCCGTCTTCTGTCAGCGGCTGGTTCACAGACGTTTCGTCCGCGTTCTGTCTTGTCGCGGGAGCAGGTGCACCCGCTGTCGCCGGCTGTGGTGCTGTGCCTTTTGAGCGTGCACTCAAATCCTTTGAACTGATGACCTTGACGTTCGTCGTTGCAACTTTCCGGTTTCCGAACGGTGTCGGCGCATCGTGCACCTGCGGCGGCTTGTCTGCGGTGTCAGGCTTTCTGTATGGCTGGGGTTCCTCCCGTGCCACAGTCGCGCTGTGCTGCTGTATCGGCTTCAGCTGTTCTGCCGACGGCGTGTCGTCATGTGGTGTTAAGTTTTTTTTTTCGGGATAGTCTGTCTGTGCCAGCTGTATCAGCGTGCACTCCACGAGGAAACGCTTGTTGCGGCTGTTCTTGTAGTTCAGTCCGCAGTCGCAGCAGATCTTCATTGCCTTGAACAGAAAGCCCGTCGGACAGCGTTGTGCCTGCTCCACATATCTGTCGCGTATTCCGGCACTCACCTCCAGCAGCTGCACGGTCTTACTGTCTTTGCTGACGAGCAAATCGCGCAGGTGCGAGCCGTAGCCGTTGATGAAATTGCCTGCGTCGAAGCCTTTGTTCAGCACCTCGTTGAGCAGGAGCAGGCTGTCGGTCACGTCTTCCTGTAACAGATAGTCCGTCAGACGGAAGTAGTATTCGTAGTCCAGGACGTTGAGGTTCTCGATGACGCTTTTGTATGTTATGTTGCCACGGCAGAAGCTCACGGCCTGGTCGAATATCGACAGTGCGTCGCGCATTCCGCCGTCGGCCTTCTGTGCTATCACGTTCAGAGCCTCCGGCTCGTATGTCACGCCTTCGTTTTCCGCTACTTCTACCAAGTGCTTCGTGGTGTCCTCCACGCTGATGCGGTTAAAGTCATATATCTGGCAACGCGACAGTATGGTCGGCAGGATCTTCTGCTTCTCTGTCGTCGCAAGGATGAAGATGGCATGCCGTGGCGGCTCCTCCAGCGTCTTCAGGAAAGCGTTGAACGCTGCCGAGGAGAGCATGTGCACCTCGTCGATGATGTAGACCTTGTATTTCCCTATCTGCGGCGGAATCCTCACCTGATCCACCAGCTGGCGTATGTCGTCGACGGAGTTGTTCGACGCGGCATCAAGCTCGTGTATGTTGAGCGAGCGGCCTTCGTTGAACGCGCGGCACGACTCGCACTCGTCGCATGCCGAGCCGTCCTCGTGCGGATTGAGGCAGTTGATGGTCTTTGCGAAGATGCGGGCGCACGTCGTCTTTCCCACACCTCTCGGGCCGCAGAACAGATATGCCTGTGCCAGCTTGCCTGTGGCGATAGCGTTCTTGAGAGTGGTCGTCAACGCGCCCTGCCCAATCACCGAGCTGAAGCTCGTCGGACGGTATTTCCTGGCTGATACAATATAGTCTTCCATGTGTGTATGTGTCGTTGTCTTGCACTTGTGCCCGCCTGCCTGCGACGGGCTTCTTGTGTCTACAAAGGTAGAGAGATTTTGCCTAACGGGGAAATTCTTACAACCTTTTAGCACGTTTGGGCAGACAAGATAAAAGCGTTACTTTTGTCGGTGCTTTTATTGAAGACCTGAAATAAGTATGTTGATAACCCTCTCCATCCTCCTGCTGTCGGCTGTCGGCTTCATGCTTGGCAGGCTGCGTTCCGACATTGTGGCTCTGTGTGCTCTCGTCGCGCTCCTCGTGTTCCAAATCCTTACGCCCGCCGAGGCGTTGTCGGGTTTCTCCAATAATGTCGTTATCATGATGATCGGACTGTTCGTCGTCGGTGGAGCCATCTTCCAGACGGGCTTGGCGAAGATGATTAGCTCGCGCATACTGAAGCTCGCCGGCAAGAGCGAGCTGCGGCTGTTCCTGCTGGTGATGCTCGTCACCTCGGGCATCGGTGCTTTCGTCAGCAACACGGGCACGGTGGCTCTGATGCTTCCCATCGTCGTCAGCCTGGCCGCCAGTGCCAAGATGAATGCCAGCCGTCTGCTGATGCCTCTTGCCTTTGCCAGCAGCATGGGCGGCATGATGACGCTCATCGGAACGCCGCCTAACCTTGTCATACAGGATGCTCTCCTGTCCGGCGGTTATGAGGGGCTGTCGTTCTTCTCGTTCCTGCCTGTCGGTGCCGTGTGCGTGCTGGTGGGCACGCTGGTTCTTCTGCCGCTCAGCAAGTGGTTCCTCTCAAAGCGTGGCAGCGACAAGGACAAGGACGGACATTCTTCGAAATCGCTGAAGGAGCTGGTGGCGGAATACGGCATCTCGACAAGTCTGTTCCGACTGAAGGTGGTGCAGGCTTCATCGCTCAAGGGGAAGAGCATCGTCGACCTGGACGTGCGCCGCAAGTACGGACTTGACATTCTCGAGGTACGGCGCAGTGAGTCTCCGCAACACCGCCTCCTGATGTCTGCCGGTAAGCAGCTGACGGACTTCAGCACCAAGTTGCAGGCAGACGATGTGCTCTATGTCCGTGGAGCGGCGGCGAGCACGGAGCGGTTCTGTGCGGACTACCGGCTGGAGATGCTCGACAGTCGGACCTCCGACGCGGCAGGCGAAGACGACAAGAAGCTCGAGTTCTATGACATCGGCATTGCGGAGATTGTGCTGATGCCATCGTCGAAGCTCATCCGACAGACCGTCAAGGACACAGGATTTCGCAGCAAGTACAGCGTGAACATCCTGGGCATACGCCGCAAGAACGAATACATACTCAGCGACCTGCGCGACGAGAAGATGCACGCCGGAGACGTACTTCTGGTGCAGGGCTCGTGGGCGGACATAGCCCGTCTCAGCAGCGAGGACACCGAATGGATCGTGCTGGGACAGCCTCTTGAGGAAGCTGCCAAGGTGACGCTCGACCACAAGGCTCCCCTGGCAGCTGCCATAATGCTGCTGATGATCTGCATGATGGTGTTCGACTTCATCCCCGTGGCTCCCGTGACGGCGGTGATGATTGCCGGACTGCTGATGGTGCTGTCGGGCTGCTTCCGCAATGTCGAGGCTGCCTACAAGACCATAAACTGGGAGAGCATCGTGCTCATCGCAGCCATGATGCCCATGTCGCTGGCACTCGAGAAGACGGGAGCCTCGGAGTTCCTCTCCAACTCGCTGGTTAGCGGACTGGGGACCTATGGCCCGCTGGTGCTGATGACAGGCATCTACTTCACCACCTCGCTGATGACCATGTTCATCAGCAACACGGCGACGGCGGTGCTCATGGCACCCATCGCCATGAGTAGTGCCGTGCAGCTGGGGCTGGATCCCACACCATTCCTCCTTGCCGTGGCGGTAGCCGCAAGCATGTGCTTCGCCTCACCGTTCTCGACACCGCCCAACGCACTCGTCATGCCAGCCGGACAATACACCTTCATGGACTATGTCAAGGTCGGACTGCCGTTGCAGATCATCATGGGCATCGTCATGATACTCGTACTGCCGCTGATATTCCCGTTCTAAGCAATAAGAGAAAAAAAGACAGAGGGCACGCACCCTTTTGCGGTGCATGCCCTCATGGTCATTGATGCTTTCTGGGGAGGTCCTGCCGTCAGCCTCAAAGAAGGCTCACGGCAGAACATCGCAGTATCACTCAGGGAACAACCACTGTCACCTTAACCCCGAAGGTCCTCTCGTAACCCCAGGCATCCTTCAGCGTCACAGCGATCTTGTCAGGAGTGCTCGCGGACACGGTCTTGTCGGTGTTCTGCTTGTAGTACACGTAACCGTCAACGGCATTGCCATCAGCATCGGTAGTGATGGGAGCAACACCCTCCTCGGCGTTCTCATCGGCAGCCTCATCGTTGACTGTGACAAGAGTACCGTCACCGAAGGTCACAGGAGTGGTGGAGTCAAGGCCGAACTTGGTGTAGGCAGGGTCAGCATCTTTTACCGCGAACAGGTCGTACTTGGCACCGTTGGCATCCTGACCCTTGATCTGGCTCGAGAGGATCTTGGCACCATCACCGACAGAGAGAGCAGCGTAGGAGAGCTTGATGTCGCCAACGGGGACAACATCGCCGTCCATGATGACACTGGCAAGGCGGATCTGGAAGCTGTGCGTGCCGGAAGCACCCTTGTACAAGAAGTCCTTGTAGTCCTTCATCGTCACATTGACGGTAAGAGACTCACCGTAGCCGTACTCACGCTCCCAACCACCGTTCTCGACATCGGCGGCGTCGTACTTGAGGTCATCAGGGCTAGTCTTCTGAGTCTTCAGCGTGATGGTAGCAGTGTTGAACGCATTCGCTACTGTTGCCAGGTCATCGGAGGTGTACTTCGTACCAGCAATGGTGGTGACGGTCTCCTTGTTGTCAAGTGCTACAGTAGCGTCAGCAGTCTCCGCATCAAGAGCGGTGAATTCACCGTCAACAAGCTGGCCGAAGTAGTCAGAAAGGGTCAGATCCTTGGATGCAGCCTCCTTGAAGTAGGCGTTGATGACACCATCCTTGTTGAGGTAGGACGAAAGAGGGGTGAACAGGGCCTTGGGAGCAGGAGCCACGAACTTGACGGGGACAACGGCGGTGGCGATGGTCTGAGAGCCCTGGTTCTTGAACTCGACCTTGACGTAGTACTCGGTGTCAAGATCCAGGTGCTTGGTGCCGCTATAGGTTCCCTCAAGGTTCAGCTTGACAAGGGCTGCGTCGTCGACACTGGTGGCATCAGCCTTGCCGCCCTTCTTGAGGAGGGTGATATAGCTCTTGCCGCTAGAAGCAGCAGAGGTAGCGTTGAGGATCTTAGAGTTATCGATGCTGTAGTTCGCAACCGCACTCTCGCAGTCCTTGTCGGAGTACAGGGTGGCGGTGGTCTTCGATAAGTCGGCGTTGTACTTCCAGAAGCTGGTGTTGATACCTGCCTCGGCAAGGTCGAAGCCGAAGGTTACATCATCCTTTGTAAGGTCGATGGTCTGGAGGGCGATGGCACCGGCAGCAGCACTCTTGGGAGCAATGGTGGCCTCAAGCTTAGAGGTCATGACCTTACCCAGGACATCGACGGTGGTAAGAGTGAAGGGGAGCGTATAGGCCGTGGTGAGCTCGTCGGGCATGACACCGACAGTGAACGAGAGGGTGGCATCGTCATAGGTGATGGCGAGCTTGTCAAGGTCCTTATCGGCGAAGGTGAGGTAGCCATCGTAGATCATGTCATCGGAGAACGTGAGGGCATACTTCTTGCCGACAACAGCGGTACCGACATCCTGAGCATCAGACTGAGCGTCATCCATGTTGACCGCGGCACCACCGTCGTTGATGCTGTTAAGGTAGAGCTTGCCAGTAGTGGTGCCGTCGTAGTCGATGGACGACAGGGTGGTAAGAGCGTTCGGAGTAGCCGGAGGATTGGCATTGCTGGAGCCCGTGGCGTAGTCGTAAGAGGCAGCACGGGTCAGAAGATGAACAGCCACATGGAACAAGTCTATTCACTTCCGTTTACTAACCGTTTACTAACCGTTCAAAAATTGGGCACTAAATGCCCATTGAAGCCGTGTTTTTGTTCAAAAACCGTTCACTTTTCCACACTTTCGTTCAAAAATTCCATGCTTGCCCCGAGAAGCACCCTAACGATGCCCATTCTTAGGGTCTAACGATGGGCAAGCTTGGACTCTAACGA
>CAVHVD010000072.1:0-8982 GCA_963639425.1 Faecalibacterium prausnitzii
GGACGGGAAGTACTTCTCGGGCGGTGCCTGCTTCCAAATCAATTTGTTCTGAAAGGAAATCAATGATATATAACAAATTCATATAACCACTTTAATTTTTTTTATGATATGAAAAGGCTAAGGAAGTTTGGAGTGTTTGCACTCCTCGGCATGGCACTGACATTCGATGCTGCATCCTGTAGTGACGACGACCCGGGTTACGACAATGTGACCCCACCTGTGGTGACCGTGACACACAACATTAGCGGACGTGTGACAGGTATGAACGGCGACGGTCTTCAGGCAACCGTCTCCATGAACGGGACATCTGCGGCTACCAAGGCAGACGGAACGTTCGTGTTCGACGGTGTGGCAGCAGGCACCTACACGCTGAAGGCAGAAGCGAGCGGAAAGGTGGCCAAGGAGACGACCGTCACGGTCGACGACGGCGACAACATGAACCCTGTGTGGAACGTGACGTTGAGCAACGAGGGCACGGCGATTGTCGTGAAAGCTGACGGCTCGGCAAATGGCGATGCCACGTCCGAGACGCTGAAAGGAAATGAAAAGGCAGAGATTGAAATGATGCTGACGGCTCCGGCGAGTGCCGTAGAAGCAGGCGCACAAATCATTGTCACCCCTACCTATTCCGCTGATGATGCCGAGCAGGCCATAGGTACCAAGGCTGTGCGCTCCCTTGGTACTAAAGCTGTCGGAAGCACTTTCCTCATCGGCACGAATGTCAGCTGCTCAAATGCGTCTGCCACGCTGTTGCAGCCTATGACGCTTGAATACAGCGTGGACCCTGACATGGCAGGGACTGTCGTCGCACAGAAATATGTGAACGGGCAGTGGGTAGATGCGGAATATTCGGTGGATGGAGGAAAAGTCTCGGTAGTAGCCGACCGCTTCACGTCCTATTCGCTGTTCTGCACCGCCGCCATCAGCACTTCGACGACTTCGGAGGCCGTCAGCTTCTCTCCCGATACATGGGATAACTTGTACGGAAGTGGCGACATGTCTGTCTCCTCGGCTTCCTATTCCTATAAGATTGGTACGGACATAAGCCTGTCTAACGTAGATAAGTTCACCTCTTACCTGATAGAGATCGTGGCACGTGCAGCCGGTGCCGGCCTCACGACAGCCACCGGCACTTATCCCATCAATGTGACCCTGCCCGTCGGCACGGCCATGAGCATCAGCGGCCAGCAGAAGGTGACCACTGTCACGGCATCGGCTTTGGGACGCAGTGCCTCCGGCAAGCAGTACGGAACGGTGTCTGTCTCCACAAAGACATGGAACCGCCAGCACACGGGCGGCGGCAGCCGTTAGAACTGACGGGACAAGACGCATACTAAGCCCCCAAAAAGGAGGACGGGTCATCGACCCGCCCTCCTTTTTTTGTTTCCTCTCACTGCTGTTCTCGCGTTTCCGCCATAGAAATCGTGTGCCTGCGAGTGGTTAGAAACGGTCGAAAACTGTACTAAACAGAGGGAAAAACAACATAGGATAAACAAAAAGTAGATGGAAATGTAAACAAAAAGTAGGCAAAATCGGCGGTGAACACATCGCCGTCGGCGCAGACAAGTGTGGAAAGGAGCCGTATGGGTGCCGAAATCTCACTGACGGATGCAGGAGACGGGCAGCGGTTTACAAACTTATCGGGATTCGGCCAAAAACTTATCGCGATAAAGTACCCACTATATCGGGTACTTTTTGGAAACTTATCGCGATAACTTTTTCACTGTATCGCGATAAGTTTTTGGCCCCATGAAGATATGCAGAAAATATGCAGCAGGAAACAAAAAAGCCGGACAGGCATCTTTCGATGACTGTCCGGCCTGTGAGCGGAAGACGGGGCTCAAACCCGCGACCCTCAGCTTGGAAGGCTAATGCTCTATCAACTGAGCTACTTCCGCAGTTTGTCTCCCGCATCGGGAGCTTGTGGGCAAAGATGGATTCGAACCACCGAAGGCATAAGCCAGCAGATTTACAGTCTGCCCCATTTGGCCACTCTGGTATTTGCCCTTTTCTTGCAGCACCCCGCTCCGTGAAATGCGGTGCAAAGGTACCACTATTTTTTTACCGCGCAAGAAAAATCAATCATTTTTATCGCCGTGACTGCACATTCACTGCCCTTGTTGCCCATGCTGCCACCGGCACGTTCCTCTGCCTGCTGCATGTTGTCGGTGGTGAGCAGCCCGAAGATGATGGGGATGCGTCCCTCGGCATTCAGCATGGCTATGCCTTGCGTCACGCCCTGACACACATAGTCGAAGTGGGGTGTCCCGCCACGCACCACGCTGCCTAACACAATCACTGCATCGACCATCCCGCTGTCGGCAAGATGCCGTGCGCCGAACGTCAGCTCGAAGCTGCCTGGGACATGAAACACGTGTATGTCTGCCTCGTGTGCCCCGTGGCCTTTCAGCGTGTCCACGGCTCCGCGGAGCAGTGCACCGGTGATGTTGCTGTTCCACTCGGACACGACAATGCCAAACCGCATGCCTGCCGCGCAGGGGACATTGGTCTGCTCTGCTGCTGCCTCGTTTTGTATGTGATATGCTGTCGACACGTGTGTGTTGGCGTGGTGTTATGTGTTACTTACCGGCCTGTAACTGCTTGGCCTCGCTGATGTAGCGGTCGATGTCCATAGCCTGATAGGAGTTGAAGTACTTGTCCTTGACGGTCTGGAACGCTGTCTCGGCCTCGCCATAACGTCCTGCCTGAATGAGCAGCTGTCCTGCCTGAATGAGGTATATGGGGCTGAGGGTGTTGTTGTCGGCCTCGCGTGCTGCTGCCTGAAGCAAGCTGATGGCACGTTCGTTGTCTCCCGTCTGCACGTAGCAGTTGCCCATCGCTCCCTTGATGGCCGGTGCCACCATCTGGTCGTCGGCACCGAACTTGTCAAGATAGGTGATGGCATTCTGGTAGTCTCCCAAATGGGCATAGCTGAGGCCGATGTATGCGTTGGCAAGATTGGCAGCCTTGGTGCCGCTGTACTCGTCGGCAACCTTGAGCAGGCCGTCGAAACCGATGCTGTCGCCACGCAGCACTTCGTCGTATTGGCTGTTCTCGAAGTATTGCTCACCTTTGAACAGTGCCGCCTGAGCATTGCGCTCGCGCGGAGCCTTGTAGAAGCTGCTGTAGCAGAAGATGCCCGCGATGATTACAATCAGGGCGATGACTGCTCCGACGACAGCCTTGCTGTTCTTCGTGATGAATGCCTCTGACTGTGACAAAGCACCCTCAACGTTCAGGATTTCTTCGTTCTTCTTCTTGTCTGCCATATCTTTCTTACGTATGTGTTTTTGTTAATGTTTACCGAACGGCAAAGGTACGCTGTTTTTGTTTATTGAGGAAATAAAGCCCCATCTTTTTTGCCGCCCCCGTCCCCTATGCTACGTTTTTCTTCATACTTTTGCGTCATGATACTCGACCGCATCAGCATACTGAACTACAAGAATCTCTGCGAGGTGAACGTCTCTTTCTCGCAGAAGCTGAACTGCTTTGTCGGTCTGAACGGCATGGGCAAGACCAATCTGCTCGATGCCATCTACTTCCTGTCGTTCTGCAAGAGCGCGACCAACGCCATCGACTCGCAGAACATTAGGCACGATGCTGGCTTCTTCATGATACAGGGCTTCTACCGCACTGCCGACGGCACGCAGGAGGAGGTGTATTGCGGCATGAAGCAGGGACGGAAGAAGCAGTTCAAGCGCAACCGCAAGGAATATCAGCGGCTGTCGGACCACATTGGGCTGATCCCGCTGGTGATGGTGTCGCCCGACGATGCCGTGCTGCTACAGGGTGGCAGTGCGGAGCGGCGCAGGTTCATGGATGTGGTGATCTCGCAGTACGACAAGGACTACCTGGAACGCCTGATAAGATATAACAGGGCACTGGCGCAACGCAATGCCATGCTCAAGGCAGAGGGGCATGCCGACGAGGGGATGATGGACATCATGGAGGAGATGATGGCTGCCGAGGGTGAGGTGATCTATGCCCGCCGCAAGGCGTTCATAGAGGATTTCATCCCCATATTCAGAGATTTCTATTCCTATATATCCGACGGCAGTGAGGCGGTGGACATTGAGTATCTGTCGCACTGCACACGTGGGCCGCTGCTGGACGTGATACGCGACGGACGCGGCAAAGACCGCATCATGGGCTTCTCGCTGCACGGCATACATAAGGATGAGCTACAGATGAGCATTGGCAGCTACGCCATGAAGCGCGAGGCATCGCAGGGACAGAACAAGACGTTTCTCATTGCCCTGAAGCTGGCACAGCTGGAGTTTCTCAAGCGGATGGGCGACATGCCCATACTGCTGCTCGACGACATCTTCGACAGGCTCGACGCACGGCGTGTGGAGAAGATCGTGCGCCTCGCCGGTAGTGACCGTTTCGGGCAGATATTCATAACAGACACCAACCGCAGTAACCTGGACATGATACTACATGCGGCAGATGTGGACTACCGGCTGTTCGGCGTGGCGGACGGCGTTGTGGAGCCGGTGAATACGGAGGATGGCAGACATGCGCAGCCGTGATGCAGAGAGTGTGGGTGCGCTGGTGATGCGTCTGCTGCGTAATGAGGGGCTGGAGACACCGCTCAACGAGCGGCGGCTGGTGAACTCATGGACACAGGTGCTGGGGCCGGAGATTGCGGCATACACGAAGAATGTGTACATCAGGAATCAAGTGCTGTATGTCGAGCTTGCGTCGTCGGTGCTGCGGCAGGAGCTGCTGACGGGCAAACGCCGTCTGATGCAATGCCTCAACGACAGTGTCGGGGCGCAGGTGATAACCGACATCGTGATACGGTGAGAGCCACCGGTTCCCTTTCTTACTTAGGTGCTTTCTTGTACAGCACAAAGGCTATGATGGCATAGAGGATGTTCGGTATCCACTCCGAGATGGCCGGTGGCATGTTGCCGTTGACGGCAAAGGTGGACGAGATGGTCTGGAACAGGATGTAGGAGAAGCTGAGCCCCAGCCCGATGCCGAGGTAAAGCCCCATGCCGCCACGTGTCTTGCGCGATGAGAGCGACACGCCTATGAGCGTCAGGATGAACGAGGCAAACGACATGGCTATGCGCTTGTGGTACTCAATCTCAAAGGCTTTGATGTTCGACAGTCCGCGCTGTTTCTGACGGTCTATGTACTCGCTGAGTTGCGGACTGGTGAGCATCTGCTCCTGGTTCTTGGTCTGCAAGAAGTCCGACGGCTCCATGAGCAGCGTGGTGTCCATGCGCGTTCCGCGCATTATCTTCTCGCGTTCGCCGCCCAGCTCGCGTATCATGAAGTCGTGCAGGGTCCAGCGGTTGACGGCTGTGGTGTCGTAGACAATCTGGTTGGCCGTGAGGTGGGAGACGAGCTGCTTGCCGTTGAACTTGTCTAGCGAGAAGTGGTAGCCCGTCTTGTTGTAGTCCTCATATCTCTCAATGTATGCCACCACGTTGGTGTCTACCTCCAGCTGTATGTTGCGTGCGGAGGTTGACTTTCGGGATTTGTAGTATTTGTCTTCAAAGTCGATGCGCGTGACGCTGCCCTTGGGGATGACGTATGCGCCGAGGTAGAACGTCACACCGGCGATGATGGCTGCCGACAGCATGTAGGGACGCAGCATGCGCCTGAAGCTCATGCCGCTGGCAAACATGGAGATGATTTCCGAGTTCTCGGCCATCTTCGTGGTGAAGAAGATGACGGAGATGAACACGAACAGCGGGCTGAACAGATTGGCGAAGTAGGGGATGAAGTTGGCGTAATAGTCGAAGATGATGGCTCGCCACGGTGCCTCGTGTGAGGTGAAGCGGTCCATCTTCTCGTTGAAGTCGAACACCACAGCTATGGATATGATGAGGACAATGGCGAAGATGTACGTGCCGAGGAACTTGGCCATGATGTAGTAGTCAAGCCGCTTCAGCGGGCGGTGCTCCTCATACCAATCCCAAAGCCATGCAACACGGCGCATGATGTCCGTGTCTGCCAGCCGTCTCCAAACCTTGCTGTCCCTGAGCCTCATGTCGTATTATGCCGTCTTTCTCTCCTTATTATATATGGTGTGCAGTGTGCCGTCACAGTCGTTGCGACACTTCCCTCACGGTCTTCTCTTTCCACTGCCGGAAGTCACCGGCAATGATGTGCTGCCGCGCTTCACCGACGAGCCACAGATAGAACGCCAGATTGTGCACCGATGCAATCTGCATGGCTAACAGTTCACCGGCGTGGAACAGGTGGCGCAGGTAGGCCTTGCTGTATGTGCGGTCCACTATTGACGCGCCGTCCTCTTCTATTGGCGAGAAGTCTGTTTCCCACTTCTTGTTCTTCATGTTCATGATGCCATGCTTGGTGAAGAGCATGCCGTTGCGCCCGTTGCGCGTAGGCATAACGCAGTCGAACATATCCACGCCACGCTCAATGCCTTCGAGCAGATTTGCCGGCGTGCCGACACCCATGAGATAGCGGGGCTTGTCCTTGGGCAGTATGCCGTTGACAAGCTCAATCATCTCATACATCGTCTCCACGGGTTCACCCACCGCAAGGCCGCCAATGGCGTTGCCGTCGGCATTCTTGGATGCCACGAATTCTGCCGACATCGTGCGCAGGTCGCGGTAGACGCAGCCCTGCACTATTGGGAACAGCGACTGTCCGTAGCCGTAGAGAGGTTCTGTCTCGTTGAGGCGCGTGATGCAACGGTCAAGCCATCGGTGCGTGCGTTCTACGGACTGCTTGGCATACCGGTAGTCGGCAGTGCCAGGCGTACATTCGTCGAAAGCCATGATGATGTCGGCACCGATGGCACGCTCTATGTCCATCACCGTCTCCGGACTGAAGAACAGCTTGCTGCCGTCGATGTGTGAGCGGAACTCGACACCTTCCTCCTTCATCTTCCTGATACCGGCAAGTGAGAACACCTGAAACCCTCCGCTGTCTGTCAGCATCGGGCGGTCAAAGCCATTGAAGCGATGCAGGCCACCGGCCTGGCGCAACACGTCCAGCCCGGGACGCAGATAGAGATGATAGGTGTTGCCGAGGATGATCTGTGCCTTGATGTCTTCTTTGAGGTCGCGTAGCTGCACACCCTTGACAGACCCTGCGGTGCCGACAGGCATGAAGATGGGCGTGAGTATGCTCCCGTGGTCGGTAGTGATCTTTCCCGCACGGGCATTGCTCTGGCTGTCGGTGTGTTGCAGTTCGAATCTCATCTTTTCACTTGTCGCCTTTCCTGTCCTCGTCCTTGCCGCTCTTGACGCTGAGGTCAAGAGGCTTGTCGACAAGCTCGTCGGTCAGGGCTATGTCGAGCACTTCTTTTATGTCATTGACATAGTGGAACGTCAGACCCTTGAGATATATCTCCTGTATCTCGTCAATGTGCTTCTTGTTGTCGGCACAGAGAATGATCTCGCTTATCCCCGCCCGCTTGGCAGCCAGTATCTTCTCCTTTATTCCGCCAACGGGCAGGACCTTGCCGCGCAGCGTGATCTCGCCGGTCATGGCAAGGTTGGCCTTCACCTTGCGCTGCGTGAAGACCGATGCCAATGATGTCACCATCGTGACACCTGCCGAGGGGCCGTCTTTGGGTATGGCTCCTTCGGGCACATGTATGTGGATGTCCCAATGGTTGAAGATGTCGGGGTCAAGTCCCAGCATGTCGGGATGTGCCTTGATATATTCCACAGCCAGCATCGCCGACTCTTTCATCACGTCACCGAGGTTACCGGTCAGCGTCAGCTGTCCCTTGCCACGGTTGAGGCTGCTCTCTATGAACAGGATCTCACCACCCACTGCTGTCCATGCCAGGCCGGTGACGACACCGGCATAGTCATTGCCCTGATATTTGTCGCGCGAGTATTCGGCAACGCCGAGATAGCCGGTCAGGTCGGCAGGCTTGATGCTGCCTGTCGGCAGCTCGCCGCCGCGTGCATAGTTGAGTGCAATCTTGCGCAGCACCTTGCCGATTTTCTTCTCCAGCTCACGCACGCCGCTCTCGCGGGTGTAGTTCTCGATGATTGTCTCCAGTGCATCCTTGCTGAACCTCACCTTTTGGTGCTTCATGCCGCAGGCTTCAAGCTCCTTGGGCACGAGGTGATGACCGGCAATCTCTATCTTCTCCTCGGTGATGTAGCCGCTAACCTCTATCAGCTCCATGCGGTCGAGCAGGGGCTGGGGGATGGTGTTCAGACTGTTTGCCGTGGCTATGAACATGATGTGCGACAGGTCGATGTCCACGTCAAGGTAGTTGTCGTGGAACGTCGTGTTCTGCTCGGGATCAAGCACTTCGAGCAGCGCAGACTCGGGGTCGCTCTGGCGGTCTGAGCTGACCTTGTCAATCTCGTCGAGCACGAAGACGGGGTTCGAGGAACCGGCTTTGATCAGTCCCTTGACAATGCGTCCGGGCATGGCACCGATATACGTGCGCCGGTGACCGCGTATCTCGGCTTCGTCGTGCACACCACCGAGACTCATGCGTATGTACTTACGCTTCAGGGCGGCGGCTATGCTCTTGCCGAGCGATGTCTTGCCCACTCCCGGAGGACCGTACAGGCAGATGATTGGCGACTTCAGGCCATCGTTGAGCTTCAGCACTGCCAAGTGCTCCAATATGCGTTCTTTCACCTTTTCCATGCCGTAGTGGTCACGGTTGAGCACACGCTCGGCATTCACGATGTTCAGATTGTCACGGGTGTATTCGTTCCACGGCAGGCTGAGCATAGTCTCAAGATAGTTCAGCTGTACGCTGTAGTCGGCAGACTGCGGACTCATGCGCTCGAGTTTGCTGACTCCTTCAAGGAAGGTCTTGCCGATGGCTTCGCCCCATTTCTTCTTCTTCGCCTTGCCGCGCAGCAGCTCCGCGTCTTTCTCGGCAGTGTTCTCGCTGCCCAGCTCGTTCTGTATTGTCTTGATCTGCTGTTGCAGGTAGTAGTCGCGCTGTTGCTTGTTGATGTCTTCCTGTGCACGCATCTGTATGGAGGCGCGTATCTCGGCATACTCGACCTC
>CAVHVD010000073.1:0-12653 GCA_963639425.1 Faecalibacterium prausnitzii
GGGCTACTGCGTCATGGAGAACGTGGAGATGCCCATCGTGGGTACGGAGACCACGGAGCCGAACGACAACTACATCGACCAGCTCGTGATGGATGCCGAGGCAGCTGTGAAGGCCATCTACGACCTGGGAGTGGGAGACACGGCACGCATAGGCGTGGGCGGACACTCCTACGGCGGCTTCATGACCGCCAACCTGATGACACACACCAAGCTGTTCAAGGCGGGCATCGCACGCAGCGGAGCCTACAACCGCACGCTGACGCCCTTCGGCTTCCAGAGCGAGACACGTACATACTGGGAGGCACCGGAGGTATATAACGCCATGAGCCCGTTCATGTATGCAGACCAGCTGAGCGGTGCGCTGCTGCTCATCCACGGCGAACTGGACAACAACACCGGTACGTTCCCCATCCAGAGCGAACGCTTCTATCAGGCACTGAAAGGCCACAAGGCCACCGTGCGCTACGTCGTGCTGCCGCTTGAGAGCCATCACTACACGGCACGGGAGAACGTCATGCACCTGCTATACGAACAGGACGCATGGCTTGAGAAGTATGTGAAGAATGCACCTAAGGGAGAATAGGCAGAGAACGGCACATCACCGCTTGCTGCACCGTATCAGGACTTTATGCCCGTCGGACAGCGTGGTGGCAAACAGATAGACATCGCCTCCGTCGCCGAGGCGCAGACGCTTCCTCAGTTCCGCAACGGAACTGGGGAAGTTTCGTATTGCGAGGTTGGCCTTGCCGATGCCGTCGAGCAGGCGACGCAGGTCTTTCCGGTTCATGCAGCCGCAGTCTTCGACCGCAAATATCCGTCCGGGGAATGTGGGAACCAAAGTGTCTGAGGTGTAGAGATGGCTGCTCGGGTGCAGCTTCTCCAGGCCGTACCGCAAGGCGACCGAGCGATAGGCACCGGCCTTCAGCACAGAGACATTCGGTTCATAGAGGTACTTGGCTATGGTGTGTGCATACCGGCACTCGTCCTGCTCGTCGGCCTTGCAGAAGGTGAACGTCTGCGACGTGCCGCCGCGCATCAGATTTACGCAGTGCATCACGACATCCACCGCCGCAGTGCCGCCATCACGGCTCAGCACCACCAGCAGCTCCTTGCACTCGTTGTCCACAGACACCACATGCACCGCCGTCACGCGCTCCATCTGGCGTAGAGCCAGACTGATGTCGAGCATGGGCGACAGCTTGAGCAGCACGTGTCCGGCCTTCTGCATCAGCAGTGGCAGCAACGGCACGACATCGGGTTCGCAGTCGGACAGAGCCACCGTCTTCGCGCCGCAGCTGCTCCGTCGTGCAGGATCCATGAATATCCAGTCGACGGGCTTCATGCGTCGGAGACAGTCAACGCCGTCGGCACAGACAACGCCGATGTTGCCTGCACCAAGGACATTGAAGTTATGCTCCGCGATGTCTGCCAACTCCTGTCGACGTTCGACGTATGTCGTCTCTTCAAATATGGAGTGCATGAAGTAGCAGTCGACACCCATGCCACCTGTCAGGTCGGCCAGACTGCCGTGTCCGCCGACGGCAGACACCACCGTGGCTTTGTAACGTGCCGTGGCTTCGGACGAGCACTGCTCTATCGACAGGTGTTGCGGATAGACGATGCCGTCCGTAGCAGCCCACGACGGCACCTTGCGCAGCATACGCTGTCGGCCGTCAATCTGTGTCAGCGCATACGCCATGTCCACACCGGTGGGGCGCACAGCCTGCAATGCAAGTTGTAGCGGGTCGTCATCGCGGTGCAGCCTCACGAAGGCTTGCGTCTGCCCGTTCGGGGTGTCCATCCTTTAGCTGTGTTCTTGTCCGTGGCGGCTCACAGGCTCACGCTCCGGATCTTGCCTTGCTTCTGCAACTTGGCAAACTCCTTCTTTGCCTTCTGCAACTGCTTGCTGAAGTCCTTGTCGGCGTGCAGACGTGCCACTATCGCCGTACACATCCAGCGTGCGGCATCCACATCGCTCTGATAGTGGAAGCCGGCAATCACACGGCTCTGTCCCATCTCATACCCGCGCTTGAGTATGGCTTCCTGGTTTCCCGTGTTGATTTCGGCAAGCACGAGTGCCGTGCCCCAGCCGATAGACGTGTGACCCGACGGGTAGGAACCGCTGTTTGCATACCACTTCTGCACTTCGGGGATGCTGCTGTCTTCGTTGAAATAGAGGAACGGTCGTTTGCGCTTGTAGAAGTCTTTGGACTCGCTCGTGCCCAGGCCGCCGAGGTCTTCGCGCATGCCGGTTATCAGCTTGTAGATCTGCGGCGTGGTCTCCTGACTGATTGTGATGCCGAAGGCCGGTGAGAACGACTCACATACGCCCTTGTCGCTAACGTCGGCATCCTTTATGGCCTGTGCGCCGCGCGGCGTGTTGCGCTGTGACTTGCCCCACTCATACTGTTCGACATCGTAGGCGAAACGCGCGGAGCCTTCCTCCGGTGGTGGTGGGATGAGCTTCAGGTTGCTTGGGACTTCGCCTGCATAGAGGTAGTAATGTGCGGGATCGGTGCTGTGATCCCTGACTTTCTTCTCCTGCGCCGATATGCTGCCACAGCATGCCACGGCAAGCACAAACATCAGTACACTTGTTCTTTTCATCATGATATAGGGTTATGTTGTTCTTTATATAGGATTATGTTGTTCTTTATATAGGATTATGTCGTTCTTTATATAGGGCTATGTTGTCTTTCTCTGTGTCACGCACAAAGGTACACATAAAATCCATGCGCCAACAAAGCAGAACGCCCTCATCGGCCGATGACAACGTTCTCACAGGCCAATGATAACGATGCCGCCCTACCGTATTCCCCGCGAAGCTGAGACCATGCACAAAGACATTCGTACACAAAAAAGCCGGACATCGGTATATCCGATGTCCGGCCTGCTATATGTATGGTCAACTGATTCTTCAGCTGAGCTTGTTCACATAAAGAGCGAGCTTCGACTTCAAGTTGCTTGCCTTGTTCTTATGAATAACGTGTGTCTTTGCCAGCTTGTCCAAAATCTTTGACACGCCCGGCAACATTGCAGTTGCAGCAGCCTTATCGGTTGTGCCACGGAGCTTGCGAACAGCGTTTCTCATTGTCTTGGCATAGTATCTGTTGTGGAGCTTCCTTGCCTCAGACTTCCTGATGCTCTTAAGTGTTGATTTATGATTTGCCATCTCGACTAAACCTTTTGTTTTTGTTTTGTTTTTGTTTTGTTTTTTCTTTTCCCGTAGTCCATGGCAGAGTCGAACTGCCCTTTAGAGAATGAAAATCTCTCGTCCTAACCGATAGACGAATGGACCATCCACACCCCTATCTTCAAGGAATGCGGTTGCAAAGGTAGGCACTATTTTTCAACCAGCAAATACATCTCTGAAAAAATGTCGTTTTATTTATATAGATTTGTACCGGTTTTAGGGCTTCGCAGGAATGATACAGACTACAGAAGGAGTGGTACTTGGAGTGCTGAAGATTGCCGGCGGACAGCAGATCGTCACTGCATATACATCCGCAAACGGCCGACTGTCATACATCATGCGAACGCCGCGCTCGCGCAAGTCGGCTGTCCCGATGTCGCTGTTGCAACCACTGTCATTGGTCCAGATTGTCGGCGATGTGCGACCTGACGTGGCACTACAACGCATCACATCAATGTCGTGCATCTGTCCGTATCAGAGCATTCCGTCCAACCCGTACAAGTCGGCAATGGCTCTCTTCTTGCAAGAGTTCCTGATGCGCTCCGTGCGCGAGGAGGGACTGCCCAACAATGCACTGTATGACTTCATCACCACATCGATGCGGTGGCTTGATGCTGCAGAGGATGGATATTCAAACTTCCACATCGCCTTCATGCTGCGCATATCAGCGTTCCTCGGTCTACAGCCAAATACCTCACACTACATCCGTGGTTGCTGCTTCGACCTACAAGAAGCACGCTATGTCCCGTCACCGCCACAAGCCGATGCCTACTGTCTGACAGGTACTGAGGCCGCCGCCGTCGGCACGCTCATGCGCATGAACCTGTCGAATATGCACCGCTTCCTATTCAGTCGTCAGCAACGCCGCCGCATACTGAACGTCATGAACGACTACTACCGTCTGCATATCCCCGATTTTCCCGAACTGCGCTCACTGCAAGTACTGCACGAGGTGTTCGACTGAAAGAAGTTCATTTGTAGAAGTTGTGGTCGAATACGGAGAACTCATCCTTCCCAAGCACGCAACGACGGAACCACGCCAAAAGGAAGCCCAGTCCATAACCTATGAGTTGGGTAAAGGCGGCACGTATGCAGAGCAGGCCAATCCTCAGACTATGGTTTCGGTGCGATGAATCGACAAAGACAAGAAGCGAGTAGAGCACCAAGGGCAGCAGTGCCACACCGCTTATCATACCGCCGAAAGGCGGGTCATACTGTCGGCCGACTGTTGCTCCGAACACAATGCCGACCACGAACAGTAGCAACAGGAATACCACACCCACGGTGAACACCATAGGCAACAGATGGACGAGCTTCAACGACCCCGGATGCCGCTTATAAAGATTTATGCGAGCTATGCCGGAATTCATGACCTGACGGAAGAACTTACGGAAGTCAGTGCGTCGCTTGTGGTACACCCATGCATCTGCGAAAAGGGCAGTCTTGAACCCCTGTTCCACGATACGCAAGCTCAAGTCGATGTCCTCACCGAAGCGCATATTGGAGAATCCTCCTATCTTTCGGTACACTTCAGCACGAATACCCATGTTGAAGCTTCGCGGGTAGAAATGATCCATGCGCTTCCCGCCACCACGGATGCCGCCCGTAGTGAAGAACGATGTCATGGAGTAGTTTATGGCTTTCTGCGTATCGGTGAACGACGGATGAGCCTTGTCGGGGCCTCCGAAAGCATCGGCTTCCGTAGCTACAAGTCCACGTTCGACAGCATCAAAATATCCCTTTGGGACAATTGTATCCGAATCGAGAAAGATGAGATACTCTCCTTTCGCCCGCGCAGCACCGTAGTTGCGTGCTGCCCCGGGGCCACCGTTAGGGACAAAGAAATAGGATATGTCCAACAGTCCCTGATGCGTCTGTGCCACGTCACGACATGGTTCACTCGAGCCATCATCTACAACGATGACCTCAAAGTCGGCCGTGCATGGTTGTGCCGACAGGCTGTCCAACAGTTCCGAAAGCTCGTCAGGACGATTGTACACAGGTATTACGACGGAGAGCCTCATGATGCAACAAGGCGGGCGGTTCTCTTCGAGCCGTCCGCCTTTTATATTTTCCTTATATCGGTTACTTGTTGCTGACACGGCTTACGTAAGAGCCATCGCGAGTATCGATGACAACAACGTCGCCCTCATTGATGAACAGAGGCACCTTGACCGTTGCTCCCGACTCCACAGTCGCAGGCTTCTGCGCGTTGGTAGCAGTGTCACCCTTAAGTCCGGGCTCAGTGTATGTAATCTTCATCTCAACCTTCACAGGCACTTCGGCGAAGAGGATGGTCTCTGTCGAAGCATCCGATACCACTTCGACCACCATACCCTCGAGCAGGAAGTCTGCACCGGTAATAAGATCCTTGGCGATAGGCACCTGATCGTAGGTCTCCTGATTCATGAAGATGAAGTCTTCACCTTCCTTATAGAGATACTGATATGGACGGCGTTCAACACGGACATCCTCCAGCTTCTCACCGATGTTGAAGCGACGCTCCAGCACATAGCCGTTGACAACGTCTTTCAGCTTGGTACGCATGAAAGTGTTGCCCTTGCCAGGCTTCACATGAAGGAAATCGATGCAGAAATACAGCTTGCCATCCATCCTGATGGCTGTTCCGATTTTAATGTCTTGAGCATTAATCATACTTTCTTATCTTTATTACGTTTTAAGAACACGAATATATACATTCTCCGCCCAGAACAGCACATAGGGGGATGCCGTAAAAGGTGCGGCAAAGGTACGGCAAACCACAAAAAAACACAAAATCTTTGAGATAAAAAGAAGCCGTGCTTGGTTGTTTTACAAAAAGTGTCTATTTTTGCACCCTGATTTTCAGCAAATAGTAACATAAAGAATATACAGATATGAAAAGAACATTCCAACCCTCTAACAGAAAGAGAAAGAACAAGCACGGGTTCCGTGAAAGAATGGCTACAGCCAATGGACGACGAGTACTGGCTGCACGCCGCGCCAAGGGTAGAAAGAAGCTCACCGTTTCCGACGAGTACAACGGCGTGAAGGCTTGATACAAGCCCCTGCGTTGTTCCCTTTTTTGACAGGAAGAGAAAACACACGTCCGCACGACAAACCCCGAGAACCAAAGGGGTGTCGTGCGGACGTGTGTTTTATATCTATATGGTAGATTCTAATGGTAGTCTTTTTAGAATATCCCTATATTCCGATTTGACGTTTGACACTTACGTTTCCCTTCTACAGACTACGGCTTTTTCACGACAATAAAGGTGTTGCGATATAAAGGCATCTTGAAAGCCGACGTATTCCATATTGTTTTGAAATCTTCCGTAGAAATGCTTCTTGTATAATTGGTGCCGACAGTATTACATAATTCAGGCAACGACTCTGCTATATACAGGCTGTCGGACGTGTAACCTACAATGGGTACATAATGAAGCCACTCCTCGTCGGAACGGATTTTTATCATCACGATTACCGGATTGCCTAAAGCTACCGCATTCTTCAATGCAGTCAGGTTCCCTATATGGTATTCAGTGCCATATCCCTTGGATGCAAATAGTGACAAAATCCCCTTAGGATACACATAACCGTCATCCATCTTATTGGGCATTTCTTCGTGGATAGAATCTCCGTGTGCGTCAAATCCAAAGTGTCTGAGTACATATGCCGAAGAAAATGCGGAACATTTGAAACCGGTTTGCATGTCAACTCGTGCAGACCCATTTGTTAGATACGATTCTATTTGGAGGCGATTTGCAAACGATGGGGTCGCCAAACCCATAAGGTTAGCGTCAACAATAGTAACTATAACAAAATGCCCTACCACAAAGAGTATTGCACCATACAGCATCCATTTAAGTCTCCTATTCATCGTATGTCATCTTCCTTTCAACGCCTCTCATGTCTTCGTAAATATAAGGACATCCCATGCGTCCACTACCATGCTGGCCGTGCCGGTCAGTATCCGGCGACGATGTAATCGCACACTGCATCTTGCAGTGTGCGGGCATCGCGAGCTACAATTTGGTTTTGGTTCATGATGCTGAAGGCAATGAGCTTGCCACTGCGTGTCGTCAGATACCCTGCCAGACAACTTATACCCGTGTACGTTCCTGTCTTGGCATGCACACGACGGTACGACGGCGTGCCGCTCCGCATGCGGTATTCCAACGTGCCATCGACACCTCCTATCGGTAGCGACGGGTAAAGCAGATCGTAGATGCTCTTATCGGCATAGGCGTATTTCAGGAATGCCACGAGCAAGTCGGGTGACAAGTAGTCATACATGGACAGTCCACAACCGTCGGCCATCTTGTAATCCCGTGGATTCAGCCCCACACTGCGCACTATGCCACGCGCCACTTCAAGCCCATCATCAGCACAGGCATACTTCGCCCCACTCTTCTGCGCCGCCATACGATAGAGCATAGCCTCGGCATTCAGATTGTCGCTCTCCTTCATCATCCGTTCGAGCACATCTTTCATGCTTGTCTCACGGACGGCAACGGGTTGCGCATCCTCCCCCAAGGTATCGAAGCCATAGCTGCCGTCACACTCTATACCGGCGAGTTGCAGCTTGTCGACAAACGTGTGCATGAACATATCGGCAGACGAATGAACGTTGATATCGGCACTGCGACGCGATGTTACATTACCGCTCACCGTCAGCTCATTGCGGTTATGCATCCAATCGCGTGTCAGCTTGAATATCCCTGCCTGCGGCCTGCGGCTAACGGTATTATTGACTACACTGTAATAGGTGGAACGTGGAGTTGCCTCAACTGTGGCTTTCGTTCCTGCGGCATTGGGCGTAACAGTAACATGGACTACACCTTTATTCAGCATCAGCGGCGACAGATAGGGTTGGTAAGACTCCGGATTGTCATCCCACAGCCAACCGCTGCCGAAATACAGCGAATCCTTCATCGACACATCACCAAGTATGCGTCCCTCTATCTTCTTCACCGGCAAGGCAGCAATAGAACCAATCATGGCATCCATATCCTCCTCATCAAACTCAGGGTCGAAGCCACCGACAACATAGAGGTCGCCATGCAGGATGCTGTCGTTGATGCTACCCGTGTGCCATATCTCCGTGCGGAATGGCTCATCGCTCCTCGGCAGTGACAGTGCAGCAATGGCAGTGACCAACTTCATGGTCGATGCCGGACGGCAGTTGCGGTCGGCTCTGTGCCGGTAGACTGGCATATCGGCAGTCAAGTCATAGACGGCAACACCCACATCGCCACCACGTGGCAACAACCTATCCACGACGGAATCAAGTCCCGCCGTGAACGACGACGCAGCATGCTCCGTACCTTGTGCTCTCGCCGCATTGCAGCAGAGCACAAGGACAACGGCAGCTACATAATATAATAAGGTGTATCTCCTTGTCACGGCGTTGGGGTGGGTGTGCTTACCAGATCTTCACGCGGTCTTCGGGCGCACGCCACATCTTGTCGCCTTCCTTCACGCCCCAAGCCTCATAGAACTCGTTGCAGTCAGACAACGGACCTATGACACGCCACTTGGCCGGTGAGTGCTCGTCGGTCTTGACACGTGTGACGAGTGCCTCGTCACGATACCTCACCATCCACGCCTGAGCATGTCCGAGGAAGTAACGTTTGTCGGGCGTGAAGCCTCCGATGATTACGTTGTTCCTATACTGCTCGGTCTTTTTGAAAGCCTCATATCCCATGATAAGCCCACCAAGGTCTGCGATGTTCTCGCCCTGCGTGTTCTTGCCGTTGATGTGCAGCCCGTCGATGACCTCATAGCCGTCAAACTGCTCCACAATCTTCTTGGTCTTCTCTTCAAACTTAGCCTTGTCTTCGGCTGTCCACCAGTCGGATAGATTGCCTTTGGCATCGTACTTGCAACCTGAGTCGTCGAAGCCGTGGGTGATCTCATGGCCGAACGTACTGCCACCGATGATGGCATACAGGATAGCGTCGTCGGGCATACGCCCCTCAAATCCGGGCACGATGATGTTGCACCCGGGGATACAGATCTCATTGTTTGTCGGACTGTAATAGGCATTATATGTCTGTGGCTGCATGTGCCACTCGCTGCGGTCGACAGGCTGCCCATACCGCTTTATCATGCGGTCAAAACGCCAACGGTTGGCGTTGATGATGTTGTCGACATACGAGTCGCGCGAGATGTCCAATGCACTCATATCCTTCCACTTGTCGGGATATGCCAGCTTCATGTTCACGGCCTCAAGCTTCTGTAGAGCCTTGGCTTTTGTCGGTTCGCTCATCCAATCGAGGTTCCTGATGTGATTGGCAAACTCCTCGCGTATGGCATCGCCAATCTCTATGAATTTCTCCTTCGTGCCTTTTGGCAGGTATTCCGCCACATACACCTGTCCCACGAGGTCGCCAAGCACGGAGTTGGTGACATCGACCACTCGCTTCCACCGCGGACGGGGCACCTGTGCGCCACGCAGTGACTTGGAGTAGTAGTTGAAGCTCAACATGTAGGTGTCATCATCGACATATTCTGCCAGTGCATCAAGCACCTGAAACTTCAGATAGTCCTTCAGCACGTTCAGGTCTGTCTGGCGGAGCTGCTTGTCAAGGGCAGTGAAGAACTCAGGTTGCCCCACGACAACGCTGTCCACACCGTTCAGCCCCACACCACTCATGTATGCCTTGATGTCATAGCCGGGCATCAGAGCCGCAAGCTGTGCCATTGACATCTTGTTGTAGTTCGTGAATGGGTCACGCAGGTCTTCGCGCTTGCGCGAATTCTTTGCTATCTGCGTCTCGAATTGCAGCATCTTGTCTACGGCCGCCTGTGCCTGTGTGTCGTCATACCCTATCTCGCCGAATATCCCACGGGCATAGGTACGGAAAGCCTGGCGCACTCTGTCAGTGTTCTCGTCGTTGTCGAAGTAGTAGTTGCGGTCGGGCATGCTCAGCCCACCCTGCGACAGCGAGATGACGTTCACATCACTGTTTTTCTCATCCTGTGACACGCCGAACCTGAAGAACGGAGTGCCTGATATAGGGCTAAGGTAGGCGGCAATCTGCGGCAACTCATCAGCACTCTTCATGGCATCGATGCGGTCGAAATACTCGTTCAGGGCGGATATGCCCTGTGCATTCAGCGTTGTGCTGTCCATGCCCGAGAAGTACAGGTCACCTATCTTCTGCTTGTTGCTGCCGGCAGCGTTCTGCGTGGCAGAGGCCTCGAGACATATCTTGTAGACCTGCGTCTGCACGGTGTCGTCCACGGCCTTGAATATGCCCACGCTGTTCTCACTCGGGTCTATGGGGTGACTGTTTAGCCAGGCACCGTTGGCATATTCGAAGAGATCGTCCTGCGGACGCACTGTCGAGTCAATGTGCGATAGGATTGGGTCTGTCGGCTCGCCAGACTTCTGCTGCGAGCACGATGACGATGCAAGTGCCACCGCCACTACAGCCATGCAGCTGGCGGATTTGGCAAATAACTTTTTCATTGTACTTTGTGATTTTTATAAGTTATATTATCTCATGAAATATCTCTCCCACTGTCGGATGCGGGAAGACGGTCTTCTTCCAGTCATCAGTCTTCAAGCCAAGCGTAATGGCCATTCCCGCCATCGCCACAATCTCCGAAGCCGGATTGCCCAGCAGATGTGCTCCTATGACGGTGCCGTCACTGCCCACAAGCAGCTTGCACATCCCGTTCACGCCCTCATTCTCTGCCACGAAGCGTCCCGAGAATGTCATCGGCAGCTTATGCACACTATACTCGATGCCGTCTCTTGCCGCAGCTTCTTCCGTTAGGCCCACGCCTGCGACCTCCGGATTCGTGTAGACCACTCCGGGGATGGCATTATACTTCATGACATCTTCCTTACCAAGGATATTGTTCACTGCCACCTCGGCCTCACGGACGGCGGTATGCGCCAACATGGATGTACCTGTCAGGTCGCCACAGACATAGACACCGTGCACCGATGTCATCATGTGCTCGTCAACGACAATCCTTCCTCGTTCTCCTCTCTCCACGTTGAGGTTCTCAAGCCCATAGCCCTCCGTGACGGGACGACGACCGGTGCTCAGCAGCAACTCGTTTGCCACAACACGATGTTTCTCGCCGTCCTTCCAGAACATCACTGTGAAATACTGTTCCGCTCCATTACCGCCTGTCGGCACGACACGCCCGTAACCTACATCCTCCACCTGCGACTGCAGCAGGAATTCCACCCCGCGTTTGGCATATTCGGCACGCAGCATCGCCGCCACCTCCTTGTCTATGCCGCCAAGTATCTCGTCCGTCATCTCTATCACCGTTACCTTCGTGCCGAGAGTACAGAAGAGTGAGGCGAACTCCATACCAATGACACCACCGCCAATCACCACAAGCGACTGCGGCAGTTTCTTGTTGTCAAGGGCTTCGCGATGTGTCCAGTATGGTATGTCCTGTAGTCCGGGGATGGGAGGCACTACTGTTTCCGACCCCGTACATACAATCATGTTATCACACTCGTATGTCTCTCCGCCACGGCTTATGTGGTTCTTGTCAACGATATGCGCCTCACCGTTCACGATGTTGACGCCACAGGCCGTCACCCGAGCCTTGATGCCGAGTGACAGTTTGCGTATCGTCTTCTGCTTACGGGCTATCATCTTCGGCAGATCTACCGTAACACCTTCAACGCCGACGGCGTACTTCGAAGCATGCAGTGCATTGTCGTATGTCTTTGCCGAATAGAGCAGTGTCTTCGTCGGTATGCAGCCTTCGTTGAGGCACACACCGCCCATGTTCCCTTTCTCAAACAGCACTGTCGACAGCCCTGCCTTGCCTGCGGCTTCGGCCGCAGTATATCCTGCCGGGCCGCCGCCAATAATGGCCACCTGATATGTCATATCTCTTCTCCTTGTTTTGGTTCCTGTCTCTTCACCGCAGTCCTCTTCTGTAACACGCGCACGAACTCATCCTCATTGGCAGGCATAAGTGCCACCGTCATGCCGTTGCGGCAGTGCACCAGTACGCAACGCATCACGCCGTAGCCGCCTATCCTCATCTGCCACGTCCGCTCCACCGTCACGATGTCGTCGGCTGCAATGTCCCTGCCCTTGGCAAAGCGTCCATAGGAAAGGTGTAGCCTGCCATCAGCAGAGACCACATACTCCGTATGCAGTAGCCGCTCCATGCACACCACCATCAGCACCGCCAGCAGCAGCACGACGATGATGTGCCGGTACCACCAGGCCCACACGATAAGTCCGGCCACCACAAGCAAGAAAGCCAACTGCCCAACCGTTATCCGTGCACGAAAAGTCCTGTACATCTCTTTCATCGCGCAAAGATAAACAAAATATGTCCACCCTGCCTATGACTGTACGTCCATAGCCGCGTGGTTGTACGTCCACAGAGTTGTGGTTGTACGTCCATGGAAACGCTGATTTTCAACACCTTAAGGATGCCAACGGTGTGTGGACACTTAATGTTCCTGGTGCTGATGGCAAGAATG
>CAVHVD010000074.1:0-10304 GCA_963639425.1 Faecalibacterium prausnitzii
CACCTAACGATGCCCGTTTAAAGAACCTAAGAATGCCCAAGCTTGGAACGCAACGTTGGGCATCGTTGGACGACACTATCCGGCATTGCCTCCGGACTTCGCTCGGCACACCCCTGCTGGATGCATCGTCGGGCGTGGACGTACAATTTAGCGGATTTTTCGCAGCGCATGTCAGCAGTTTTTCATACCTTTACGCGTTGTTGGAGGAGTGTCGCACTAAGGCTCCAACACCCTGCAAATATGGAAAATAAGAAAAGATATATATATAATGACTTACAAATGGAGTTATCTGCCCATTTCAACCGACCAAGCGGAGGAGAGTCAACAGCTGGCTCGAAGTCTGGCGATTAGCCCGATTTTGGGAAGGCTCTTGGTGGAGCGCGGCATCGACACCGTTGCCAAGGCCAAGAAGTTCTTCAAGCCACAGCTGTCCGACCTGCATGACCCGTTCCTGATGAAGGATATGGACCGCGCTGTGGAACGCCTGAATCAGGCAATGGGCAGAAAAGAGCGCATATTGGTGTATGGCGACTACGACGTGGACGGCACCACGGCTGTGTCGCTGGTATACAAGTTCGTGCAGGAGTTCTACTCCAACATCGACTACTACATCCCCGACCGCTACGAGGAGGGCTACGGCGTGTCCCGCAAGGGTATTGAGTATGCGGCACAGACGGGCGTGAGCCTCGTCATCGTGCTCGACTGCGGCATCAAGGCAGTGGAGAACATCGGCTATGCCAAGACACTGGGCATAGACTTCATCATCTGCGACCATCACGTACCCGACGAGGTGCTGCCACCGGCGGTGGCTGTGCTGAACGCCAAGAGGCAGGACAATACCTATCCGTTTGAACACCTGTCAGGCTGTGGCGTGGGCTTCAAGTTCATGCAGGCGTTTGCCATGAGCAACGGCATTGAGTTCCACCGTCTGGTTCCATTGCTGGATTTGTGCGCCGTGAGCATAGCCTCTGACATCGTGCCCATAACGGGCGAGAACCGCATTTTGGCATTCCACGGTCTGAAGCAGCTGAACAGCAACCCCAGCGTCGGGCTGAAAGCCATCATAGACATCTGCGGATTGGCAGATAGGGAGATAAGCATCAGCGACATCGTGTTCAAGATCGGGCCACGCATAAACGCGTCGGGCAGAATTCAGAACGGCAAGGAGGCGGTCGACCTGCTGACGGAGAAAGACTTTGCCGCCGCACTGGAGAAGGCGAGCCGCATAGACCTCTACAACGAGACACGCAAGGACCTGGACAAGAACATGACCGAGGAGGCCAACCGTATTGTCGACAACCTGGAAGGGCTGAAGGATATGCGTGCCATCGTGCTGTATAACGAGGCGTGGCACAAGGGCGTGATCGGTATCGTGGCCTCAAGGCTGACGGAGGTGTTCTACCGTCCCACGGTGGTGCTGACACGTGCAGGAGATTTGGCCACAGGGTCGGCACGCTCGGTGTCGGGGTTCGACGTGTACAAGGCTGTGGAGCACTGTCGCGAGCTACTTGAGAGCTTCGGCGGCCATACGTATGCCGCAGGGCTGTCCATGAAGGTCGAGAATGTGGCGGAGTTCTCCCGCCGCTTCGAGGAATATGTGGAGCAGCACATACTGGAGGAGCAGACTAACCCCGTGATTGACATCAATGCCGAGATTGACTTCAAGGACATAACGCCGAAGTTCTTCGCAGACCTGAAGAAGTTCAACCCCTTCGGCCCCGAGAACCCGAAGCCCGTGTTCTGCACGCACAACGTGTATGACTACGGCACGAGCAAGGTCGTCGGTCGCGAGCAGGAACACATAAAGCTGGAGCTGGTCGACAACAATTCGAGCAAGGTGATGAACGGCATCGCCTTCGGACAAAGCTCGAGCGTGAAGTACATCAAGACGAAACGCTCGTTCGAGATCTGCTACACCATCGAGGAGAACACCCACAAGCACGGTGAGGTGCAGCTACAGATTGAAGACATAAGGCCGAGCTGACGCAGCGTGGAGACCAAGGCTGATACGGCAACGTCAGCAGCGGCAGCGACGACAGACTATCTGCCGATACTGAAGGAGTACTGGGGCTACGGTTCGTTCCGAGGCATACAGGAGGACATCATACGCAGCATAGGTGCGGGTCGCGACACGCTGGGGCTTATGCCTACGGGCGGCGGCAAGTCCATCACGTTCCAGGTACCGGCGATGGCCATGGATGGGTTGTGTCTCGTCGTCACGCCACTGATCGCGCTGATGAAAGACCAGGTGCACGCCCTACGTAGCAAGGGCATCAAAGCCACAGCCGTACACTCCGGCATGAACAGGAGCGAGATGCTGACAGCACTCGACAACTGCATCTTCGGCGGCTACAAATTCCTATACATATCACCCGAACGCCTTGACACCGATGGCTTCCGCCAGCGGCTGACGCATATGCACGTCTGCCTGATTGCCGTTGATGAGAGCCACTGCATATCGCAATGGGGATATGATTTCCGACCTGCATACCTGAAGATTGCCACCGTGCGCGACATGCTGCCGGGGGTGCCGGTGCTCGCGCTGACAGCCACGGCCACGCCGGAGGTGGTGGGGGACATCCAGAAACGGCTGCACTTCAGGAAGCCGAACGTGTTCCGCATGAGCTTCGAACGCCGCAATCTGGCGTATGTGGTGCGACACACCGAGGACAAGGAGGGCGAGATGCTGCACATACTCCGACGTGTGGGTGGCAGTGCAATCGTATATACCCGCAGCCGCAGGAAGACGCGCGAGCTGGCGGAATGGCTGCAGAAGAACGGCATCAGTGCGACATACTACCACGCGGGGCTGGACGATGCCACCAAGGACGTGAGGCAGCACGAGTGGTACACGGACAAGACGCGCGTCATGGTGGCCACGAACGCCTTTGGCATGGGCATCGACAAGCCCGACGTGCGTACAGTGATACACGCCGACCTGCCGAACTCCATCGAGGCGTACTTCCAGGAGGCGGGACGCGCCGGACGTGATGGCGGAAAAGCCTATGCCGTGCTGCTCTTCAGCAAGGCGGACAGGAACACCGTGGCACAACGTGTGGACAGCACGTTCCCACCGAGAGAGTACGTCCTGAGTGTGTACGAGAAGCTACAATACTACTACCAGATGGCGATGGGCGACGGCTATGGCTGTGTCAAGAAGTTCGACATCAATGATTTCTGTCTTAAGTTTCACTTCTTCCCCATACAGGTGGACAGTGCGTTGAACCTGTTGATGCAGTCCGGATACCTGGAATATGGCGAGGAGATGCGCAGCACGTCGACGCTCATGTTCCTGCTGCGCAAGGACGAGCTATACCGCCTCAACGACGACGACCCCGCCACCGAACGGCTGATACAGTCGATGTTGCGGACATACACCGGCCTGTTTGCCGACTATGTGCCCATACAGGAAGAGCTCCTGTCGGCACGCACGGGTCTGGACAGGAACGACATCTACAACCGGCTTCTTGACCTGTCCGCCCGCCACATCGTGAGCTACATCCCGCGCAACACCACACCTTATATAATGTACGCGCGCGAGCGCGTGGAGCTTTGTGACATCGTGATACCCACGTCGGTCTACGAGGAACGGCGCGAACGGCTGAAGGCACACATCGACGCCATGCTGGACTATGCCGCCAACGACACAGCCTGCCGCAGCCGTATGTTGCTGGACTACTTCGGCGAGGACAACCCCCACGACTGCGGACAGTGCGACAACTGCCTGCGCCTGCACAGGAAGACGGGGGAGGAAGGTCGTGAGGAGTGAGGCGGAAGGCGACGGCGGCAGCCGTGCCTGTGACAGAACAAAAACAAAAACGAAGATATATGGGATTTCTAACATCACTATTCGGCTCGGGACGACAGACACCCGAGCAGCAGCAGGACAAGCAGACAGCGAGAGATTTCGATGTGCTGAAGTATGACGGCGTGCGGGCGCAGGGCATCCGCCGCTTCGACTATGCGCGCAAGTGTTTTGAGGAGGCGTTGCGGCTTCGGGAGGACTACGAGACGCTGGGCTACCTGTCGAACCTACTCATAGCCACCAACCACGCCGAAGATGCCGTCGGCCTGCTGCAACGCATGATAGGGCTGAAGCCGGAGGCCACGGACGTGCACAACACCCTCGCCAACGTCTATTACATCCTTGAGGACTACGCCAACATGGAGGAGGTGCTCGATGCCTCACTTCTCATCGCACCGGACAACGCCCGCACACACTACGTCATGGGCAAGGCAAAACGGTCACTCGGCAAGGCCGATGAGGCCATCGCGCACCTGACGACGGCCATCGGCCTGCAAGAGGCTTTTGGCGACGCGCTCCTGCTGCGTGGTGAGATATATGCGGACAAGGGAGACCATGCCGCCGCACTTGCAGATGCGGAGGCCGTGCTGTCCATATCCGACAGCGACGAGAGTGCCACGATGCTGAAGGCGCACGTCATGTCGCAGACCGACAGGACGGCAGAGGCGGAACAGGCATATCGCCGCGTGCTGGACATCAACCCGTTCAACCGGCAGGCATACACCGACCTTGCCCGCCTGCTGACGACGCAGCAACGCTATGACGATGCCACGACACTGCTGTCCGAAGCCGTCGACCTCAGCCCCGACTTCGCAGAGGCATACAGCGAGAGAGCCGCCATCCGCAGGCTTGTCGGCGACGAAGAGGGCGCGGCGGGCGATGAGGCGACGGCACAGAAGCTGCTGGCGGCAACCGCCGACAATGCCAATGCTGACGTGCCCGACGCATCGCAGGCAGTCAGGAAAACCGACATCCTCGGGCTGTAAGGGACATAGCAGCCGTATAACCCATTCAAAATCAGCGTGTTTATGGATGTACAGCCACAACTTTGTGGCTGTACGTCCACAGAGCTATGGTTGTACGTCCATAGAGTTGTGGCTGTACGTCCACAAAACTGTGGACGTACAGCCATAGACACGCCGTTTTCCGCCGCCAATTTTCTCAGCGGAAACGCCGTTTCCCGTCAGCTGTCTTTCGGATTTCTTTCAATCTCGCTTAATACCGAGAGCGGATTTTGATTTTTGTTGCCGGAACCCTTGCACGTTAAATAAAATGATTACCTTTGCAACGGATTAAGACCAAAGGGACAGGCTTATGAAGTCATCGTTTGCATACGTGTATTACTTTTACTTTTACTTTTTTAGCCGAGAAGTGAGAGCGGGAGTTTGTACGTGCCGATGACGCTAAGGACTTGAAGAAGAAAACAGAAAACAACGATATGTGAATCCCGCTCCACACAGTGTGTGAGGCGGGATTTTTCATTCAGAAACGACAAAAAGAAGAAAGAGAGAGATGAAGAAGGTAGCCATACAGGGCGCACGCGGGTCATACCACGACATTGCAGCCCACCAGTATTTCGAGGGCGATGACATTGAGCTGATCTGCTGCGCCACGTTCGAGGACATCTTCACGGCGATGCGCGACGACAGCAACGTCGTCGGCATGCTTGCGATTGAAAACACCATTGCCGGCAGTCTGCTGCACAACAACGAGCTGTTGCGGCAGAGCGGCGTGCAGATCGTGGGTGAGCACAAGTTGCGCATAACGCACAGCTTCGTCTGCCTGCCCGACGAGTCGTGGGACGACATACGCGAGGTCAACTCACATCCCATTGCACTGATGCAATGTCGTGAATTCCTGGCACGCCACCCGCAGTATAAGGTGGTTGAGGCTGAGGACACGGCACTCAGTGCCGAGCAGATCAAGAAGGAGAACCTGCGCGGCCACGCTGCCATCTGTGCCAAGTATGCCGCCGGACTGTATGGGATGAAGGTGCTGGAGGAGGGCATCGAGACCAACAAGCACAACTTCACGCGCTTCCTCGTGGTGGCCGACCCGTGGCAGGCCGACGGGCTGAAGCACGAACACGGCGGTACGCCCAACAAAGCCAACCTCGTCTTCACGCTGCCTCACAAGGAAGGCAGCCTGTCGCAGGTGCTGTCGATCCTGTCGTTCTATCAGATAAACCTCACGAAGATACAGTCACTGCCCATAATCGGGCGTGAGTGGGAGTATCAATTCTACATCGATGTCGTCTTCGACAACATCTTGAGATACAAACAGGCCATTGCCGCCATAGAGCCTCTTACCAAAGAACTGAAGATATTAGGAGAATATGAAGAAGGAGAGTCAAGAATCTAAGATACGTCCGGCAGAACGGCTGTCCGGCGTGAGCGAGTACTACTTCTCGCGCAAGCTGAAAGAAGTGGCACGCATGAATACGGCGGGCATGGACGTGATCAGCCTCGGCGTGGGCAGTCCCGACATGCCACCGGCGGAGGAGACCATAGCCACGCTGTGCCGCACTGCCAATGACCCGTCGGCACACGGGTACCAGCCCTACACGGGAATTCCCGAACTGCGTCAGGCCTTTGCCGAATGGTACAGGAGGTGGTACGGAGTGACCCTCGACCCGGCCACGGAGATACAGCCGCTCATCGGCTCAAAGGAAGGAATACTGCACGTCACGTTGGCGTTCGTCAACCCCGGCGAGCAGGTGCTGGTACCCAACCCGGGGTATCCGACCTATACCTCGTTGAGCAGGATACTCGGAGCCGACGTCGTCTACTACGACCTGAAGGAGGAGAACGGATGGATGCCCGACTTCGACGAGCTGCGCCGCATGGACATGAGCCGCGTCAAGCTGATGTGGACCAACTATCCGCACATGCCGACAGGCACCAATGCCACGCCGGAGCTGTATAGCAGGCTCGTGGAGCTGGCGCGGGAGAAAGGCATCGTGATTGTGAACGACAACCCATACAGCTTCATCCTCAACGACACCCCGATGAGCATCCTCAGCGTGCCGGGGGCGAAAGACTGTTGCATCGAGTTCAACTCAATGAGCAAGAGCCACAACATGCCCGGGTGGCGTGTGGCCATGCTGGCCTCGAACGCCGACTTCGTGCAGTGGGTTCTGAAGGTGAAGAGCAACATCGACAGCGGCATGTTCCGCGCCGTGCAGCTGGCGGCGGCCAAGGCATTGGAGGCCGGACAGGAGTGGTACGACACCAACAACAGCAACTACCGCTCGCGCCGCCGTTTGGCAGGACAGATCATGGATGCCCTCGGCTGCACCTATGACGAGCGTCAGGTGGGAATGTTCCTCTGGGGCAAGATACCCGACAAGTACGCCGACGTGGAGCAGCTCACGGAGCGTGTCCTGCACGAGGCACGTGTCTTCATAGTGCCGGGCTTCATCTTCGGCAGCAACGGACAGCGGTTTGTCCGCCTGTCGCTGTGCTGCAAGAACGACCGCCTGGCCGAGGCACTGGAGAGAATAAAACGAATAAAATTATAGACAGACATCAACATGGAGTTAGAGTTAGAACCAATCGAGTTGGAAGGCGTCAAGAACGAACGCCCGATAGTGATCGCCGGTCCCTGTAGCGCAGAGACCGAAGAACAAGTCATGACAACGGCACGCAGCCTGGCACACAACGGCATCAAGATATTCCGCGCCGGAGTGTGGAAGCCGCGAACCAAGCCGGGAGGCTTCGAGGGAATGGGCGAGACCGCCCTGCCTTGGCTGGAGGAGGTGAAGAAAGAGACCGGCATGTATGTCACCACGGAAGTGGCGACGGCAAAGCATGTGGAGGCCTGCCTGAAGCACAACATCGACATCCTGTGGGTGGGCGCACGCACCACCGCCAATCCCTTTGCCATGCAGGAGGTGGCCGACGCGCTCAAGGGCGTGGACATCCCCGTGCTGGTGAAGAACCCCGTCAGCCCCGACCTCGAGCTTTGGATAGGCTCGATGGAACGCCTGAACCAAGCGGGCATCAAGCGCATGGCAGCCATACACCGCGGCTTCAGCAGCTTCGAGAAGCGCATCTATCGCAACCTGCCGCAGTGGCACATACCGATAGAGCTGCGCCGACGCATCCCCACACTGCCCATCATCGTCGACCCGAGCCACATGGGTGGCAAGCGCGAGCTGGTGGCTCCGCTGTGTCAGCAGGCCATGGATTTGGGCTTCGACGGACTCATCATCGAGAGCCATTGCAATCCCGACGCGGCGTGGAGCGATGCCGCACAGCAGGTCACACCTGACATTCTCGACTACATCCTCAACCTGCTGGTCATACGTAAGGACCATTCCAACACCGAATCCCTGACCGAGTTGCGCAAGCAGATCGACGAGTGCGACGACAATCTGATTCAGGAGCTGGCAAAGCGCATGCGCATAGCACGCGAGATTGGCACCTTCAAGAAAGAACACGACATGACCATACTGCAGACGGGGCGCTACTCCGAGATCCTGGACAAGCGCGGCTCGCAGGGCGCACTGTGTGGCATGGACTCTGAATTTGTGCGTACCGTCTTCGAGGCTATCCATGCCGAGAGCGTCCGTCAGCAGATGGAGATAATCAACCAGTAAGCGGCAGACGCACCATGACAAGAGCAACAGAGATAAACGAATTGTACCAATGAGAATACTTATTTTAGGAGCAGGAAAGATGGGCACGTTCTTCACGGACGTGCTCAGCTTCCAGCACGAAACGGCTGTGTTCGACACCGACGAGCGCAAGCTGCGCTTCGTCTACAACACATACAGATTTACCAACGTCGACGAGATACGCACCTTCGATCCCGACCTTGTCATCAATGCCGTGACGCTGAAGTACACGCTCGATGCCTTCAACACGGTGCTGCCCGTACTGCGCAAGGACTGTATCATCAGCGACATAGCGTCGGTCAAGACGGGGCTGAAGGAGTTCTACGAGCAGTGCGGACTGCCGTATGTGTCGACGCACCCCATGTTCGGCCCTACCTTCGCGCGGCTGGACAACCTGAGCCATGAGAATGCCATCATAATAAAGGAGGGTGACCACCTGGGACGCATCTTCTTCAAGGACCTCTACCAGACACTCGGACTGCGGATATTCGAATACACCTTCGACGAACACGACGAGACCGTGGCCTACTCGCTGAGCATCCCGTTCATATCGACCATCACCTTCGCTGCCGTCATGAAGCATCAGGATGCACCGGGTACCACGTTCAAGAAGCACATGGCCATTGCCCGCGGGCTGGCCAGCGAGGACGACTATCTGCTACAAGAGATACTCTTCAACCCGCATACCGTAGAGGAGATTACGAACATCCGCACGGAGCTGAAGAAGCTGGCGGAGATCATCGCCGATAAGGACGCCGACGGCATGCGGGCCTACCTCAAGAAGATACGTGCCAATATAGCAGCCAACAGCGATTGAGCGACAGCAACGCTCACAAGGCTTCACACAGCATAGGGACGAAGATGTCATTGCGCCATACAGCGCAGTGACATCTTCATTTTTGTATATCCCCTACCATCTCTCCCTCATTTCTTGACATATATCAACCGCGTCAGGGCGGCTTCTTGATGTATGTCAACCCCCAAGCAACCAGTACATCCGAATTTTGTGTACGAACTATGAAAGACTGACAAAAGTTCTTGTCCAAGCTGTATCATCCGAAGTCTCTTTCGGACTAATCTTGAGCAGCATGGTCAAGGCCTTTTGTTAAAGATTGCTAACGACGCGGCTTCAAGCTGTCTGACAGTAAGCAAATGAAACCAAAAGGTAACAATGTTACCGCCGAATAACATCTTTTTGGTGTTATTAAATGATTTTACATTTGTTTCACAGAGCAAGCTTCAGAAGAGCAGCGAGCGGCAGTGTCGGGCATCATAGTCGGAAATTGGAAGACCTTATATCTATAACACTATGACGAGCGGCGATTATACCAACACGATGTTGCACCATCTGAACGGCCTGTTTGGCGACAAGTGGTCTTTGGTGGTACTGAACACCATATACAGCCATGACAATGGTGTGTCGGTGAGGTTCACCGACATCCAGAAAGAGCTGAACGGATGTTCCAGGAAAGTACTGTCGCAGACCTTGAAGAACCTGATGGACAATGAACTCGTTAACCGTGTTGCATTTCCCGAGGTGCCGCCAAGAGTAGAGTATTCTTTGACAAAGGATGGGAAAGACCTGATGCCGGCATTGCGTGCTATGGTTGACTGGACAAGCTCTCATATCAACCGCATGACTGTCATCAAGTGCGGGAACTCCGCAATCAAAGGATAACTCCATGTAACATTTGACTTACGAGTAACAACAATATATGCGTAAGTACTAGACTAAGTATTATATGAACGGCAGTCTCACGTGAGTGCCACTGCCTTTTTATTACAAAGTCTGCGGGAAGACCCGGGTGTTGCATGACTACGGTAAGAACGTGACAACAGTGTTTTTTTTATTTGTAATACTTAAATTTAATTCTTATGAAC
>CAVHVD010000075.1:0-26101 GCA_963639425.1 Faecalibacterium prausnitzii
CCTGAATATAGAATCCCTGCATGATACAAAAATAATGGTCAAAATAGTTGGATGGTAACATAGAAAGCACAGCTCCGTGGACGTACAACCACAAATCTGTGGACGTACAGCCACAAAACGGCAGTTATACGAGTGGGAAAGTGTAGCTCGGAGGAAGCGGCACGGCACGTTCACGGGCGTGTCTGCCCATGTCCGCTGATGAGCCACTTGTAGGTCGTAAGCTCCTCCAGCCCCATCGGGCCGCGTGCTCCGAGCTTCTGTGTGGATATGCCGATTTCGGCTCCGAGGCCGAACTGTGCGCCGTCGGTGAAGCTGGTGGGCACATTGACGTAGACGCAGGCGGCATCGACCATCGCCCTGAACCTGGCGGCACGGTCAGCGTCTTCGGTCACGATGCTCTCGCTGTGTCCGCTGCCGTAGGCGGAGATGTGTTCAAGAGCCTCGTCAAGGGTATCGACGGTCTTGACGGCTGCCTGCATGCTCAGCCACTCGGTGTGGAAGATTTTGGGGTCTTGGAGAGGCACAAGGTTCTCCGCCGGATACCGTCCGCTAAGGGCAGAGAACGAACGCTCATCGGCATGCAGCCTGACGCCCTTGTCTGCCAGCAGGCTGCACAGCGCGGGCAGGTCGCCGAGCCGTGAGGAGTGGACTATCAGGGTGTCGAGTGTGTTGCAGACACTCGGGCGGCGGGTCTTGGCATTGTCGACAATGAGCCGGCCGATGGTGAGGTCACCGTACTCGTCGAAATAGCAGTGCACCACCCCCGCTCCGGTCTCTATCACCGGCACCGTGGCCGTGTCGCGGACGAAAGCTATAAGTCTCTTGCCGCCACGGGGTATGCACAGGTCAATGTAGTCTGTGGCCGTGAGCATCGCGGCCGTGGCCTCGTGGGTGGCAGGCAGGAGTGCCACGATGTCGGGGTTCGCGCCTGCCGACTTCAGGGTCTCACGGATAAGGGTCACCGCCGAACGGCACGAGCAGACAGCGTCCTTGCCGCACTTCAGCACGCATGCGTTGCCGCTCTTGAGGCAAAGGGAAAACACATCATAGGTGACGTTGGGGCGTGCCTCGTAGACCACGCCGATGACACCGAACGGCACGCTGACCCGCTGCAGGTCAAGACCGTTGTCCAGATGGGTGTGCTTCAGCACCCGTCCCAGCGGCGACGGCAGTGTCGCCACGTGCCTCATGGCATCGGCAATCTCGCGCAGCCGCGCCTCGGTGAGCTGCAGACGGTCATACATGGGGTTGTCCCTGTCCATCCGTCCCAGGTCGTCTGCGTTGGCGGCGAGCAGCGATGGGACGTTCTCCTCTATCGCCGCCACCACACGCAGCAGCATGGCATTACGCATCCCGTCCGTCATCAGCGCAAGCGTCTTGCCGGCATTCCTGACGGCAACGAATGTGTCTGTAAGTCTTGTCATAGCTGTATCTACTCCATGCACAGGTAGTCATAGTGAATCAGCGGACGCAGGCCGTGCACGCCGATGTTCCGCCTGGCCTCCTCTGCCGCATAGCTGCTGCGTCCGACGGCAATCACGTCGCCGGCAACGTTCAGCACACTGATGATGTCGCCCTCCTCGAAGTCGCCGTCCACAGATGTCACGCCCACGAGCAGCAGGCTCGCGGCCTTCGGACTGCGGAGCGTCTGCTCGGCCTTGGCATTGATGCAGACCCGTCCCTTGGCGAAGCCGTCGCTGTGGGCAATCCACTTCTTGACGGGCGACTGCGCGGTTGCACTCGGACGGAACTCCGTGTGGACGGTGCTCTCCGGATGCTCTGCCAGCTTGATGAGTATGTCGTCGACACATCCGTTGGCAATGACAACACGTATGCCCTCGTCGGCGGCTTTGTTGGCAATGCGGGCTTTGGTCATCATACCTCCACGGCCAAAGCCGCTCTTCGTCTCCTGTATGTAACCGTCAAGATTGCGGCGGCTGTCGACCACGGGCATGACCCTGCTGCGGGGGTCATGAGGGTCGCCGTCGTAGATGCCGTCGACGTTGGTGAGGATTATCAGGTCGGTGCATCCCATCATCGAAGCTATCAGTCCGGAGAGCTCGTCGTTGTCGGTGAACATCAGCTCGGTGACGCTGACGGTGTCATTCTCGTTCACGATGGGCAGGACACCGTTGTCGAGCATCACGCTGATGCACGCCCGCTGGTTGAGATACTCCTCGCGCGTGGCGAAGCTCTCCTTCATGGTAAGCACCTGTCCCACGTGTATGCCGTGTTCGCGAAACAGGTTGTAGTACAGGCCGATGAGCTTGACCTGCCCCATTGCCGAGAACAGCTGACGCTGCTCGACACTGCTGAGCCGACGGTCGACAGACAGCTCGCCGCGACCACAGGCCACCGCCCCCGACGACACGAGGATGACCTCATGGTCGTGCTGTCGCAGCCACGCCACCTGATCAACGATGGCAGACAGCCGCGTGACGTCGACCTTGCCGTCAGCACGCGTCAGCACGTTGCTCCCTATCTTGACCGCTATTCTCTTCACAGCATCCTGTCCTTCAAGTGTTCTCTACATTCCGGCTTTCAGGCCGCGTATGACGGCAGAGGTGAAGCCGGCGTGCTCCATCTCGTTCAGCCCCCTGATGGTAAGCCCGCCCGGGGTTGTGACTTTGTCAATCTCTGCCTCCGGATGGTTACCGTCGGACAGAAGAAGCTCCACTGCCCCTTTAACGGTTTGTAGCACGATGTCTCTTGCCACGTCGGCCTTGAAGCCCAACTCCACACCTCCCTCCGAGGCGGCACGGACGTAGCGCATGGCGTAGGCTATCCCGCAGCTGGCCAGTGCGGTTCCAGCAGAGAGATGAGCCTCATCGGTTATGCAGGTCTGCCCGACACTGCGGAGTATGTCGTCAAGCTGGTGTGTCTGCTCTTCGGTGCCGACTATCGGCACGATGAACGTCATCGACGCACGCACGACAACGGCAATGTTGGGAATTACGGTGAACAAGGCCGCAGGCTGTGTCCCGTCTTTGTCGAGCCACGACATCAGCTGTTCCGACCCGACGGATGCCGCCATACATATCACCGCCTGGCGGCTGTAGTCGAGCACGTCCTTAATCTCCTCCACGACGTGCTGCACGAGCCACGGCTTCACGACAACGGCAACATAGTCGGCACCGGCCACGGCAGCACGGTTGTCCGTGGTCACGTTTGCGCCGAGTGCCTCGAACTTCTTGAGCTTGTCCGCGTGCGGATTGGACACGGTTATATCAGCAGGCTTGAAGAAACGGCCTGCCGCGAGCAAGCCCTCGGCGAAGGCTCCGCCCATGGCACCGGCACCGATGATTGCAATCTTCATCTCCTATATATAATGGTAAGGTGTGTCAGGCAGTCGTTACTCTTCTGCCGCAAACATGGGATCCCATGCCGGCAGCTTCGTCGGTGTCTGCTTGAAGAGTTCCTGAATCTTCGCAGGGACATACTTGGTCTCCACGACGAGGCGGAACATGTATTCATTGAACCACTCGTCGGTCATTATCATGTAGCCCTTATGACCGCGGTCGGCACCCCAGCTGTTCTCGACCATCCACTTCGTCGGCTTGCCGTCCTTGTCAAGGTCAACGGCATTCAGCGTCATGGCGTGCGAGGAGCCGCTGGCATGTGTCTGGATGCGCTGCTTCTTGTCCATGCCGAAGGTGACGCCCAACAGTGAGTCGTAGTCGTAGTTGTTGACGTCGAGCAGTCCGCGCTTTGAATCCTGGAACTTGCCCACGTCGCAGCTGAAGTACATCATCGTGTTGTCACGCAGTGAGGCTATGGCCATCTCCTTTATCTCGTCTATGGGCAGGTTCAGGTAGACCCAGTTCTGTCCGTCATAGGTGTGGCGGTCGTAGTCAATCTCGTATGTCTTGTAGTATTCGCGCGTCGGGTCGTTCATCAGCATGACGTAGTTCGTCAGCAGACCCTTGTCGCCATACTTCTCGAGGAACGTCTGCGGCGTGTGGTGCTCAGTCTCCACCGGATTACCGTCGGCATCACGGCGCACGAAGTCAAACTCCTTCGGTGGAACACCGAGGTTCAGCACGAGCATGCGGTAGACCGTGCCGAGCATTTCCGTCTTATGCTTCTCAAGGTCAGCTTTCTTGGTGCCCTTGGCAGCCTCATCGCGCAGCTGCAGACCCCATTCCTTCAGCTTCAGGGATATGAGACGCGCCATCTGGGATGTGTGATTGCTGCTGTATGTCTCCGGCATTGCCTCCTTCGGCACAAGGCCGTACTTCATCACAAGGTCGGCCACACCGCAGAACGTGCCACCATCGCTTAACGGGTGCGAGAACAGCCAGTCAACGAACTGGTCGTCCATCGGCTTGTCTCCGGTATCAATGACACCCTGCAGGAAAAGGTTAGCCTTCTCCAGCTGATCCCAGAAGAAGGTGTACACCTGTGAATACTCGAACTCGGGCAGGTCGTAATTAGCAATCGCCTTGGCGCGCATCACGTTCAGTCCGGTGAACAGCCAGCAGCGTCCCGAGGAGGCCTGGTTGGTGATGCCCTTCGACTTGACACGGATGGAGAAGTGTGTGTCCATGGCTTTCTGGTTGTCCTGATTGAGAGCCAACGAATTGATGTCGTTGTTGCCAATGGCATTACGGAGAGCCTTGTCGGCGGCCGTGCCTTGGTAGCTCTTTTCTATTTGTTGCAGCATGCTGTTGTTGATACTGCCGGCTGTCTGTGCCTGTACTGTGCAGGCTGATGCGGCGACAATCATTGTCATCAATAAGTTCTTTTTCATTATTCCTGTGGTTCTTGGATTAGATGTTTCACAAAACGGTCTTCTGTCTATGTTCTAAGACAGAAGCCTGCATCACACGCCGCTTGGCTGCCGTGGTGCAGGCTTTCTGATAAACCCGTAAAAATATCGGATGGACAGCGTCCCTTTCCTTTACTTTATGTCGTCTCTCTGAATGTAGGCCAGCACGTCTCCCTTCTCTACCGTTGCACCTTGGTCAGCGCAAAGTTCGACGATCTTTCCGTTGAAGTTCGACTTTATCTCGTCTGTGCCCCAGTGTGTCGAGATGTAGCAGAAGTGCTCTCCTTCCTTGAACTCCTTGCCAATGGCAGGAGCGATGGACTTGCTTGTCATGTCTATCTCCCACATCAGTCGACCTGACTCTGCGGCCACGATAGGCTCTGCCTTCGCACGCTTCAGCTTCTTGATGCCTTCTTCGTCGAAGCCCTGCTTTGCCATGGTCGCATCTTTGGCTTTCTGCAGGTCGGCCTCGAAGCGTTGCTTTGCCACGCCGCTCTTGTAGTCGCGATACTGTGTCTCGTGCATTGCGAACTCGAAGAGCTCTTCGTCGTCCGGCCCGGTCTCCCAGCCGTTCTTCTTCATCTCCTCACGATACTGGTCGAGGCAGTCAGGATAGAGCGACTGTGGATCGCCCGTGAAGAACTCCAGACCCTGTTCTTTTGCGAGTTCCTTAATCTCCGGAGCAACCTCACCCGGCAGCTTGCCGCTCTTGCCGAGGATCATGCCCCATATGCTCTTGTCGCTCATCAGGCTGAAGCGTGGCTTGCCCTGCGCATCGGCCATGATGTTCATAAGTGCGATGTTCTTCACATATTGGCTGAACGGTGTCACAAGTGGTGGATAGCCAACCTTCGGCCATACGTACTCCACTTCATCAAACAGACGCACCACAAGATCGTCGAGCGTAACCTCCGGCTTGCCCTGCGCCTTGAGCATCATGTTGATGCCGCTGTGCACACCTTTAAGATCGGCCATCATGGAGCCCATCATGCCGCCTGGCAGACCGCACTTGAGCAGCAGCGAAGACATGAGTTTGTTGGTCGGATCCATGAAGTAGCCCAAGAAGTCGTCTATAAATTCCTGTGTCAGGGCACGAGCCTGCATATATGCCTTCATGTTGATGTCCTTGACCTGGAACCCTGCATCCTTCAGCATGGCCTGTACGGAGATGACATCCGGATGAACCTTGCCCCACGACAGCGGCTCGATTGCCACGTCAAGCACATCGGCACCGGCCTCTGCCACTTCGAGCATCGAAGCCATCGACAAGCCCGGACCTGAGTGTCCGTGATACTGTATGATGATCTCCGGATGACGTTCCTTGATGTTCTTCGTCAGCTGCCCCAGCGACCACGGACGGCCGATGCCGGCCATGTCCTTCAGGCAGATCTCCTGTGCGCCGGCCTCGATCAGCTCGTCTGCCAGCTTTGTGTAGTACTCCACGGTGTGAACCGGCGAGTACGTGATGCACAACGTTGCCTGCGCGGTCATTCCGCCTTCGATGGCATATTTGATTGAAGGTATGATGTTGTTCTTGTCGTTCAGTCCGCAGAAGATACGTGTGATGTCAACTCCCTGAGCGTGTTTCACCTTGTACATCAACTTGCGCAAGTCGACGGGGCAAGGGAACATACGCAGTGCGTTGAGACCACGGTCGAGCATGTGTGTCTTGATGCCGACCTCATTGAACGGCTTTGTGAATGCACGTACAGCCGTGTTCGGGTTCTCGCCATACATCAGGTTCACCTGCTCGAAAGCTCCGCCATTGGTTTCAACACGGTCGAAGCAACCCATATCGATGATTACCGGAGCTATGCGCACCAGCTGGTCGACACGCGGCTGATACTTTCCGGAAGACTGGAACATGTCACGGTAAACGAGACTGAATTTGATTTCTTTCTTCATATTAATTCAATAAACTGTTTTATGTTTCCCTACGTTTACAATCAAGCGCAAAGGTAACAATTTAGTTTAATTTCAAAACCCCGCACTGTCTACTTTTATTTCATTTTAAGCTTTCCCGACCATGCGATATAGATAAGGAGTACAGCCAGCGTCATGACCTCGCTGAGTGGCTCGGCAAGCCAAAGCCCGTTCACGCCCGTGAACCGCGGCAGCAGGATGAAGCACGGGACGACGAAGATGCAGCCGCGGAGGAGCATGAAGACGGTGGCGGGCCGAAAACGCTCAAGGCTTTGCAGGTAGCCTATAAGCACGACATTGAGCGTGAACGGCAGGCTCGTCAGCAGGAACAGCGGCACTCCCGATGCCCCGATGGTGTTTGCCGGTGAGGCCACGTCGATGAACATGCTGACAATGAACGGTGCGAACACGAAGCCGAAGACAGACATGAGAAGACCAAGGAGGCATGCCAGCCCCGCGGAGATGTGCAGCGTCTGCCGCACGCGGTCTGTCCTTCCGAGGCCGCTGTTGTAGCTGACGATGGGCATGGCCGACTGTGCAATGGCATTGCCGAACATGAAGATCATCGGGAACAGGTAGCACGCCACGCTGAACGCCGCCACGCCGTCCTCCTTGAGCCACGACATGAACATGTAGTTGCCGGTTATCATCATGCAGCTGATGGCCGTCTCGGCGATGAACGTGGGGAAGCCCAGACGAAGCATGTAGCCGCTGTTGCGGGCGGTCAGGCGTATGGCCGTGCCGGAGAACTTCGGCCTGTACAGCCGCAGGCTGACGCTGCGCCGGAGCATATACCACGCCACCATCAGCGAGCCTACAAACGTGGCCAGGGATGTGGCGGCTGCTGCGCCGAAGACTCCCATGTGGAGGGGGAAGACGAACAGCCAGTCGAGCACGATATTCAGGATGGCTGCCGTGACGTTCACCAGCATGGCATAGTTCGGCGAGCCGTCAAGACGGATCACGAACAGCCCGACCATGTTTATCACCATGAACAGCAGACACGGACTGACACCGACGAGATATTCGCGCACCAGCGGATACAGGTGCTGGCTTCCGCCGAACACGTCCGAGGTCTGGCGCGGAAAGACATTGATGAGGGCGACGACAACGGCCATGAACAGCAGCCCCACGGTGAAGGCTTGCGTGACGTTGATGTTGGCGGCCTTGCGGTTGCCACGGCTGCCGAACATAAGCGCGATGCCGTTGGCTATCTGGAACAGTGGAGCGACGATGTTCACCGCCGCGAGTGCGTCGCTGCCGACACCGCGGCCGACGAAGATGCCATCGGCAACATTGAGCACCACCGATGACAGCAGTCCCAAAAGTGTGGGGAAAAACAGCTTCCTGAAGAGCCGCGGCACACGCATCTCGCCATAGTCCAAGGCATCTCTCTGATTCTTCATAATAGACAATGTTTTTGTTGGTTTATAAATATCAAGGGAAACATACCCTGCGTCTTTCGCGGCGCGAAGCTACGACTATAGATTCGAGTTGCCAAAATCTTGTGCAACTTTTATTTTTTTTCGCAATCCATGTTCGCGAAAAAGGGGAATGGGAAGACCGGCCATGCACGCTCCGCGACCTATCGGCTTCGGAGTCTACGCGCCTGCTCCGTCGGGGCGCGGCGATGCACCTTTGGAGCCTATTCCTGCGGGTGCAGAACCGCCGTTCTGTGGCTGTACGTCCACAGATCTGTGGTTGTACGTTCACGGAGCTGTGGCTGTACGTCCACGGAGTTGTGGTTGTACGTCCACAGAACTGTGGACGTACAACCATATATGCGCTGATTTTCAGCTATTTACGCATCTCTAAGGGCACTATTATGACGACATCCCGTGTCTGGCACCCACGGATTGTCTGCCATGCCATGGGAGGATGACGGCCTCCGTCACAGCGGAACGAAATCGGTAGGTTCGCTTTGCTCTGTCTCGGGCTTGCACTATCTTTGCCCAAGGAAACAGAAAAGTGCCGTTATGAAAGTGACAATCGTCGCGGGCGCACGCCCCAACTTCATGAAGATAGCCCCGCTGTGCAGGGCGATGGATGCTGCCGAGAGCGGCGGCAAGAGCATAACATACAGACTCGTGTACACGGGACGGACGGACGACCCCGCCATCGACGCCTCACTGTTCTCCGACCTCGCCATCAAGAAGCCCGACGCCTGCCTCGGCGTGCCCGCCGGCACACAGTCGGAAGTGGCTGCCGCCATCATGCTGGCCTTCGAGAAGGAACTCGACGCACACCCCGCACAGGTGGTGCTCGTGGTCGACGACTTGGCGTCGACCATGGCGTGCTCCGTGGTGGCAAAGAAGCGCGGACTGAAGGTGGCACACGTCATTGCGGGCACGCGCTCGTTCGACATGAATATGCCGCGCGAGGTCAACCGCACCATCGTCGATGCCATATCCGACTATCTCTTCACCGCCGGAATGGTGGCCAACCGCAACCTGAATCAGGAGGGCATGATACCGGAATACATACACTACGTCGGCAACATCCTCATCGACACGATACGCAGCAACCACCGCCGCTTCCTCAAGCCTATGTGGTTCGACAGCATGGGTCTCCGCAAGGGCGGCTACCTGTTGCTGACGCTGAACCGGCACGACATCACGGACAACCTCCCGCTGCTACGCGACATCGTGAGCACCGTGGTAGGCCACGCCGGAGGCATGCCCGTGGTGGCTCCGCTGCACTCTTACGTGCAGGACGCCCTGTCGCAGACCGGAGTCACCGCTCCCAACTTGCACATCATGCCGACACAAGGCTATCTGCACTTCGGATTTCTGACGGAGAATGCCAAGGGCATCGTCACCGACTCCGGCAACATTGCCGAGGAGGCGACATTCCTTGACGTGCCGTGCATCTCGCTGAACACCTATGCCGAGCATCCCGAAACATGGCGCATCGGCACCAACGTACTCGTGGGTGAGGACACGGCGGCACTGGCGGAAGCCCTCGACAAGCTGAGGGGCGGCGAGTGGAAGCACGCCACCCTACCCGACCGCTGGGACGGACGGGCGGCAGAGCGCATAGTACAGGTGCTGCTGAAAAACTAACATCTTCATGCCATTCCAAGGATGCCCATCGTAGGGTATCAAGAATGGGCATCGTTAGGTGCCAAGAATGCCCATCGTTAGACCCTAAGAATGCCCATCGTTGAACCCTAAGAATGCCCATCGTTGGACTTCATTAATATTCATCGAGTTTTTCAGACTTTAGAGAGGCGACAGGTCACCTCACCGAGCAGGTACTGATTGCAAGTGCAGCAAAAAGAAGAGCGGAGCGTATCGACATCGATACGCTCCGCTCTCTGTTTCGGCGCGTGTATGCCCTCGGGGGCATACGCCGCTTGTCACATCAGTTGAAGTAGTACTTCACACCGAACTGAATCTTCCAAGCCTGGTCGTAAGCGCGGTTGTACTCCCAAGTCTTGGTAGGAGCCTCGCCGGTCGACTTGTCGCGGTAGATTGAAAAGTAAGGTGTGTTGTCGACGATCTTGTCAACCTTCAGCAGTGCACCGTTGTTGCTTGCGCTCATGTTCTTTGGAACACCCCATGAAGAGTGGATCAGGTTGCCGATGTTCTCCACGTCGGCGATGAGTTGCAACTTGTGGTTGGTGTTGCCGAGCTTCAGCGTGAAGTCGTGTGCCCAACGGAAGTCGAACTTGTGTACCCACGGAGCACGTGCGCCGTAGGCCTCGGCATACTCACCCTTGTGGTTCTTCAGGTAAGAATCCTGCTCGACGTAGTTCCAGAACGCCACGCGGTCTGCCTCACTTGTGAAGTGGATCTCGCTGTCGTTGCGGGGGATGTACATCAGGTCGGCTGCAATTCCGTCGCCATCAAGGTCACTGCTGTAAACATAGCTGTAGCCGTAAGGCGAGTATCCCTGATAGAACAGAGAGAACTGGTCGTGGCCGTAGGTGTAGCTGATCGATGCAATGATGCGGTCAGGAATTACATAGCGCGAGTTCTGCACGCCGGAGAAGTTGTAGCCGTTGATGGTGTACAGACCTTCGGCTGCTGATTTCGGGTCTGAACCGGGCAGACCGCTGACTTCCTTCATCACGGTGTGTGTGTATGCGGCCATGATGTTCAAGTCCTTGATAGGTTCGGCATTGACGGTGATGTTGGCCGTGTAGCCATAGCCCTTATGGGTGTTGGTCAGGACATACGCACCCACCTTGTTGTAGGTGTAATCAGACGGATAGATCATGCGGTTGTCAGCACCGCTAAGACGCTCCCACTCGCTGGTGTTGCTCTTTATATTGGCATTGGTGATGCGCACGGCGTTGATGTTGTCCGTGTACTGGAACTCACCGGTGACTGTCAGAGGGAACGAAACCGGAATGGTGTAGTCAACAGCGATTGACGACTTCCATACCTGCGGCATCTTGAAGTTGCGGTCAACAGCTGCGAAATAGGAACCAACGGTACCGTCGCTCGGGCTGATGGTCGTCGTTGCACCAAGACGCTTGATGATTTCCTCGCGGTCGGTCACAAGTCCGCCTGCGAAGTTCTGGAGTCGGCTGTCTATACTTGTAGCCACGCCATTGGTGTACTTGGTAGATGCTACTGTAAGTCCCTGAATCATGCCCGAATTGGTCGGCATATTGGTGAAAAACACCAGCGGCAGACGGCCTGCAAAGAGACCCGTACCGCCACGTACTCTGAGGGACTTGTTTCCGAAGACATCCCATGTGAAGCCCAGACGCGGAGAGATCTGAATGTTGTTCTTCGGCCACAGACCGGTGTCGAAATGCTGACCATTATAGTCAAGTTCCTTGATGGCATTGTTGGTCATGATGTCGTCGTTGTCAAACACAATGTCGTCGAAGCGGATACCGCCCTGAACCTTCAGGTTGTCAAGGATGTTCCACTCGTCCTGTACGTACAGGCCGTACTGGTTGAACGCTACCTGTCCCGTAGGATTAGCATTGCCGTTGTAGCCGTAGGAGATGGCAACGGTCTCCGGAGCTGCACCGTTGAGGAAGTCATCAAGAGAACGGTAGCGGTAGAAGCCGGTTCCGTTGCGCATGTATGAGTTGTTCGCCATCTGATGTTCGAAGTTGAAACCTGCTGTCAGCTTGTGAGCACCGATGTAGGCAGTGAAGTTGTCTGTCAGTGTCGTGACCTTATTTTGAACCTTGTTGTTGTAGGTGAACAGCTCGTAACCCAGCGACATGTACGGATACAGATCCTGAGTGATGCTGCCATTGTCATCAACACTATAACCGTTCATAATGTCAATGAACGGGAACTCCGATGAGTTTGTTCCGCGCACATCCTCTATATTAGAATAGGTGAAGAGCAACTGGTTCGACAGGTTGTTCCCAAAGCGGCTGTTCAAATCAGCCGAGATTGTGTTGACCTTGTTGTCCTGCGAGTACATTGAGTTTGCAAATGCCATGGAGTACTGCGAGAAGCGGTTGGCATTGCGGTTGCGGTAGTACGCATTGGTAGAGTTGCCGTTCGTGGCATTCCATGCGGTGTTCTTGGTGTAGTTATAGCGCACGGCGAGATGGTGGTCGTCGGTGATGTTCCAGTCGATACGGCCAAGGAGCTTGATGTTGCTCTCGTCGGCGGGGAAGCTGGTGTATGAACCTGTGTCATAGCCATACTTCTGCTTGACGAAGTCGCTGACCTTCTGCATATCCGACTTTGTTGTACGTGAGATGTACTGGTCTGCAACAGCCACGCCGTCATCGCTGGCCTGCCAGCGGTTGGCAACGGTCGGTATCTTCTGATACTCCACGTTGGCGAAGAAGAACAGCTTGTCCTTCACGATGGGGCCGCCGAACGTTGCACCGTAGGTGTACTTACGGTCTTTGGTGCGTGCCACGTCAACGCCGGCAAGGCGTGTGCCGTGCATGTTCTCGTTGGTGAGATATGTGTAGGCCGTTCCCTTAAAGGTGTTCGTACCCGACTTGGTGACCGCGTTTATGCCGCCACCTATGAAGTTCGACTGACGCACATCAAACGGAGCGACAACGACCTGCATCTCCTCAATGGCATCCACCGATATTGGGCTTCCGCCACCAGGGAGGTCATCGCTAAGACCGAAGTTGTTGTTGAAGTTTGCACCGTCGACTGTGAAGTTCGTAGAACGTCCGTCGCCACCGGCGAAGCCCATGCCATTGGCATAGGGAGATATGCGGGCGATGTCCTCAATGCTGCGGCTCACCGTAGGCAGTGCTGTTATGGCAGCTTGGTTGATATTGGTCGTCGCGCCGGTTCTCTCCTGCGAGAACTTGGAAGCTGTTCCTGTGACTACAACCTCGCCCAGCAACTCCGACGATTCGGAGATTTCAACGTTGAGGTTGTAAATCTCACCGAGTTGGAGAGTGACATTGCTGAATGTGCGGGTCTGGTAGCCGACGAAAGAGACGGTGACGGTGTACGGGCCGCCGGTACGCATTCCCTGGATTGCATAACGGCCATCGACGTTGGTGATTGAGCCATAGACCGTTCCTGAAGGCTCATGAACCGCCTGAACCGTAGCACCGATAACGGCCTCGTTGTTGTCATCGACCACCTTGCCACTCATGGCAGACGTAGTGATCTGGGCTTGTGCGTTCACCGCGAGCAACAACGTCGCCACAGTAAACAGCAGAAATCTTACTTTTTTAAACATAACAATTTTATTTAAGTAATAGAATCTTCCTCGTGTCAGACTTGCCCGGTCCCGAGCTTTTTTCCAGAGTTCGGTCGTGTCTCGTTCTTAGGCGGTGCAAAGATACGTAAAAAGACCTTACACAATGTTACGGCCACAGCTCTTTTGTGTTACATCTGTATTACATCGCACATCGTCTCCGTTGCGGCAATCACGGTGGCGACAGAAGAGCCTCACTATCTGAGTTTTCGTGCGAGGAAGAAGCTGCGTGTACGTGTCACCAGCAGCAACAGTCCTGCGGCGTGCACGACGGCCACCATCCAGAAAGCCGGCGTATAGCCGACGCTCTCTGCCACGATGCCGCCGCAGAGGATGCCCAGTCCCTGTCCCAGGTCCCACGAGGTGAGGACGGTTGAGTTTGCCGTGCCACGCTCGTTGCTGTGCGCCACGTTGATGACCATGTTCTGACACGACGGATACATGTGTCCGTTGCCCAGTCCGATGAGGAATGCCGACAGGTAGTAGCCGACCATGCTCGGGACAGCCACGAAGACGAAGTAGCCCATTGTGGCAATCACGCTACCCACGACGGCGTTGTGCGTCAGCCTGCCCTGCCGCAACGACCTTGACCCACGCAGGCGCGACAGTATCAGTCCCGCAGACAGTATCATGAAGAACATGCCCGTGCCACCGCTGATGCCCAGGCGTTCGCGGCCGTAGATTGCCAGGTAGTTGCTAAGCACTCCGTAGCAGAAGCCGAAGAACGCCAGGTTCAGCCCGATGACCCATCCGCGCACCAGGAAGAAGCGGTCGAGCGACAGCAGGCTACCCTCACGACGGACGGCAGGACGGGCTTTCACCTTTATGGTGGAGCTGACGGCGAACCCTGCCAGAGCAGAGAGGAAAGCCATCCAGAACAGTATGCCGAAGTTGTGGGTGTAGTGATAGACACACACGCCTATTGTCGGAGCGATGGCCGTCGCCACGTTGTTGCTCAAGCCGTAGTAGCCTATGCCCTCGTTGCGTCGCGATGCAGGGAGCACGTCGATGGCCACGGTGCTGTTTGCCACTGTCGATGCGCCGAACGGGATGCCGTGCATCGTGCGCACGATGGCGAAGAGCAGCAGCGAGCCTGCTGCGAGATAGCCGCCGAAGAAGATGGCGTTGCAGAGCAGGAACAACATAAGCACGCGCTTGCGCGGAAAGGCATCGACCACGAAGCCGCTGAACGGACGGAACAGCAACGCCGCAAGCGTGTAGCCCGACAGCACGAAGCCGATGACATCCTTCGTCGCGCCGAACGTGTCGCTGAGATATATCGGAAGCAGCGGCGTGAGCAGATAGAAGGCGAAGTACATGGCGAAGTTGTTTGCCATTACCTTGATGTATTCCGTGTTCCAGAGCCTTTCCTCAGCCATTCCTCTCCACGTTTGACTGTATTCTGTCGACAGCGTCGACGATGATATCGGCGCAACGCTGCAAGCCAATGACGCTGGTGTTGAGCACAAGGTCGTAGTCGCGCGTGTCAGTCCATCGCCGACCCGTGTATTGCAGATAGTGGTTATAGCGGCCGGTGTTGACCCGCTCTATGCGCCGCTCTGCCTCATCCCTGCCTACGTGCTCCTTGTCCATGACACGCGCCACGGCGTCGTCGCGGCTTGAGGTCACAAACACGCGCAGCACCCTCTCGTCGCCGCGCAGCACCCAATTGGCGCACCGCCCGATGATGACACACGGCTCCGTCCTGGCCAGTGTGCGTATTATGCGGCTCTCGCTGACGAAGATGGCATCGTCGTGCGAGGGATTCATTGACAGCGGGATGCTCTTGTCGGTGAAGATGAGTTCCCACAGCTTGGCTTTCGAGATGTTCTGCTCGTTCTTGCGCACGAAGTCCGACGTGTATCCCAGGCGTTCTGCCGTCCGGTCAATTATGGTGTGGTCGTAGTAGTGAACCCCGAGGCGGCTCGCCACGGCACGTCCGAGCTCCAGTCCGCCGCTGCCATACTCGCGTGCGATGGTGACGACATACGGCACCGCCTTCTCCGCGGCCTCTTCCTCCTGCTCCTCACGCTCTTCGTGCCGACGTTCCCCTGCCGGAATGAAAATCCTGTCGAGCCACGCGATGTGCGGAGCAAAGACACGCACCATGAAGCCCACGTAGAACATGCTGACAATCGTCCCCACGCCAACCATCTTCCAGTCCCAACGGCCGAAGAAGACGAGCATCAGCACCACGCCGACGGTCACCAGCACAGTGTCCGAACACATCTTCACTTTCCCGAAATCCTTGTTCAGCACCCTGGCTATCGCCACCGGCAATCCCTCTCCGGCAAGCATCAGCGAGTCGCACCTCACCTCGCAGGCAATGCCGAACGCCAGCAGTCCGCCGCCGACAAGCAGTTCCAGGAACTGCAACGGCCAACCGATGGCGTGCGGCAGTGTTTCGGGTATCTGCATGAAGCTCGTCAGCCACATGGTCACGTCGGTATAAAGTCCGAACACAAACGACACCAGTATCTGCGCCAGCTGTCGCAGTTCGTAGTCGCGGCGCAGCAGAGCCACCTGCATGGCGATGAACACCACGTGCATACAGATGACGAACTGCCCCATGGTCAGCGGGATGCCTGGGACCAGCGACAGCACGTATGGCGGCACCGAGATGGGCGACGAGCCCAAGTTGGCACGTATCGACAGCGATGTGCCGAAGGCTATGACAAACAGTATGAAGACAAAGCTCACATACCTCCGCACCCACTCTTCCCTACTTCTTTTTACCCTCATTCTGACCTCACAATGCTCTTTCCGGCGGCAAAGGTACGACTTTTCCGCCATTGCGCATCCTGACAGGCCGCTCCCGTCCCGAGAACGGCAACGGGCAGGGACGGACATACTGCACCTGCACGACCGCCGTCGCAATTTTTTCATGGCGCGGCATGCAAGATTTGCGTCCCGCCGCGATTACATAGGTGAATAGACCATTTTCAGAGAACCAACACAAGATTTAGAGATGAGAGCAAGAGACCTATTGGCAGTGTTCATGGCGATGACGACAGTCCTTCTGTCCATGTGTGCAGACGAGCAGACCATCAGCTTCACGGAAGCGCGTAATTACTTCTTCCGCAACGATGCCCCGATGCCGGCATCGCTGAAGATAACCTCCCGTGATGAGTTCGACCGATATTTCGGCATGGCAACCACCATGGGCGACGACGGACAGCCCACGCCCATAGACTTCAGCCGCCGGTTTGTGATTGCCAAAGTCCTGCCTGCGACAGCCGCCGAGACCGAAATCACGGACGTGTCGCTGGACGAGACCGGAGCCGGTGAACTGCGCCTGCGCTACCGCATCAGCCGAGGACGGAAGATGTCATACACGACACATCCGTTCCTCATCCTCATTGTCAATGCCAAGTATGCCGGACATCACATCACCGACGAAGGCTCAGGCAGCTGACAATCGAAGAACAGTATGCAATATATAGCTTTTACAGCATAGCCACACACGCGCAAATCGGGGCGTTTATGGCTGTACGTCCACAGATTTGTGGTTGTACGTCCACAGACTTGTGGCTGTACGTCCACAGACTTGTGGTTGAACGTCCACAGACTTGTGGTTGAACGTCCACAGATGGGCTTCTGTTACAAATTGCAATCTTTGTATGCACAAGCGAAAGTTTCACAACAAACAACATGAGGAAAACGTATGAGAACAACAGGATTTCTCATTGCTACGCTGACAGCGGCCGCAGTGATGACAGCGGGCATGACAGCATGCGGAGACCACGGCAATACCGCCAAAGGCGAGACAGTGGTGACGCCAAGCGAGCAGACACAGTCTGTGGGCAAGGCAAACCCTGTGCAGGCACAGGTCACGGGAGAGGCCAACGTGAAGGTGGTGACAAGCCAAAAGAAACTGGTGCAGATGACCAAGACCGAGAGTGACAGAGACCGAAACCACAGGCGGCAAAGTGACCGAAAGGGAGACAACGGCCTACACATTCACGTGGCAGTGACCGAGAGCCGAACGTAGGAAAACGACAGAGGGGCGCATCCTTACTCCAAGGATGCACCCCTCTGTCTTCGTCTGTCAGGCGACAGACGGCGTTGGCCGTCAGTTCCTGAACTCCAGACTGTCGTTCCGGCAGTCGACCGTGATAGGCTTGTCCCGATTGACATCGTCGGCAAGCAGACGCTTCGACAAGTCGTTCAAGACATACTCCTGGATGGCACGCTTGACCGGACGGGCACCGAACTCGGGATCGTAGCCCACACGTGCCAGGTAGTCGACAGCGGCATCGGTGGCTTCAAGCTCTATGCCCTGCTGCTTAAGCATGTTCCTGACGTTGCCCAACTGCAAGCGTACTATCTGCCTTATCTCGTCCTCAGACAGCGGCGTGAACAGAATGGTCTCGTCAATACGGTTGAGGAACTCCGGACGTATGGTCTTGCGCAGCATCTCCACCACGTGCTTCTTCGTCTCTGTCATAACCTGAGCCTTGTTGGTGGGGTTGATGCGGCCTATCTGACTTTGGATGTAGTCACTGCCCATGTTCGAGGTCATGATGATAATCGTGTTCTTGAAGTTGACGGTACGACCCTTGTTGTCCGTCAGACGACCGTCGTCAAGCACCTGCAACAGGATGTTGAACACGTCGGGATGAGCCTTCTCAATCTCGTCGAACAGGACGACCGAGTATGGCTTGCGCCGCACGGCCTCGGTGAGCTGTCCGCCCTCCTCATATCCGACGTAGCCCGGAGGTGCTCCGACCAGCCGCGACACGCTGAACTTCTCTTGATATTCGGACATGTCGATACGTGTCATCATGCTCTCGTCGTCGAACAGCAGCTCTGCCAACGCCTTTGCCAGCTCCGTCTTACCCACACCCGTGGTGCCGAGGAACAGGAACGAACCAATCGGCCTCTTCGGGTCTTGCAGACCGGCACGGCTGCGGCGGATGGCATCGGCGATGGCCTGTATGGCTTCGTCCTGACCGATGACGCGCTTGTGCAACTCGTCCTCCAGGTGCAGCAGCTTCTCTTTCTCACTTTGCATCATCTTGCTGACAGGTATCCCCGTCCAACGCGACACCACATCGGCAATGTCTTCGGCATTGACCTCCTCCTTGATCATGGCCTTGTCGCCTTGCAGCGAGTGCAGCTTCTTCTGTGTCTCCTCAATCTCCTTGTTGAGGTTCTGTATCTTGCCGTAACGTATCTCGGCAACCTTGCCATAGTCGCCCTCGCGCTCGGCGCGCTCCGCCTCGAACTTCAGGCGTTCTATCTCCGACTTGTTCTGCTGAATTTTGTTGACCAACGTCTTCTCGCTCTGCCACTTTGCCTTGTACTGGCTCTCCTGCTCCTTCAGTTCGGCCAACTCCTTGCCAATCTGCTCCAGTTTGGACTTATCGTCTTCGCGCTTGATAGCCTCGCGCTCAATCTCCAGCTGCTTTATCTTTCGCGTGATCTCATCAAGCTCTTCAGGCACGGAGTCAATCTCCATCCTCAGCTTGGCCGCTGCCTCATCCATCAGGTCTATGGCCTTGTCGGGCAGGAAGCGGTCGGTTATATACCGGCTGCTAAGCTCGACGGCAGCGATGATGGCATCGTCCTTGATGCGCACATGGTGATGATTTTCATAACGCTCCTTCAAGCCACGGAGTATCGACACCGAATCGGCGATGCTCGGCTCATCGACCATGACAGTCTGGAAACGACGTTCAAGAGCCTTGTCCTTCTCGAAGTACTTTTGGTATTCGTCGAGCGTGGTGGCACCGATGCAGCGAATTTCGCCACGCGCCAGCGCAGGCTTCAGGATGTTTGCCGCATCCATTGCACCTTCGCTCTTGCCGGCACCGACCAGCGTGTGTATCTCGTCGATGAAGAGCACTATGTTCCCCTCGGACTTCTTGACCTCGTTGATGACTGCCTTCAGTCTCTCCTCAAACTCGCCCTTGTACTTGGCACCGGCAATAAGTGCGCCCATGTCAAGCGAATAGACCTGCTTGTTCTTCAAGTTCTCCGGCACATCACCACGCAGGATTCTGTGTGCCAGTCCTTCGGCAATGGCAGTCTTACCAGTACCCGGCTCGCCAATCAATATAGGATTGTTCTTGGTTCGCCGACTGAGGATCTGCAGCACACGGCGTATCTCGTCGTCACGGCCGATGACGGGATCCAGCTTGCCACTGCGAGCCGACTCATTGAGGTTCACAGCATACTTCTCCAAGGCCTGATAGGTGTCTTCGGACGACTGTGAAGTGACCTTGTCGCCCTTGCGCAACTCATTGATGGCTTCACGCAGTTCCTTCTCATTCATACCGAGGTCTTTGAGGATGTCGGCGGCCGGTGAGCTGACGGCAAGCAGTGCCATGACGATAGGCTCTATGGAGACAAACTCGTCGCCCATTTGCTTAGAGAAGTCTTCGGCCTTCATCAACACCGAATTGGCATCACGACTCAGGTAGGGTTCCCCACCCTGCACACGCGGCAGCTTCTTTATCTCTTGATCCAACCGCAGTCTCAGCTGCTGCTCATTGACGCTGAGCTTCTGACAGATGAAGCGCACGATGTTCTCGCCCGACTTCATGACGCCCGCCAACAGATGCACAGGCTCAATGGCTTGCTGGCCATTGGCCTCTACAATCTTTATGGCCTCCTGCACGGCTTCCTGTGCCTTAATTGTGTAGTCGTTGAAATTCATATTCGTTTTTCCTTTCCTTTTCCGTTGTTAAGTTGTTTGCCCAACGTTCCGCAAACGGCCTGCCATGCAGCAACACCGGACATTTTGTCTCAGAGAACCGACATTCAACTGACGTTTTGTCAATAACAAAGTAGCGTAATCAGACAATATTGCAGGAACAACAGCGATATACGGTGTGCGCAGGCCGCATCGGCGACAGAGCAAAAATGGAAGTGTGTTCGTTTTATATTGTCTTCAACTTGCACTACCTTTGCGGCATTAATTCACAATACACACACGTCTGGAAACAGAAAAGCACCTAATACATAAATGATTCTTTTTTTCAGGACCCCACAGGAGAGCGTGATTGCCGTGCAGTGCAACCACACTCCCGACAAGCAAGAAGAGGAAAAGCTGTCATGGCTATTCGGCAACGCCACGGCAGAGAGTGAAGAAAACCTTACGGGATGGTTCGTCGGCCCGCGACGCGAGATGATAACCCCGTGGAGCACCAATGCCGTGGAGATTACGCAGAACATGGGCATCAGCGGCATTGAGCGCATAGAGGAGTACTTCCCCGTGAAAGACGACGGTGCCGAGCACGACGAGATGCTTCAGCGCATGTACCACGGTCTTGACCAAGAGGTGTTCACCACAAACCGCAAGCCCGAACCTATCGAACACATAGAAGACCTTGAGGCATATAACGAGAAGGAGGGACTGGCTCTGTCAAAAGAGGAGATGGACTACCTGAAGCAGGTGGAGAAAGACTGCGGACGACCGCTGACCGACTCCGAGGTCTTCGGCTTCGCACAGATAAACTCCGAGCACTGCCGTCACAAGATATTCGGCGGCACATTCGTAATAGACGGTGAGGAGAAACCCTCGTCGCTCTTCCAGCTCATAAAGAACACCACCAAGGCCCATCCAAACAGAATCATATCGGCATATAAGGACAACGTGGCGTTTGCCAAGGGTCCCGTGATAGAGCAATTTGCTCCTGCCGACCACTCCAAGCCGGACTACTTCAGAGTGAAGGACATAAAGAGCGTTATTTCTTTCAAGGCTGAGACGCATAACTTCCCAACGACCGTGGAGCCGTTCAACGGCGCGTCAACAGGCACCGGAGGCGAGATACGCGACCGCATGGCCGGTGGCAAAGGCTCATGGCCGTTGGCGGGAACAGCCGTCTACATCACCTCATATCCGCGCAGTGAAGAAGGCCGCGCATGGGAACAGATACTGCCGGTGCGCAAATGGCTGTACCAGACACCTGAACAGATACTCATAAAGGCATCAAACGGTGCAAGCGACTTCGGCAATAAGTTCGGACAGCCGCTGATTTGTGGCTCACTGCTGACGTTTGAGCACAAGGAGAACGGTGAGGTCTATGGCTACGACAAGGTGATTATGCTGGCCGGTGGCGTGGGCTATGGCACCGAACGCGACTGCATAAAAGGTACTGCCGAACCTGGGGAGGAGATCGTGGTGATGGGCGGCGACAACTACCGCATAGGACTGGGCGGAGGCTCGGTGTCGTCGGTAGACACCGGACGCTACAGCAACGGTGTGGAGCTGAATGCCGTGCAGCGTGCCAACGCCGAGATGCAGAAGCGTGTATATAATGTGGTGCGTGCGTTGTGTGAGGAAGATACGAATCCCGTGGTGTCGATACACGACCACGGAGCCGCAGGACACGTCAACTGCCTGTCCGAACTGGTCGAAGACTGTGGCGGACTGATAGACATGAGCAAGCTGCCGATAGGCGACAGAACGCTGTCGAGCAAGGAGATAATAGCCAACGAGAGCCAGGAACGCATGGGACTGCTCATAGACCGCAAGGCCGTTGAGCACGTGAGCAAGATTGCACGCCGCGAGCGTGCACCGATGTATGTCGTCGGACACACCACGGGAGACCATCGCTTTGCGTTCCAGCAGGCCGACGGCGTTCGTCCGTTCGACCTTGCCGTAAGCCAGATGTTCGGCTCATCGCCAAAGACATACATGATAGACAAGACGCGCGAGCGTCACTACGCAATGCCAGAATACGACCCGTCACATCTGCACGAATATCTCAACAACGTGCTACAGATGGAGGCCGTGGCTTGCAAGGACTGGCTGACGAACAAGGTAGACCGCTCCGTGACCGGCAAGATTGCACGCCAACAATGTCAAGGGTCGTTGCAGCTTCCGTTGAGCGACTGCGGCGTGGTGGCATTGGACTATCGCGGCCATGCCGGCATAGCCACATCCATCGGTCACGCGCCGCAGGTGGCATTGGCCGATGCCGCTGCCGGCTCTGTGATGGCGGTCAGCGAAGCACTCACGAACATCGTGTGGGCACAGCTCAAGGACGGCATCGACACCGTGTCACTATCTGCCAACTGGATGTGGCCATGCCGCTCTCAGGAGGGCGAGGATGCACGCCTGTACACCGCTGTCGAAGCACTGAGCCGGTTCTGCATCGCACTTGGCATCAACGTGCCGACAGGCAAGGACTCACTGAGCATGACACAGCAATATCCCGACGGCACGAAGGTGATAGCTCCAGGGACAGTCATCGTGTCGGCAGGGGGTGAGGTCAGCGATGTCAGGAAGACCGTGTCGCCCGTCATCGTCAACGACAAGCGCACAGTGCTCTATCACATCGACTTCAGCTTCGACGAGCTGCGGCTCGGCGGCTCGGCATTCTCACAAAGCCTCAACAAGATAGGCGACGACGTGCCATGCACCCGCGATGCCGAATACTTCCGCGCAGCATTCAACGCCGTGCAGGAGATGATTGGCCGCGGCCTCATCCTGGCAGGACACGACATATCGGCAGGAGGACTGGTGACGACGCTCTTGGAGATGTGCTTCGCAAATACGGAAGGCGGACTGTCTGTCAATCTTGATGGTCTGAAGGAGAAGGACCTGATAAAGGTTCTCTTCGCAGAGAACCCCGGCGTGGTCATACAGGTGCGCGACAAAGACAAGGCCGCCGTGATGCAGATCTTGGAAGATGCCGGTGTGGCAGCAGTGAAGATAGGACATCCGGTTGAGGACAGCCGCGAGCTGACCGTCACCAAAGACGGCGAAGAACATAGGTTCGACATCGACCGTCTGCGCGATGTCTGGTACACATCATCCTACCTGCTTGACCGCAAGCAGAGCCGTGGCGGATGTGCCCTGCAACGTTTCGAGAACTACAAGCATCAGCCTGTGGAGTTCAAATTGAACACATCGTTCACAGGCACAATGAAACAATACGCCATCTCGCCTGAACGCCGCCAGCCCACGGGTCTGCACGCCGCCGTGATACGCGAGAAGGGGACGAACAGCGAACGCGAAATGGCATACGCGCTCTACCTGGCAGGCTTCGATGTCAAGGACGTGACAATGACCGACCTTGAAGACGGCACCGAGACGCTGGACGATGTCAACATGATCGTGTTCTGCGGAGGCTTTTCAAACTCAGACGTGCTCGGCTCGGCCAAGGGCTGGGCAGGAGCATTCCTCTACAGCCCCAAAGCCAAGGAGACACTGAACCGCTACTACGCACGGGAAGACACGCTGTCGCTGGGAGTGTGCAACGGCTGCCAGCTCATGATGGAGCTGAACCTGCTATCGCCCGACCGCAAGGACATCGGTAAGATGGTTCACAACGACTCACACAAGTTCGAGTCGGCGTTTGTCGGCCTCACCATCCCCGAGAACAACAGCGTGATGTTCGGCAGTCTCGGTGGTTCAAAGATTGGCATCTGGGTGGCTCATGCCGAGGGCAAGTTCGCCCTCAAAGGCCAAGAGAGCGACTATAACATCATTGCCAAGTACAGCTACGACGAATACCCTGCCAATCCCAATGGCTCGGACTTCTCCGCTGCCGGACTGGCGAGTGCCGACGGCCGCCACGTGGCGATAATGCCACATCTGGAGCGTGCGTTCTTCCCGTGGCAGTGTGGCTACTATCCAGAAGACAGACGGACGGACGAGGTAACACCGTGGATTGAGGCTTTCGTCAACGCGCGTAAGTGGGTGGAGCAAAGGAAGAGAAGATGACGAAGTCGCTGAAGTTCTACTGGGAGGCGTTCATCATCTTCTTCAAAATAGGTGCGTTCACCATCGGTGGAGGCTATGCCATGCTGCCGCTCATAGAAGACGAGATTGTCAAGAAACGGCAGTGGATCGCCCCCGAAGACTTCGTGGATCTGCTGGCAATAGCACAGTCAAGCCCAGGGGTCTTTGCCGTCAACATAGCGATATTCATCGGCTACCGTCTGCGTGGTGTCAAGGGCAGCCTTGTCACCACGCTCGGCAGCGTGTTGCCATCGTTCTGCATCATTCTCGCCATCGCACTGTTCTTCACGAGCTACAAGGACAATCAGTACATCGAGCGTATGTTCAAAGGCATACGTCCGGCGGTGGTGGCACTGATAGCAGCCCCAACATTCAGCATGGCGAAGTCTGCCCGAATCAATCGTCACAACGTGTGGATTCCCGTTGTCAGCGCACTGCTGATATGGCTCTTGGGGTTCTCGCCGATATGGATCATTGTGGCTGCCGGCGTGGGAGGCTGGCTGTACGGACGCTACATCAACAAGGACATTGGCAACGGCAATGGCAACAACGCCGGTGCCACAACCGCGGAGGACAAAAGATGACAATGCTGTATCTGCAACTGTTCTACACCTTCTTCAAGATAGGTCTATTCGGCTTCGGAGGAGGCTATGCCATGCTGTCGATGATTCAGGGCGAGGTCGTCACACGCCACGACTGGCTCACGCCGCAGGAGTTTACGGACATCGTAGCCATCAGCCAGATGACACCGGGACCCATCGGCATCAACTCGGCAACCTACGTGGGCTACACAGCCACCGGCAGCGTATGGGGCTCGGTGGTGGCAACGCTTGCCGTGGTGCTGCCGTCGTTCATACTGATGCTCACAATCAGCAAGTTCTTCCTGAAATACCAAAAGAGCAAGCCCGTGACGGATGTCTTCAGCGGCCTCAGACCGGCGGTCGTGGGACTGCTCGCTGCTGCCGCCCTCGTGCTCATGGACAAGGAAAACTTCAGCTCACCCACAGAGGACATGCGGCAGTTCATCATCAGCTGCCTGCTGTTCCTCGCCGTCTTCATCGCCGCACGACGCTTCAAGGCCAATCCCATCATGCTGATCATCGCCGCAGGCCTCATCGGCCTTGTGGTTTACTGATTGACTTGGCACCTATCAAAAAGGATTATAACACGCAAGCCCGTTTTTGTTCAAAAGGCCTTCACTTTTGAACAATCCCGTTCAATAATTCCATGCTTGCCCCGAGAAGCACTCTAACGATGCCCATTCTTAGGATCTAACGATGGGCAAGCTTAGCACCCAACGATGCCCGTTCAAACGACCTAAGAATGCCCATCCTTGGAGGGCAACGATGGGCATCATTAGCTCCGATGCGAGCTTCACGAGCATATAGCAATAAAAAAGGGCGAGTCTCCCCGCCCATAATGTATTCACAACGGAATAATCCTTATTGTGATTAGCTAAAATCTTCACAAATGTAAAGTCTTTCTTACTAACAGCCCAATCCTTTTGATGTTTTTTCGTTAAATTCGCAGAAATCATAAAAGTAACACATCATGAGCAGAATATTAGGTCTTGATTTAGGAACTAACAGTATCGGTTGGGCTTTAGTCGATAGCGACGAACAGAGAATCATTAAGGCAGGCTGTCGCATCATCCCTATGGATGCCGCCACGATGGGCGACTATGAGAAAGGCAACTTGAAGTCTGCCGCCTCGGAAAGGACAGGGTTCAGAGGCACCCGCCGACTATATGAAAGAGCCAATCTCCGACGTGAAAGACTCTTGCGTGTTCTGCACACGATGGGGTTCTTGCCACAATCGTTTGACGCGCAAATTGATTTCATTGACCATCCTGGCAAATTCAAGAGCCACGGCGAGCCGCTTCTGCCTTATAGCCAGGGAACAAACGGCAAGCGCACATTCCTCTTTCAAGAGTCTTTCGCCGAGATGCTCCGTGATTTCTGCGAACACCAGCCACAGCTGGTCAGTAACGGGAAGAAAGTGCCCTATGACTGGACTCTCTACTACTTGCGCAAGAAAGCTCTCTCCGAACCTATAAC
>CAVHVD010000076.1:0-15936 GCA_963639425.1 Faecalibacterium prausnitzii
GAATGAAATGTTTGGTGTATTGGCGTTGGGTGCCGTTGGAAAGTGCCGACAGCGTCAGGCACCGAAGTCGCCACGGAGTGTCCGCCGGATGCGTCTGATGGCTTTGGCCATGAAGGAGTTGGTGCGACGATAATAGCGTTCCAGAGCTTTGCGGGCTTCCTTGTCCTCCTCTACCACTCCCGGCTTGACGACATTCAGCGGCTGCATCCACAGGTCTGAGGCATACAGCCCGCCGCCGCCACAGTTGGTGCCGCTGCCGTCGAAGCCCTCGTTTCGCGCCAGCGACTTGCCGACGTTGAGCGACAGCACACCCTGCAGGAACAGCGATGCGTTCCAGCGTATTGCCCACGAGTTGTTTCGACCCTGTGTCTGCCGCAGCAGCATGCGGGTGAAGCCGTAGGCACCGTTGAAGTCGAACTCGCGCGTCAGCCGCCGTCGCTTCATCTCCGTCAGCAGCTTCCTGCCGTCGGGCTGGAACAGACGCCATGCCCTGTCCCATGTGCCCCAGCCCCAGCTGCCGGTCCATCTTATGAGGAATGTGTCGGGCAGCGAGGCGTCGTGGGTGAAGTCGCAGGCCTGTATGTGTCCCACGCGCGGCTCGTCCTTGTAGACTTCAAGAGCTTCGTTCATGAACCGCAGGAAGTACGGAGCGACGACGAGGTCGTCTTCGAGCACAATCACCCTGCCGTACCTATTGACCGCCGCCGTCACGCCGTCAATGATGCTGCGTGCCAGGCCCCGGTTCTCCTCGCGTTCCACTATCTCAATCTCCTTGAACCCCGAGATGCCGTGGATGTACTCGCGCACCTGCGCTACGCTGTCTGCCTCGGCGGCAGTCTTCGGCGCGTCGGAGTATATGATGAGCCGGCTGTCCTTGGCAAGAGCGTTGCGCAACAGCGACTCTACGCCACGCCTTGTGTGCTGCGGGCGGTTGTAGACGAACAGCAGTATCGGTGCAAGCGTCATGTCCTTGTCCTCCTTGTCATGTCTTTCCTTGTACGTATCACAGCCTTGCTCCTGCCCGTAAGCTCCGCGGTCATGCCGAGATACATCAGGAGATCTCTCCAACGCCCTTTGAGCAGAGAGCTAAGGGCTTTCTTCAGGACAGCGAGCACGCCGAAAGCAAAAGCTCCGGCGAAGCTGTAGTTGATGTTGGCATATTCGGACAGGTGATAGACATACTCCGAACGACGGAAGCCGGAGCGCGTCGCCGGTCTGTCGGCACGGTCGTGGCAGCCGCAGGCGGACGGCACGTAAGCTGTTGCGAGGTGATGGTAACGCACTCTGTTGGCATAATCCCTGTCCTCACCATAATGATGGAAGAGCGGTGCGAACAGCCCGACGGTCTTTATTGTGGATATAGGCAGATACCAGATGGCGGCGTTGACGAACGGCACCTCCACCGCCTCCTTGTCCTTAGGGATGTCCCTGACGGCGGTCATGCCTGTGTAGACGCTGAAACCGTGCTCCACGCCTTTGCGTTCCCCCGTCAGATGCACTGGCGAAAGGATGCCATACCGCGGATGTCCGGCACTGACCCTTGCCAGCTTGTCGAGACAGTCGCCGTCGATCCAGGCATCCTGATTGAGTAGCAACACGCCGTCATAACCCTCATCCTCGGCAATCTTCAAGCCGATGTTGTTGGCTCGTCCGAAGCCCATGTTGCTGTGGTTCTCCACGAGCCGCACCTGCGGATAGTGCTCCCGTATGTAGCTGCATGTGCCGTCAGAAGAGCCATTGTCCACCATCAGGATGTCGGGACACACATTCTCCTGCTGCATCAGGCTCGGCAGGCAGCGGTCTATCCATCGCATGAAGTTGTATGAGACTATGATTGCGAGCACCCTCATGATCTGCCGTCCTCCTTTCTACCCATTAGGAAAGTGATACATTCCCGCAGTATCGCTGAGCCTGCAAGCCACAGCACGGCAACATATAGCGTGCCTACGAAGACAATCTTCAGGGCGATGCTTGCATAGACATTGCCGATGCTGCCGAATAACAAATGGTACGCGGCAATCAGTGCAACCGTGAGCAGCAGATAAGGAGATATGTCACGGAACATATCGGAGAGGGATAGCCCTGTCTCGCGCCTGACGAAGTGGAACCATACAAAGAGCCACAAGATGTTTATCGCCGTGAATGTCCACAGCATGACATCAAGCCCAAGCGGGTGCGTGATGCAGAGGGTTGTAGCTTGCAACACGCACAGGACGATTGTGCACCACATGTATGTGTCGGAGTGTCCGCGGCTTATCAGGAGGTTGGAAAAGAGCGTACATATAGGTGTGAATGCCCCCCACAGGCACAATACACTGAGGATATGTGCGCTCTCAATCCATCTGTCGGTGACGGCAATCACGATTAGTTCCTCGGAGACAAATCCGAGTCCGAGGAGCAGAGGAAAGGAGAAGAAGGCTGTGAAGCGCAGTAGCTTGCGGAACACGGCCAGCTGCCGTGTAGAGTCTTCCTCCACTTTCGTGAACAGAGGCTGTGCCACGCCACTGACCATATTGGTGATGAGCGTATGCCCCATGCTGTTCCACTTGTTGGCTTGTGTGAAGTTGCCCACCTCCCTGATGGTATAGAACCTGCCGAGCAGGTTCGAGAACAGGTTTTGGTTTAGTATGGTGAATACGTTTGTGACAATCAGCTTGCTGCTGAAGCCGAACATCTCTCTGATCGGGGCGAAAGAGAAATCCGGTGTCGGATGCCAATGCGCGAAGCGGAAGTTGAGCAACGTGATGATGCTGACATATACGATGGTCTGTGTCGCTATGCCCCAATAGGCAAATCCCGTGGCAGCCATGGACACGCCCACGATGCCGGATACGGCCAGTGCACAGACATTTATGACTGAGGTCTCCTTGACCTTCAGGTTGCGGAACAGACAGGCACGCGGCGCGACGCTTAGGCTTGAAATGACGAAGCCGATGAACAGATAGCGCGACAGTGGCACCAGCCGTGGCTCACCGTAGAAGTCGGCAATGAGTGGAGCCAGCAGATACAGCACGATGTAAACGCAGACGGAGCACAGCGTGCTGAACCAAAACACGGCATTGTAGTCTCTGTGGCAGACCTCTTTCTTCTTGTTTATGGCCGAGATGAAACCACCCTCTTGCAATGCCGAGGCGATGCTCGAGAAGACGGTGAGCACACCGACCATGCCATAGTCTGCCTGCGTCAGCAGGCGTGCGAGAAAGATGCCGATGACGAGACCGAGCAACTGCTGGATGCCGTTGCTCAAGCCTCCCCAGAACAATCCCCGGGCAGCCTTCGCCTTCAGATTGTCGCCGCTCATCTGCACACTGTTACTTTACCTCACTGCCGGGCTTGACCTCTCTCAATACGGTCACGACAGACAGATTGCCGTCGTTGTTCTCTGCCGACAATATCATGCCCTGACTTTCTATGCCGCGTATCTTGCGGGGTGCCAGATTAGCGATGAAGCAGACCTGCTTGCCAACCAGTTCCTCCGGCTTGTAGTATTTTGCTATGCCGCTCAGGATGGTACGTTTGTCCAGTCCGTCGTCTATGAGGAACTGTAGCAGCTTGTCTGCCTTTGGCACCTTGCTACACTCCAGCACCGTACCCACACGTATGTCCAGCTTGCCGAAATCCTCGTAGTCTATGGTGTCGCGCACGGGGTTTGCCCTGTATGCCGCCGCTTCGTTTGCCTCCTTTGTCTTCAGCAACTTCTGCACCTGTGCCTCGACAGCATCATCCTCAATCTTCTCAAAGAGTAGCGACGGCGTGCCGAGCTTGCGTCCGGCCTCTATCAGGTCTGTGCGTCCCAGGTTATTCCACTCGCATCCGTCCATGCCAATCATGTCGCGCAGCCGCTTGCTGCTCATCGGCAGGAACGGCTCGAACGCTATCGCCAAATTGGCCACAATCTGTAGGCATACATACAGTATGGTCTCCACGCGCTTGGGATCTGTCTTCCACACCTTCCACGGTTCACAGTCGGTGATGTACTTATTGCCCAAACGTGCAATGTTCATCGCCTCTTTCTGTGCATCACGGAACTTGAAGTTGTCGAGCAGACTTTCTATCTTCTCTCTTGCACCGGCCAGCTCTGCCAGCGTCGCCTTGTCATCGTCGGTCAGTTCGCCACACTGCGGCGTAATGCCGTCCCAATACTTGCCGGTGAGCTGTAGTGCCCTGTTCACGAAGTTACCGTAGACGGCCACAAGCTCATTGTTGTTGCGTGCCTGGAAATCTTTCCATGTGAAGTCATTGTCCTTTGTCTCGGGCGCGTTGGCCGTAAGTACATAGCGCAACACGTCCTGCTTGCAGGGGAAGTCAACAAGATACTCATTGAGCCATACGGCCCAGTTGCGCGATGTCGAGATCTTGTCTCCTTCGAGGTTTAGGAACTCGTTGGCCGGCACATTGTCAGGCAGGATATAGCCGCCGTGTGCTTTCATCATGACAGGGAATATCAGGCAGTGGAACACAATATTGTCCTTGCCGATGAAGTGTATGAGGCGTGTCTCCTCGTCCTGCCACCACTTCTGCCATGTCCCCCACTTCTCGGGGTGTGCGTCGCAAAGCTCCTTGGTGTTCGAGATATAGCCTATCGGGGCATCAAACCACACATAGAGCACCTTGCCGTCGGCACCTTCTATGGGGACAGGTATGCCCCAGTCGAGGTCGCGCGTCATGGCGCGTGGCTCCAAATCCATGTCCAGCCAGCTCTTGCACTGTCCATACACGTTGCTGCGCCATTCCTTGTGCCCCTCAAGAATCCACTTGCGGAGCCACTCCTGATATTGGTTCAGTGGCAGGTACCAGTTCTTCGTGGGGCGTTTCACTAATCCGTGACCCGGATTGTTCTTGTTCGTGGGGTTTATCAGCTCGTCGGGCGACAGCGTGGAGCCGCATGCCTCGCACTGGTCGCCGTAGGCGGCCTTGTTGTGACAGTGAGGACATTCGCCAACAATGTTACGGTCGGTCAAGAACTCACCCGTGACCTCGTCGCAATACTGCTCGGTTACCTTCTCCTCCAACTTGCCATCGTTATAGAGCTTGCGGAAGAAGTCACTGGCAAACTTGTGGTGGATGCTACTCGTGGTGCGGCTGTATATGTCGAACGAAATGCCGAAATCCTCGAACGACTTCTTTATGAGACTGTGATAGCGATCCACAACCTCCTGCACAGAGATGCCTTCTTTGTGTGCACGGATGGTGACGGGCACTCCGTGCTCGTCGGAGCCGCCGATGAACACCACCTCCTCATGCTTGAGGCGCAGGTAGCGCGCATAGGTGTCGGCGGGGATATACACGCCGGCCATGTGTCCTATGTGTACGGGACCGTTGGCATAGGGCAGGGCGGCCGTTATCGTGGTGCGTTTGAATTTCTTTTCCATATATTTTTTACTCGTTTTGCTGCAAAGTTACTCTATTTCGGCGTAACCTCTCGCATCAGAGTGTCCTTATTCAGCCTCTCTGACCTGAAACTCCTTGATGTAAGGGCTGTCTTTGGTGCATGGTGCCCATGTGCCGCCGTTCTGTCCATTAGGATTGCCATACTTGGCGAAGTTCGTCCAGCTGTCGGTCATCTCGTCGGCCAACTCATAGTCGGCGGCGGTGAACGGACGCCAGCTGCGGTTCAGCGTGTGGAACGTGTACCACAGCTCTGAAGAGTGGAACGACCCCGCGTCATCGCCCGGCAGGGCACGTGCAAACAGATACATATATGCCGGCTGTCGGCTTTGGGCGTTGCGTGTCTCGCAGAACAGCTTTATCGCCTCTCCCATACTGCCTATGTCGTTGGCGCAGTAACCTATCATGTAAGGCACGTCGGCAATGTTGCCGTCGAGCACAGCGTCGTCGAAGGTCTGTGGGAGATACTTGCCGTCGGTGACGGGACGGAAGCGCATGTTTGCCGACTGCTGTATTTTCAGCAATTCGGCAGCGGAAATCTGTCGCATCTGCTCGAGGGAGGTGTAGCCGAGGCTGTCCATGAGGTGCTTGCCCTGCTCCTCATAAGCCTTGAGTGCCTCCGCACCGGTGCCGCTGTGTTGGCCTGATATGCCACCACCGCTTTGTATGATAGCATGACTGATGAGACCCTTCGACTCGGGTGACAGACAGAGGTTCTTGATGCTGCTGGCACCGGCACTCTGTCCCAATATGGTGATGTTGTCGGGGTCACCGCCGAACTGTGAGATGTTCTCGCGTATCCACTTGAGTGCTGCTATCTGGTCGAGGGTGCCGTAGTTGCCAGACACGCCACCGGCCTCTGCCGACAGCTCCGGGTGCGCCAGGAAGCCGATGATGCCTACGCGGTAGTTTATGGTCACGAGTATCACACCCCGCTTTGCCCATTCCTGTCCGTCCATTGTAATCTCATAGCCCCAGCCGTGGTCGTATGCTCCGCCGTGGATCCACATCGCCACAGGCAGCTTGCTCTCTACCTTACCGGCGACACTGCGAGGTGTCCACACGTTGAGATACAGGCAGTCTTCGCTTGTCGGCGGCAGGCCGTCCTGATAGAACTCCTTGACATAGAAGTTGCCGCCTCCGCCGCCATTGTCGAGGGCGGCCTGTATGGCGACGTTGCCCCAGGCATCTGCCGTGCGCACGCCCTCCCACGGTGTCACCGGTTGGGGCTTTTGCCAACGTAGGTCACCCACGGGAGCGGCAGCATACGGAATGCCTTTATACACTATCACGTCTGTCGAGTCCGTTACCACTCCCTGAACCTGTCCGCCACTGACGGTGAGTATGGGGTTCCCCTGCTCATTCTGCTGCTTCTGTCCTCCACATGAGGCAAGCAGTACTGCTGTGGCCATTGCCAATAGATTTAATGCTTTCATGTTGTTATGTGTGTGTTTATATGATTCTCCTTGTGACATTCTTATTCGTCTGTCTCCTTGTCTGTGCCGTCACTCCTTCTGATGCGTTTCACCGTGTGCTTTATCTTCCCGATGATAAAGTTTAGCTCTAATGAAGACTCTGTCTCTGTGGTTTCGAGGTCAGGCATTACAAGGTCGGAGAGCAGTTCGCCGAAACGGTGCATCTTCTCGGTCTGTTTCTGCTTGTCCTTCTCGCGATGCAGATTCACTAATCCATGCTTCAGATTCCTGACCTTGGCGAAGGTCTCGATTATGGCAAAAGTAACTTCGGTAGCGGTCTTGCTCTTCAATATCGTTGCGAGCATGTAAAGTCCCTTTTCGGTAAAGACTTTTGTTCTTGCCCTGCTTTTGGAGGAAACGTTTGTGGTCGAAATTTTCGACCGCAAACTCAAAGTCTCCTCACTGTTTAACTCGAACATGTAGCCTCGCGGGAACTTATCCGCATTGTTTCTGACAGCCTCGTTTATTCTGCGTGTCTCTACGCCATATAGTTCTGCTACGTCTGCATCGGCCATAACAGGCTTGCCGTGTATTTCCACGAGATGCTCCTTCACCCTTGAATACAGTGCAACAGGCAATGACGTGTCGTTGTTTGAGCCTTGTTGTTCCTCTGTTCCGTTGTCTCTCATGTTGTTTATTCCTGCTTTTGTGCTTGCAATGTACTTAATTGTCCTTAAAAGTCGAGGGAGAGCTGCGCGTCTCCGAGGAGGTTGAATGTTTGGCGGTGGTATGGCGATACGCCGTGTTGCCTTATGGCTTCGCGATGTTCCTTCGTGGGGTAGCCCTTGTTACGCTTCCATCCGTAGATGGGGAATTCCGCGTCAATCCCGTTCATGAAGTCGTCGCGGCAGGTCTTGGCCAGGATCGATGCCGCCGCTATCGACAGATATTTGCCATCACCCTTCACCACGGTGTGGTAGGGAATTGTCCCGTATGGGCGGAAGCGGTTCCCGTCGACGATGATGTGCTGTGGGCGCAGTGTCAGCTGATCCAGTGCTAAGTGCATGGCTTTGATACTGGCGTTTAGGATGTTTATCTTGTCGATTTCCTCATTGTCGACCACGCCCACAGCCCATGCCAGTGCGTCGCGTTTGACGACCTCACGCAGTTCATAACGGCGGTGCTCCGTCAGTTGCTTTGAGTCGTTCAGCAGGCTGTTAGCATAGTCGGACGGCAACACCACCGCGGCGGCGAACACCGGACCGGCCAGACAGCCACGTCCTGCTTCGTCGCACCCTGCCTCAATGGCGTTCTCCATATAATAAGGTAGCAACATCCCCGCTATGACAAAGAAAGGGAACGCCGTTCTCTCTTACCGACATTCCCTTCATACCTATCTGCTCTTCCTCTTGGACTTGAACCAAGGACCCTCTGATTAACAGTCAGATGCTCTAACCGACTGAGCTAAGGAAGAATTATCCCCGTGCCTTCACACATAAACACAGCGCAAAGGTAATGGCTTGTTTTCAATCGCACAACATCTTCGGTCTAAAAAGTTTGCCGCTGTCGCCACGACGGCCTACATTTTCAGATGCGGCCGGTATGTGCGTCCCGTTTTTTTGTCTAATTTTGCACCCCGTTAGAAATAGGTATTATATGCAGAACATTAGGAACATAGCAATCATTGCGCACGTGGATCACGGCAAGACCACGCTTGTCGACAAGATGTTGTTGGCAGGACATCTCTTCCGCGACAATCAGGCCACAGGCGAGCTGATACTTGACAACAACGAGATTGAGCGCGAGAGGGGCATAACGATCCTCTCCAAGAACGTCTCGATAAACTATAAGGGGACGAAGATCAACATCATCGACACTCCGGGGCACAGCGACTTCGGCGGTGAGGTGGAGCGTGTTCTCAACATGGCCGACGGCTGCCTGCTGCTGGTGGATGCTTTCGAAGGCCCGATGCCGCAGACACGCTTCGTGCTACAGAAAGCTTTGCAGATAGGGCTGAAGCCCATCGTCGTCATCAACAAAGTCGACAAGCCCAACTGCCGCCCCGACGAGGTGAATGAGATGGTGTTCGACCTGATGTTCAATCTCAACGCCACGGAGGAACAGTTGGACTACCCCCTCATCTACGGCTCGGCAAAGAACGGATGGATGAGCACCGACTGGCACACCCCGACCGACAACATCACCCCTCTGCTCGACTGCATCATAGACAACATACCCGCTCCGCAACAGCTTGAGGGACCCTTGCAGATGCTCATCACCTCACTCGACTACTCGTCATACACGGGTCGCATAGCCGTGGGGCGCGTGCATCGCGGAACCATCCGTGAGGGCATGAACGTCACGCTGGCTCGCCGCACAGGTGAGATGATGAAGACCAAGATCAAGGAGCTGCACACCTTCGAAGGCATGGGACACAAGCGCACGCCCGAGGTATCGTCTGGCGACATCTGCGCCATCATTGGCTTGGAGAGCTTCGAGATCGGCGACACCATCTGCGACTTCGACAACCCCGAGGCACTGCCGCCGATAGCCATCGACGAACCCACCATGAGCATGCTCTTCACCATCAACGACTCCCCCTTCTTCGGCAAGGAGGGCAAGTTTGTCACCTCCCGCCACATCCAGGAACGCCTGGACCGCGAGCTGGAGAAGAACTTGGCTCTGCGTGTCGCCAAGAGCGAGACCGAAGGGCGTTGGGTCGTCTCCGGCCGTGGCGTGCTGCACCTGTCGGTGCTGATTGAGACCATGCGCCGCGAGGGCTATGAGTTGCAGGTCGGACAGCCGCAGGTCATCTACAAGGAGATTGACGGCGTGAAGTGCGAACCCATTGAGGAGCTGGACATCAACGTGCCCACCGAGTTCTCAAGCAAGATCATTGACATGGTGACACGCCGCAAGGGTGACCTCCTGAAGATGGAGGACGGCGGTGCCGACCGCGTGAACCTGGAGTTCGACATACCTTCGCGCGGCATTATCGGCCTGCGCACCAATGTCCTGACGGCATCGACAGGTGAGGCCATCATGGCTCACCGCTTCAAGGAGTACCAGCCCTATAAGGGCGACATCGTGCGCCGCACCAACGGTTCGATGATTGCCATGGAGACCGGTACAGCCTTTGCCTATGCCATTGACAAGTTGCAGGATCGCGGACGCTTCTTCATCTCCCCGCAGGAGGAGGTCTATGCCGGTGAGGTCGTGGGCGAGCACGTGCATGAGCGCGACCTCGTGATCAACGTCACGAAGTCCAAGAAGCTGACGAACATGCGCGCCTCCGGCTCGGACGACAAGGTGCGCCTGATACCCCCTGTGCAGTTCTCGCTTGAGGAGGCACTCGAATACATCAAGGAAGACGAATACGTGGAGGTCACGCCGAAGTCCATGCGTATGCGCAAGATTATTCTCGACGAGAACGAGCGCAAGCGACTCAGTCGCAACGCCGAATAATATATATGAGTCCCTTTTCCAGAGTGAGGAGGGGGTGATACACCAAGGGGGCTGTGCCGAAGTTTTGTGTGGCACAGCCCCCTTGATGTATTCAAAAGCTGACAGGCGGAGAGAAAAAGAACGGGCTGCATCGCTTGCGCGGTGCAGCCCGTCTATCTAACTATAATCAACTCCCTGATTAGAGCTTCGGACCGGCAGCTACAAGAGCCTTGCCTGCCTCGTTGCTCTCATACTTCTTGAAGTTCTTGATGAAGCGGCTTGCCAGATCCTTTGCCTTCTCCTCCCACTGTGCGGCATTTGCATAGGTGTCGCGAGGATCGAGGATGTGAGGATCAACGCCCTCAAGCTGCGTGGGAACCACGAAGTCGAAGTGAGGGATTGTCTTCGTCGGAGCCTTGTCGATAGAGTGGTTCAGGATAGCGTCAATGATGCCACGTGTGTCGCGGATTGAGATGCGCTTGCCTGTGCCGTTCCAGCCCGTGTTGACGAGGTATGCCTTCGCACCGCTCTTCTCCATCTTCTTCACCAGCTCCTCAGCATATTTCGTCGGGTGCAGCTCCAGAAATGCCTGGCCGAAGCAAGCCGAGAATGTGGGGGTAGGCTCTGTGATGCCGCGCTCTGTGCCGGCCAGCTTTGCTGTGAAGCCCGACAGGAAGTAGTACTTCGTCTGCTCCGAGTTCAGGATAGATACCGGAGGCAGCACGCCGAAGGCATCGGCAGACAGGAAGATGACCTGCTTTGCATCCGGACCCTCGCTCTCGGGACGCTGGATGTTCTTGATGTGATAGATTGGGTAGCTGACGCGGGTGTTCTCCGTGACGCTCTTGTCGGCGAAGTCGATCTTGCCGTCCTTGTCCACTGTCACGTTCTCCAGCAGCGCGTCGCGCTTGATGGCACCGTAGATGTCAGGCTCTGCGTCCTTGTCGAGGTTGATGACCTTGGCATAGCAGCCACCCTCGAGGTTGAACACGCCGTTGTCGTCCCAGCCGTGCTCGTCGTCGCCGATCAGCTTGCGCTTCGGGTCGGTAGACAGCGTGGTCTTGCCCGTGCCGGATAGGCCGAAGAAGATGGCTGTGTTCTCACCGTTCATGTCGGTGTTGGCAGAGCAGTGCATTGAGGCGATGCCGCGCAACGGGAGGAAGTAGTTCTGCATCGAGAACATACCCTTCTTCATCTCGCCGCCATACCATGTGTTCAGAATCACCTGCTCCTTGGTGGTCACGTTGAAGACTACTGCCGTCTCCGAGTTCAGACCTAACTCCTTGTAGTTCTCGACCTTGCTCTTCGATGCCGTGTAGACGATGAAGTCAGGCTCCTGCTCCAGGTCAGCCTCTGTCTTCGGACGGATGAACATGTTGGTCACGAAGTGTGCCTGCCATGCCACCTCCATGATGAAGCGGATCTTCATGCGGGTGTCCTTGTGTGTGCCGCAGAAACCGTCGACAACGTAGAGCTTCTTGTAGCTCAGCTCTTCCTGCGCGAGCTTCTTCACGACGTTCCATGTCTCCTTGCTTGCGCGGTGGTTGTCATTGTGATATTCCTCGCTGTCCCACCAAACGGTGTCGTGAGAGTTCTCGTCGTCAACGATGTACTTGTCCTTGGGCGAACGGCCGGTGTAGATACCGGTCATCACGTTGACTGCACCCAGCTCTGTCTCCTGAGCCTTGTCGAAGCCTGTCAGACCCGGCTTTGTCTCCTCGTCGAACAGTACTTCATACGACGGATTGTACAGAACCTCCGACGTTCCCGTCTGGATTCCGTAGCTTGCTAACACTGATTTGTCAAACTTTGCCATTTTCGAAAATGTATTTAAGTTGAAAAATATAAAATCCGTTACACCTATTATATATATGTGCGCACGTACTGCGCTTCCTCCACCTCCAAGGCGCAAAAGTAATACTTTTCTCCCAATCCTGTATTACCGTGCGCCGCCCGTTTTTTCTTTCTTTATGTTAAAAAACAGAATTTTGGAGCACAAAATGGGGGCGCGCCGCGCACTCGAAAAACTTATCGCGATACAGTGAAAAAGTTATCGCGATAACTTCCCAAAAAGTACCCGATAAAGTGGGTACTTTATCGGGATAAGTTTTTGGCCGGATCCCGATAAATTTATAGGCTCTATTGGGGCGACGGCGCACGCCCGATGCTGCTCGTTCGCTGACAAGCCACAGGACATGGAGACCTGTGACCGTACAGCCACGGGGCTGTGAATGTACGTCCACAAGTCTATGGACGTACAACCTTGCGGCTATAGACGTACATCCACATGACTACGGATGTACGTCCACAACTGCTGCATCCATACATATATAACCGTGACTTCTGAAGATATATATCCGTAGGGGTTACAGTTATATATCGTTACACCCTAATCATATATAAGTATAGCACCTAATCATATATATCCTTGACCCCCACGAATATATATCTTCAGAAATATCGTCTATCCCTCGACCCAGGTGTCGTTGGTGAGCAGCAGCTCGCTGAAGTTGTGGTAGTTCTTCTTGCCGGAGACCTCGTCAATCTGTGCGTATACGGCATCGTTGTATGTCGGTGCGTCGACATCCCTGATCACGCCGAGGGCGACGGGGAAGTCCGGTCCCTCCATGAGTGCGAGCTTCAGCTGTAGGGTGTTATCCTCGCAGTGGGCATCGTGAACCAGTATGTCCTTCTCGGTGATGCCGTTCTCGCCGAGCTTGACGACCTTCAGTCCGAAGCCTTCCTGCATGAGTCCGTATTCGTTGTTGATGCCGAAGATCATGGGCTTGCCGTGCTCGAGGTAGATGGCGTTGCGTGCGCGGTCTTCGCGGCGTGCCACGTTGTCGTAGGCTCCGTTGTTGAAGATCATGCAGTTCTGTAAGATCTCGCAGACGGCGGCACCCTTGTGCTGTGCCGCAGCCTTGAGTATGCTGACGGTACCGGCCATGTCGGCAGCGGCGGCGCGGGCGAAGAAGCGTCCGCGTGCACCGAAGCACAGCTCAGCGGGATGGAACGGATCCTCCACCGTGCCGTAGGGCGACGACTTGCTGACGAAGCCACGCGGCGAGGTGGGCGAGTACTGCCCCTTGGTGAGCCCGTAGATGCGGTTGTTCAGCAGGATCATGTTGAGGTCGACGTTGCGGCGTATGGCGTGGATGAAGTGGTTGCCGCCGATGGCGAGGCCGTCGCCGTCGCCGGATACCTGCCACACGGTGAGCCGTGGGTTGGCGACCTTCGCGCCGGAGGCTATGGCGGCGGCGCGTCCGTGGATGGTCTGCATGGCATAGGTGTTCATGTAGTAGGGCAGGCGGCTGGAGCAGCCGATGCCGGAGATCACCGCGATGTCACTGGGTGCTATGCCCAACTCGGACATGGCACGGTGGAGGGAGGCGAGGAACGAGTGGTCGCCGCAGCCCGGGCACCAGCGGGGCTGGCCTTTCTTGAAGTCGTTTGATGTATATTCGCTCATATCTTATGTTCTTCTTTTAGGGTTGACTTAACTACTTTTCCAATATCTCCGTGAACGCCTCAACCAGACGGCTGACGGTGAACGGCTGTCCCTTGACCTCGTTGAACTGGTAAGGCGCGAAGCCGTCGACCTTCATGCGCAGGTAGCCCGCGAACTGTCCGAGGTTCTGCTCGGCCACGACCACCTTGGGGTAGCGGCGCAGCACGGCTGCGGTGTTACGGGGCAGCGGGTTGATGAAGCTGAACTGCGCCAGTGCCACCTTGCGGCCGCTGTCGTTCAGTTCCTTCATGGCTGTGTAGAGGTGTCCGTAGGTGCTGCCGAAGCCCACGATGAGCAGGTCGGCATCGGCGGCGCAGCCCTCAACGGTGACATCGGGCACGGGGATGCGTGCAACCTTCTCGGCACGCAGGCGCACCATCTTGTCGTGGTTGTCGGGGGCGGTGGAGATGGCTCCGGTGTTGCTGTCCTTCTCAAGGCCGCCGACGATGTGCGTGTATCCCTCCTGCCCGGGGAGTGCCCAGTAGCGCACACCGGTGTCGGGGTTGCGGCGATAGGGTGCGTAGTTGCCTTTCATCTCCGCCGTGGCGTAGGGCGGCGTGATCTCGGGATAGTCGCCAAGGTCGGGCAGACGCCATGCCGAGGAGCCGTTGGCGATGAAGGCATCGGTGAGCAGGATGACGGGGGTCATGTGCTCGAGTGCCGTCTTTGCCGCGAGATATGCCTTGTCGAAGCAGTCGGTGGGTGAGGTGGCGGCGATCACGGGCATGGGGCTTTCGCCACTGCGTCCGAAGAGTGCCGCCAGCAGGTCGGACTGCTCGGACTTGGTGGGCAGGCCGGTGGAGGGGCCGCCGCGCTGCACGTCGACAATCACGAGCGGCAGCTCCGTCATCACGGCGAGGTTCATCGCCTCAGACTTCAGACAGATGCCCGGGCCGGAGGTGGAGGTCACGGCCAGTGCACCGGCGAACGATGCCCCGATGGCCGATGCGCAGCCGGAAATCTCGTCCTCGCACTGCATGGTGATGACACCCAGCGACTTGTGCTTCGCCAGCTCGTGGAGGATGTCGGTGGCGGGGGTGATGGGGTATGAGCCGAGGAACAGCCGCAGACCCGCCTTCTCGGCGGCGGCGATGAGTCCGTAGGCCGTGGCCTTGTTGCCGGTGATGTCCATGTAGCGTCCCGGCTGCGACACCTTGCTCTCGATTCTGTATGTGTGCGAGACGGACGAGTGTGTGTTGTGGCCGTAGTCATAACCGGCGTGGATCACCTTGATGTTGGCCTCGGCGATGGCGGGCTTCTTGGCGAACTTCTCGCGGACGAAGTTCTCGGCAAGCGTCAGGTCGCGGTTGAAGAGCCAGCACACCAGCCCGACGGCGAACATGTTGCGGCACTTCTGCATCGACTTCTTGTCCATGCCGCTGTCGGCAAGGCACTCCTCGACGAGCTTCGTGATGGGAGCTGCGATGACATCCTGCTTGATGCCCAGCTCCTCTATGGGGTTGTCGGTCTTGAACTCAGCCTTCTGTAGGTCGCCCTTTTGGAAGGCATCGGTGTCGATAATGATGGCGGCGGTGGGCTTGGCATACTTCAGCTGCGTCTTCAGTGCGGCGGCGTTCATTGCCACGAGCACGTCGCACTGGTCGCCGGGGGTGTAGACCTTACCGGCACCCACGTGCACCTGAAAGCCGGACACACCCGTCAGCGAGCCTTGCGGGGCACGTATGTCTGCCGGATAGTCGGGAAATGTGCTGATGTCGTTGCCGACGGTGGCCGAGATGGTCGAGAAGATGTTGCCGGCCAGCTGCATGCCGTCGCCGGAGTCGCCGGAGAAGCGCACGACGACGCTCTTCAGCTCCTTTACTTCTATTGGGTTATCCATGGTGATGATTTGAATGTTTATTTATTGTCTTTTCATTTGCTCGCAAAGGTCGTTAAGTTCGGTGTAACCTCAAAATAAAATCACTCCAATTAACCCCGTCGGCGGCGCACGGCACAGATTTCTTCCCCGCCCCGCTTTGTGTTTCTCCCATTAAGCTGTACCTTTGCGGGCGAAAATCAGAGTCATGCGGTCTCGTAGTTCAATGGATAGAACGGAAGTTTCCTAAACTTTTGATCCGAGTTCGATTCTCGGCGAGACTACAGCAATGAGGGCATGCACCATAGCTGGTGCATGCCCTCATGGTCATTCTTGATGCCTATGTGCCTGGGTACCTATGTCTA